>CALMOR010000080.1 GCA_937872165.1 uncultured Burkholderiales bacterium | reverse complement strand
CGCCGCGACGACAGGATTGATCCGGGACGCCGACGGCGTCTCGTCCTTGTGTTCTCAGTAAGTGGTTCGCCTTGTGACCACACGTTCTTTGGAGCAACGAACATGCAAAGCCAGAAGATCCGCATCCGCCTGAAGGCGTTCGACTATCGCCTGATCGACCAGTCCGCCCTCGAGATCGTCGACACCGCGAAGCGTACCGGTGCCGTCGTCAAGGGCCCGATCCCGCTACCGACGCGCATCCAGCGTTTCGACGTGCTGCGCAGCCCGCACGTCAACAAGACGTCGCGCGATCAGTTCGAGATCCGAACGCACCAGCGCCTGATGGACATCGTCGATCCGACCGACAAGACGGTCGACGCGTTGATGAAGCTCGACCTGCCGGCCGGTGTCGACGTCGAGATCAAGCTGCAGTAGAAGTCCCGCGTTGCGGCCCGACGGGCGGCGACGCGACGCATCCGATTCGGCGCTGATGCCGCGACAGCAGTTGCACGATGGCGCACTTGCCGCTATAGTCGCGGGCTTTTCCGAATCCGGGACAATGGGATTCGGAGTTTCTGATTGATCGCTTCCGTCGCCCGGTTCAATTCGGCGACGGCAGTCCTACAGCCCCGGCCAATCGATGTCGGGAACGGAGCATAAAATGAATCTTGGCCCTAGCTTCGGTCTAGTGGGTCGCAAGGTGGGCATGACGCGCATCTTCACGGACGACGGGGACTCGATTCCCGTGACCGTGCTGGACGTGTCCAACAACCGCGTCACGCAGATCAAGACGGACGAAGTCGACGGTTACAGCGCCGTCCAGGTCACCTTCGGCGAGCGTCGTGCATCGCGCGTCACGAAGGCAGCCGCCGGACACCTCGCCAAGGCGGGTGTCGAGGCCGGGACCGTCCTCAAGGAATTCCTGATCGACGCGAAGAACCTGGGCGATCTGAAGCCCGGTTCGGTCGTCGCCGTCGAGAGCCTCTTCGAGGCGGGCCAGAAGGTCGACGTGCAGGGCACGACGATCGGCAAGGGCTACGCCGGCGTCATCAAGCGCCACCACTTCCGTTCGGGTCGCGCGTCGCACGGCAATTCGCGTTCGCACAACGTGCCGGGTTCGATCGGCATGGCGCAGGACCCGGGTCGCGTGTTCCCCGGCAAGCGCATGACCGGCCATCTCGGCGACGTGACCCGCACCACGCAGAACCTCGTCGTCGCGCGTGTCGACGCGGAGCGCGGCCTGCTGCTGGTCCGCGGCGCGGTTCCCGGTGCGAAGAACGGCAGCATCGTCGTCAAGCACGCCGTCAAGACGCCGCTGAAGGCGGCCAACAAGGGAGCCTGATCATGGAATTGAAGCTCCTCGACGCGCAAGGCGCATCCACCTCCAACGTCACGGCCCCCGATACGGTGTTCGGCCGCGACTACAACGAAGCGCTGATCCACCAGCTCGTGACGGCCTATCAGGCCAACGCCCGCAGCGGCAACCGCGCGCAGAAGGGTCGCAGCGACATCGCGAAGAGCACCAAGAAGCCGTGGCGGCAGAAGGGCACGGGCCGCGCCCGAGCCGGGATGGCGTCGTCGCCGCTGTGGCGCGGCGGCGGCCGGATCTTCCCGAACCTGCCCGACGAGAACTTCACGCACAAGATCAACAAGAAGATGTATCGCGCCGGCGTGTGCTCGATCCTCTCGCAGCTCGCGCGCGAAGGCCGCCTGTCGGTGGTGGACAGCTTCTCGGTCGATGCGCCGAAGACGAAGATGCTGGCCGACAAGCTGAAGAGCTTCGGCTTCGCGGCCGGTGGCGCGTCGACGCTGGTCATCACCGACGCGGTCGACGAGAACCTGCTGCTCGCGTCGCGCAACCTGCAGGGCGTGCTCGTCGTCGAGCCGCGCCATGCCGACCCGGTGTCGCTGGTCCAGTACAAGAACGTGATCCTCACGCGCTCCGCCATCGCGAAGATCGAGGAGATGCTCGCATGAGAACCAACACCAAGCCCACGGCCGACCGCCTCTATCAGGTGCTGCTCGCGCCGATCGTCTCCGAGAAGGCCACCTTCATCGCCGACAAGCGCGAGCAGGTGCTCTTCAAGGTCACGCCGAGCGCGACCAAGCCGGAGGTCAAGGCGGCCGTCGAGATGATCTTCAAGGTCCAGGTCGAGTCGGTCCAGATGCTGGTCCAGAAGGGCAAGAAGAAGCGCTCGGGCAAGATCTCCGGCCGTCGCAGCGACGTCAAGAAGGCCTTCGTGAGCCTCGCGCCCGGCCAGGAAATCAACTTCTCCGCGGAGGCCAAGTAATCATGGCACTCGTCAAAGTCAAGCCGACCTCGCCGGGCCGTCGCGGCCTCGTCAAGGTCGTCAACCCGGATCTGTACAAGGGTCGCCCGATCGACGCGCTGACCGAGAGTCAGTCGAAGTCGGCGGGCCGCAACAACCGCGGCGTGATCACCACCCGTCACATCGGCGGCGGTCACAAGCAGCAGTACCGGATCATCGATTTCAAGCGCAACAAGGACGTCGTCGCGGCCAAGGTCGAGCGCCTCGAGTACGACCCGAACCGGTCGGCCAACATCGCGTTGCTGTTGTACGCGGACGGCGAGCGCCGCTACATCATCGCGCCGAAGGGAGTCTCGGTCGGCACGCAGCTGATGTCCGGCTCGGAAGCGCCGATCAAGGCCGGCAACGCGCTGCCGATCCGCAACATCCCCGTCGGCACCACGATCCACTGCGTCGAGATGATCCCGGGCAAGGGCGCGCAGATGGCGCGTTCGGCCGGCACCTCGGTGATGCTGCTGGCGCGCGAAGGCGTCTACGCGCAGGTCCGCCTGCGGTCCGGCGAGATCCGCAAGGTGCACGTCGAGTGCCGCGCCACCATCGGCGAGGTCGGCAACGGCGAGCACAGCCTGCGTCAGATCGGCAAGGCCGGTGCGATGCGCTGGCGCGGCGTGCGTCCGACCGTTCGCGGTGTCGTGATGAACCCGGTCGATCACCCGCACGGCGGCGGCGAGGGCAAGACCGCGGCGGGCCGCGATCCGGTCAGCCCGTGGGGAACGAAGACCAAGGGCTTCCGCACCCGTCGCAACAAGCGCACGAACAGCATGATCGATCAGCGTCGCTACAAGAAGTAAGGAAAGAACATGACTCGTTCAGAAAAGAAGGGCCCGTTCGTCGATGCGCACCTCGTGCACAAGGTCGACGCGGTCAAGGCATCGGGCGACAAGCGTCCGATCAAGACCTGGTCGCGCCGCTCGACGGT
This sequence comes from uncultured Burkholderiales bacterium, assembly GCA_937872165.1. Taxonomy (GTDB): domain Bacteria; phylum Pseudomonadota; class Gammaproteobacteria; order Burkholderiales; family Burkholderiaceae_D; genus CAHJXF01. Next base: position 12,841 of record CALMOR010000080.1, on the reverse strand, counting down.
GATGCCCGACTTCGTCGGTCTCACGATCGCGGTCCACAACGGTCGTCAACACGTTCCGGTCTACATCTCCGAGAACATGGTCGGCCACAAGCTCGGCGAATTCGCGGTCACGCGGACCTTCAAGGGTCACGCCGCGGATCGCAAGGCGAAGAAATAAGGAAGCGATGATGGAAACCAGAGCGATTTTGCGCGGTGTCCGCCTGTCGGCGCAGAAGGGTCGGCTGGTCGCCGACCTGATCCGCGGCAAGCCGGTCGACCAGGCGCTGAACGTGCTGCACTTCAGCCCGAAGAAGGCGGCCACGATCATCAAGAAGGTGCTCGAGTCGGCCATCGCCAACGCCGAGCACAACGACGGCGCCGACATCGACGAGCTTCGTGTCTCGTTGATCACGGTCGACAAGGCCACGTCGCTGAAGCGCTCGTCGGCGCGCGCCAAGGGCCGCGGCAACCAGATCGAGAAGCAGACCTGCCACATCGCGATCACCGTCGCCGACACTCCCGCGACGCGCAAGGGACACTGAGGAAAACGATGGGTCAAAAAATCAATCCGACCGGATTCCGTCTTTCGGTCACGCGCAACTGGACGAGCCGCTGGTACGCCGGCAACGTCAACTTCGCCGGCATGCTCAACGAGGACCTGCGCGTTCGCGCGTTCCTCAAGAAGCGGCTGAAGAACGCCTCGGTCGGCCGCGTGGTCATCGAGCGTCCGGCCAAGAACGCGCGCATCACGATCTTCTCGTCGCGTCCCGGCGTCGTCATCGGCAAGAAGGGCGAGGACATCGAGTCGCTCAAGGTCGAGCTGCAGAAGCGCATGGGCGTGCCGGTGCACGTCAACATCGAGGAGATCAGGAAGCCCGAGATCGACGCGCAGCTGATCGCCGACTCGATCGCGCAGCAGCTCGAGAAGCGGATCATGTTCCGCCGCGCGATGAAGCGCGCGATGCAGAACGCGATGCGCCTCGGCGCGCAGGGCATCAAGATCATGTCGTCGGGTCGCCTGAACGGCATCGAGATCGCGCGTCGCGAGTGGTATCGCGAGGGTCGCGTGCCGCTGCACACGCTGCGTGCCGACATCGACTACGGTTTCGGCGAAGCGCAGACCACCTACGGCGCCATCGGCATCAAGGTCTGGGTCTACAAGGGCGAGCGGCTCGCCGGCAACGAGGCGCCCGCGGTCGCGGCGCCCGATGCCGAGCGCGAGGATCGTCGTCCGGGTCGTCGCGCTCCGCCTCCGGGCGCACGCGCCCGTCCGCCGCGGAAGGTCGAGGGCGTGACGGCCGCGGCGACCGACGGTGCGACGCCCGCGGAGGCCGCGGCCGTCACCGACGCGAACAAGACGCCGGTCGTCAAGCGCGTGCGCAAGGCCGCGGCTCCCAAAGAGGCGACCAAGGAAGCAGCAGCCGTCGGCGGTACGACGGTCGCCAAGAAGGACTGAGCGAGGACTAGATCATGCTGCAACCAGCACGCAGGAAGTACCGCAAGGAACAGAAGGGCCGCAACACCGGCGTCGCCACGCGCGGCGCGAAGGTCTCGTTCGGCGAGTTCGGCCTGAAGGCCGTCGGTCGGGGTCGTCTGACCGCGCGCCAGATCGAGGCGGCGCGACGTGCGATGACGCGGCACATCAAGCGCGGCGGACGCATCTGGATCCGCATCTTCCCGGACAAGCCGATCTCGCAGAAGCCTGCCGAGGTGCGCATGGGCAACGGCAAGGGCAGCGTCGAGTACTACGTCGCCGAGATCCAGCCGGGCAAGGTGCTCTACGAAATGGACGGTGTCGAGGAGACGGTGGCGCGCGAGGCGTTCCGCCTGGCTTCGGCCAAGCTGCCGATCGCCACGACCTTCGTCGTGCGCCAGGTCGGCAGCTGACCGACCGCGATCGAAAGGACAACGCAATGAAAGCATCCGAACTGCGCGACAAGGACGAGGCCGCGCTGGGCAAGGAACTCACCGATCTGCTGAAGGCGCAGTTCGGCCTGCGCATGCAGATCGCCACCCAGCAGCTGTCGAACACCAGTCAACTGAAGAAGGTCCGCCGCGACATCGCTCGCGTGAGGACCGTGATCACCGAAGTGTCGGCGAAGAAGTCGCCGGCCGATAAGGCGGGACAGCAATGAGCGAACTCTCCAGCGGCATCGTGGCCGAGGCGCCCCACGACGACGAACGCAAGACTAGCCTCCAGCGCACGCTGGTCGGCCGGGTCGTCAGCAACAAGATGAACAAGACCGTGACCGTGCTGATCGAGCGGAAGGTCAAGCATCCGTTGTACGGCAAGTACATGGTCCGCTCGAAGAAGTATCACGCGCACGACGAGACCGACCAGTACAACGAGGGCGACCTCGTCGAGATCGCCGAGACGCGTCCGATGGCCCGCACGAAGGCGTGGACCGTCACGCGGCTGATCGAAGCCGCGCGCGTCATCTGACCGGGCAGTCGAAGCGGAGCGGTTGACGGAGAGAGTTTTACTGATATACTTGCGGGCTTTTCCGAAATCGCCGCTCGGCGCTCGGAGCGTGACGGCGGCACGGCGGCACAGAAGCGACAGCAGTTCCTCGGAAGCGAGCGACGCCTTTCATCGCGAGCCGACTCAACCCTTCACGGGAACCAATACTGACCGCGGCAGCGTGGGCCCCCGGCCCGGCGCGCAGCGGATCAAGTTGGGATGAAAAAAAAATGATTCAGACGGAATCCCGGCTCGAAGTGGCCGACAACACCGGTGCGCGCGAAGTGCTGTGCATCAAGGTTCTCGGCGGCTCGAAGCGTCGCTACGCGACCATCGGCGACATCATCAAGGTCACGGTCAAGGATGCGGCCCCGCGCGGGCGCGTCAAGAAAGGCGAGATCTTCAACGCCGTCGTCGTCCGCACCGCCAAGGGCGTGCGCCGTCCCGACGGTTCGCTCGTCAAGTTCGACGGCAACGCGGCCGTCCTGTTGAACAACAAGCTCGAGCCGATCGGCACGCGCATCTTCGGACCGGTCACGCGCGAGTTGCGTACCGAGAAGTTCATGAAGATCGTGTCGCTGGCTCCGGAAGTGCTCTAACCCTCTCAGGCAGAGACATGGACAAGATCATCAAGGGCGACGAAGTCGTCGTCATCACCGGCAAGGACAAGGGCAAGCGCGGCACGGTCCTGCAGCGCGTCGACGCGACGCACCTCCTGGTCGAGGGCGTCAACGTCGTCAAGAAGCACCAGAAGCCGAACCCGATGAAGGGACTGACCGGCGGCGTCGTCGACAAGACGATGCCGATCGACATCTCCAACGTCGCGCTGTTCAACGGCAAGTCCGGCAAGGCCGATCGCGTCGGCATCGTGGCCAAGGACGGCAAGAAGATTCGCGTGTTCCGCTCGAGCGGCGACGCGGTTTCGGCCTAAACGAGGAAGGCACCATGGCTCGTCTCCAGCAGTACTACCGCGACAAGGTCGTCGGCGACCTGACCGAGAAGTTCGGCTACAAGTCCGCGATGCAGGTCCCGCGCATCACGAAGATCACGCTCAACATGGGCGTCGGCGAAGCGATCGCCGACAAGAAGGTCATCGAGCACGCCGTCGGCGACATGACCAAGATCGCCGGCCAGAAGCCGGTCATCACGAAGGCGAAGAAGCCGATCGCCGGGTTCAAGATCCGCGAGGGGTACCCGATCGGCTGCATGGTCACGTTGCGCGGCGCGCGGATGTTCGAGTTCCTCGACCGCTTCGTGACCGTCGCGCTGCCGCGCGTGCGCGACTTCCGCGGCATCTCGGGACGCGCGTTCGACGGCCGCGGCAACTACAACATCGGCGTCAAGGAACAGATCATCTTTCCCGAGATCGAGTACGACAAGATCGACGCGATCCGTGGCATGAACATCAGCATCACCACCACCGCGAAGAACGATGAAGAGGCCAAGGCTCTCCTCGTCGCATTCAAATTCCCGTTCAAGAACTGAGGCGAGGGTCCAAACCGTGGCGAAACTGTCGCTGATCAATCGTGAGAAGAAGCGCGCCGCGCTGGTGAAGAAGTACGCACCGAAGCGCGCCGAGCTGAAGGCCGCCATCGCCGACGAGAGCAGGTCGGACGAGGAGCGCTACGAAGCGCGCCTGAAGTTGCAGCAGCTGCCGCGCAACGCGAGCCCGACGCGGCAGCGCAACCGCTGCGCGATCACCGGGCGTCCGCGCGGCACGTATCGCAAGTTCGGTCTGGCCCGCACCAAGGTCCGCGAGACCGCGATGCGCGGCGAGATCCCGGGCTTGACGAAGGCGAGCTGGTAGGCCCGTCCGACACGCAAGACAACGCATTCATTACTGCAAGCCGCGCGAACCTTCGGGATGCGAGGCGGTTGCCGACAGGCGCCAGGAGAGATTCGATATGAGCATGAGTGACCCCATCGCCGACATGCTGACGCGTATCCGTAACGCGCAGCGCGTCGAAAAGACCGAGGTCGTGATGCCTTCTTCCAAAGTGAAGGTGGCGATCGCCGATGTCCTCAGGGACGAGGGCTACATCGAGGGATATACCGTCACCGAGAACGGCGGCAAGTCCGAACTGACGGTCGGCCTCAAGTACTACGCCGGCCGCCCGGTCATCGAGCGTCTCGATCGCGTGTCGCGTCCCGGCCTGCGCATCTACAAGGCGAGCGACGCGATCCCGGTCGTCATGAACGGCCTCGGCATCGCCATCGTGTCGACGTCGAAGGGCCTGATGACCGACCGCAAGGCGCGCTCGACCGGCGTCGGCGGCGAAGTCATCTGCTACGTGGCCTGAGGCCGCGCGAGATCCAGGAGAATTTGCGATGTCCCGTGTTGGAAAGAATCCGATCGTCGTGCCGAAGGGCGCGGAGATCAACGTGTCGGCCGAGGCGATCGGCGTCAAGGGTCCGCTCGGAACGCTGACCGAGCGTGCGCACCCGCTCGTCAAGGTCGTGCAGAACGACGGCCAGTTGACGTTCGAGGCGCTCGGCGAGAGCCGCGAGGCCAACGCGATGTCCGGCACCATGCGCGCGCTCGTCGCCAACATGGTCACCGGCGTCACGACCGGCTTCGAGAAGCGTCTCGCGCTGGTCGGGGTCGGCTATCGCGCGCAGGCCGCCGGCGACAAGCTCAACCTGTCGCTCGGCTTCTCGCATCCGGTGGTGCATCAGATGCCCGCGGGCGTGAAGTGCGAGACGCCGACACAGACCGAGATCGTCATCAAGGGCGCGAGCCGCCAGCAGGTCGGCCAGGTGGCCGCCGAGGTCCGTGCCTATCGCAGTCCCGAACCCTACAAGGGCAAGGGCGTGCGCTATGTCGGCGAGAAGGTCGTCATCAAGGAAACGAAGAAGAAGTAACTCCGGCACGCGCGATGGACCTAGCGTCCGTCGCACCCGACCGATCCGATACCGATCCGTACAGAAAGCACAGTGGCCATGGACAAGAAAGCATCGCGACTTCGCCGGTCCCGTCAGACCCGCCTGAAGATTGCCGAACTGGGCGTGACGCGCCTGTCCGTGCATCGCACGAACCAGCACATCTACGCGACCATCGTCTCGGGCGACGGCACGAAGGTGCTGGCCAGCGCCTCGACGGTCGAGGCCGACTTGCGCAAGGAACTGAACGACAAGACCGGCAAGGGCGGCAACGCGGTCGCGGCCGCGATGGTCGGCAAGCGCGTCGCCGAGAAGGCGATGGCGGCCGGCATCGAAACGGTCGCGTTCGACCGCGCGGGCTTCCGCTATCACGGTCGCGTCAAGGCCCTGGCCGAAGCGGCTCGTGAAGCCGGATTGAAGTTCTAGAGGAGCGCTGCACCCCGGCCCCGGCAGGGGTCCGATGACTTTTTGTTCGATTCGATTCCGGCCTTCGCCGGGATGACATGAATGGCGCCGGCCCTGCCGGCGAGACGAGAGCTATGGCACGTATTCAGGCAAAGACGCCGATCGGCGAAGAACGCGACGACGGCATGCGCGAGAAGATGATCGCGGTCAATCGGGTGACCAAGGTCGTCAAGGGCGGACGCATCCTCGGCTTCGCGGCGTTGGCGGTCGTGGGCGACGGCGACGGACGCATCGGCATGGGCAAGGGCAAGGCGCGCGAAGTGCCGGTCGCGGTCCAGAAGGCGATGGAGGAAGCGCGCCGCAAGATGTTCAAGGTCTCGCTGAAGGGCAACACGCTGCAGCACACCGTGACCGGCAAGCACGGCGCGTCGACGGTGCTGATGACGCCGGCCAAGGACGGTACCGGCGTCATCGCCGGCGGTCCGATGCGCGCCATCTTCGAGGCGATCGGCGTGACCAACGTCGTCGCGAAGAGCCTCGGCTCGACCAACCCGTACAACCTGGTCCGCGCCACTCTGAACGGACTGCAGACCATGACCACCCCGGCCGAGATCGCCGCCAAGCGCGGCAAGTCGGTCGAAGAGATCACGGCCTGAGCGCCGTCAGAGAACACGGAAGCGGGAAGAAGCCATGACGACCAAATCGAAGTCGACCGCAGCGACGGACGCGAAGACGGACGGCAAGACCGTCACCGTCACGCTCTTCAAGAGCATCAACGGCACGCGCGAGTCGCATCGTGCGACGGTGCGCGGCCTGGGGCTGCGCCGCATGAACAGCGTCGCCACGCTGGAAGACACGCCGTCGGTGCGCGGCATGATCAACAAGGTCTCGTACCTCGTGAAGGTGATCTGAGATGAAGCTCAACACCATCAAGCCCGCCGAGGGCGCCAAGCACGCGAAGCGCCGCGTCGGTCGCGGCATCGGCTCGGGCCTGGGCAAGACCGCCGGCCGCGGTCACAAGGGTCAGAAGTCGCGTTCGGGCGGCTTCCACAAGGTCGGATTCGAGGGCGGCCAGATGCCGCTGCAGCGTCGCTTGCCGAAGCGCGGCTTCAAGTCGCTCACGGCCCGCTTCGTCGCCGAAGTGCGCCTGTCCGATCTCGAGAAGCTGCCGGTCGAAGCGATCGACCTGCTTGCTTTGAAGCAGGCCGGCCTCATGTCGGACCTTCACCGTTCGGCCAAGGTCATCCTGTCGGGCTCGATCACGCGCAAGGTCGCCCTCGACGGCGTCGGCGCGACCAAGGGCGCGAAGGCGGCGATCGAAGCGGCGGGCGGAACGGTCGCCGACCTGGTCGTGGCGCCGACCGTGCGCAAGCTGCCTTCGAAGGAAGCGCGCGCGGCGGCGGCTGCCGCCTGAGCATCCCGACACGAACGAGCGACAAGGACGACGGCACGTGGCAACCAGCCCCCAGGCAGCAGCAGGCAAGAGCGGAAAGTACGGCGACCTCAAGCGCCGGCTGATCTTTCTGCTCGGGGCTCTGGTCGTCTATCGCATCGGCGCGCACATCCCGGTGCCGGGCATCGATCCGAACGAGCTCGCCAAGTTCTTCCAGGGACAGCAGGGCGGCATCCTCGGGATGCTCAACATGTTCTCGGGCGGCGCGTTGTCGCGCTTCACAATCTTCGCGCTCGGCATCACGCCGTACATCTCCGCGTCGATCATCATGCAGTTGCTGACGGTGGTGTCGCCGCAGCTCGAGGCGATCAAGAAGGAAGGCGAGTCGGGCCGTCGCAAGATCACCCAGTACACGCGCTACGGGACGCTGCTGCTCGGCACCTTCCAGGCGCTCGGCATCGCGGTCGCGCTCGAATCGCAGCCGGGACTGGTGCTCGATCCGGGATTCGCGTTCCGCATCACGACCGTGATCTGCCTGATGACCGGCACGATGTTCCTGATGTGGCTCGGCGAGCAGATCACCGAGCGCGGGCTCGGCAACGGCATCTCGATCATCATCTTCGCCGGCATCGCGGCGGGTCTGCCGCGCGCGCTCGGCAACCTGTTCGAACTGGTCAACACCGGGGCGATGAGCATCCCGACGGTGATCATCATCTGCCTCGTCGCGATCGCGGTGACCGGCTTCGTGGTCTTCGTCGAGCGCGGCCAGCGGAAGATCCTCGTCAACTACGCGAAGCGCCAGGTGGGCAACAAGATCTACGGCGGCCAGAGCTCGCACCTGCCGCTGAAGCTCAACATGTCGGGCGTGATCCCGCCGATCTTCGCGTCGTCGATCATCCTGCTGCCGGCCACGATCGCGAGCTGGTTCAGTTCGGGCGACAGCCTGCGCTGGCTGAAGGACGTCGCCGCGGCGCTGTCGCCGGGCCAGCCGATCTACGTGCTGCTGTATGCGGCCGCGATCATCTTCTTCTGCTTCTTCTACACGGCGCTCGTGTTCAACAGCAAGGAGACCGCGGACAACCTGAAGAAGAGCGGCGCGTTCGTGCCGGGCATCCGGCCGGGCGAGCAGACCGCGCGCTACATCGACAAGATCCTGATGCGCCTGACGCTGGCCGGCGCGTTCTACATCACGCTGGTCTGCCTGTTGCCCGAGTTCCTGGTCCTCTGGAAGAACGTGCCGTTCTACTTCGGCGGGACGTCGCTCCTGATCATCGTGGTCGTCACGATGGACTTCATGAGCCAGGTGCAGGCGTACATCATGACCCACCAGTACGAGTCGCTGTTGAAGAAGGCCAATTTCAAGGGTGGCCTGCCGGCGCGCTGACGTCCCCGGACGGACACGCCGCACGCGGACCCGATCAGACAAGGAATACATGTCGAAGGACGATGTCATCCAGATGCAGGGCGAGATTCTCGAGAATCTGCCCAACGCGACGTTCCGCGTGAAGCTGGAGAACGGGCACGTGGTGCTCGGGCACATCTCCGGAAAGATGCGGTTGCACTACATCCGCATCCTGCCGGGCGACAAGGTGACGGTGGAGGTCTCGCCGTACGACCTGTCGAGGGCCCGCATCACGTTCCGCGCCAAGTGAAGAGTGTTTACCGAAGACAACGCAAGTCGAGGATCCAATGAAAGTACTCGCATCGGTCAAGCGGCTCTGCCGCAACTGCAAGATCATCAAGCGCAAGGGCGTCGTGCGGGTCATCTGCTCGTCGGACGCTCGCCACAAGCAACGTCAAGGCTGAGGACCACTTCAGCCGCGTCGCATCCTGGGCTTCCAGCGATGATCCAGACATCCAGTAGATAGGAACGAGCATGGCCCGTATCGCCGGCATCAACATCCCGAACCACCAGCACACCGACATCGGCCTGACCGCGATCTTCGGCATCGGACGTCCGCGTGCGCGCTTCATCTGCGCGGCCGCGAGCATCGAGACCACGAAGAAGGTCAAGGATCTCGACGACGCGGAGATGGAACGTCTGCGCGATCAGGTGGGCAAGTTCCTCGTCGAGGGGGACCTGCGTCGCGACATCTCGATGAACATCAAACGCCTGATGGACCTCGGCTGCTATCGCGGGCTGCGCCATCGCCGCGGCCTGCCGGTGCGCGGCCAGCGCACGCGCACCAACGCCCGGACGCGCAAGGGTCCGAAGAAGGCAGCGGCGTCGCTGAAGAAGTGAAGCAACGGCGGAAGCGGGACGACGTCGGCGGGACGAAGGAAACGCGTCGCTCCGTTATCTAAGTTAGATCGATCGAGGAAACACCATGGCAAAGGCACCGAACAACGCAGCCGCGAATCGCGTCCGCAAGAAGGTTCGCAAGAACGTCGCGGACGGCATCGCGCACATCCACGCGTCGTTCAACAACACCATCATCACGATCACCGATCGCCAGGGCAACGTGCTGTCGTGGGCTTCGTCGGGCGGCGCGGGCTTCAAGGGTTCGCGCAAGTCGACGCCGTTCGCGGCGCAGGTCGCGTCGGAGACCGCCGGTCGCGCCGCGCAGGAACAAGGCATCAAGAACGTCGAGGTGCAGATCAAGGGTCCGGGTCCCGGGCGCGAGTCGTCGGTCCGTGCGCTGAACGCGCTGGGCATCAAGATCGTCAGCATCACCGACGTGACGCCGGTTCCGCACAACGGCTGTCGTCCGCCGAAGCGGCGGAGGATGTAAGGCGATGTCGTTCCGGCCCATGCCGGGATCGCGGTGGTGGTGACAGCAGTTGCGGTAGCAGTGGCAGTCGATTGCCCCCGGCCCTTCCGCGGGGGCGACACGAGGCGGAGGTGATCTTCCGCCGATTCGCTCGACGCCCTCCGGGTCCAAAGCTCGAGCTGACCGTCTCTTCGAGACGTACTGAAAGGAAATTCCCGTGGCACGTTACATCGGTCCGAAATGCAAGCTCTCGCGTCGCGAGGGTACCGATCTGTTCCTCAAGAGCGCGCGCCGTTCGCTCGACTCGAAGTGCAAGCTCGACAGCAAGCCGGGCCAGCACGGCCGCACGTCGGGCATGCGCACGTCGGACTTCGGCAAGCAGCTGCGCGAGAAGCAGAAGGTCAAGCGCATGTACGGCATCCTCGAGCGTCAGTTCCGCCGCTATTTCGAGGAGGCCGACCGTCGCAAGGGCAACACCGGCGAGAATCTCCTCGGCCTGCTCGAGTCGCGCCTCGACAACGTGGTCTACCGGATGGGCTTCGGCTCGACCCGTGCGGAAGCGCGCCAGCTGGTCAGCCACAAGTCGATCGCGCTGAACGGCGTGACGGCGAACATCCCGTCGATGCAGGTCAAGTCGGGCGACGTCGTCACCGTGCGCGACAAGGCGAAGAAGCAGACCCGCATCGTCGAGGCCATGTCGCTCGCTCAGCAAGGCAACTTCCCGAGCTGGGTCGCGGTGGACTCGACCAAGATGGAAGGCACGTTCAAGTCGATGCCGGAGCGCAGCGAGATCGCGGCCGACATCAACGAGTCGCTGATCGTCGAGTTGTACAGCCGCTAACGCGCGGTCAAGACTCGCGGCAAGCGCGAAGGGACAAGTAGTCGAGGCCGGCCTGCGCCGGACTCGTCCTTGCGGCATGTGCCTAGCCGTCACATGGCGGGTTTCGAGGCTACCCCACGAGGTCGGCCGCAGGCCGGTCTCGTGAAGAGTCCCGCGCGACGCGCGGGCCAAGCTTTTATTAGCGGCTTATCGGCTTAACGCGCCGAGGCTGGCAAAGGAAAATCATGGCAACGAACGCATTCCTCAAGCCCCGTCAGATCGAAGTCGAAGGCGCGGGTCCCAACATGGCCAAGGTCACGATGGAGCCGTTCGAGCGCGGCTACGGCCACACGCTCGGCAACGCGCTGCGTCGCATCCTGCTGTCGTCGATGAACGGCTTCGCGCCGACCGAGGTGTCGATCGCCGGCGTCGTGCACGAGTACTCGACGCTCGACGGCGTGCAGGAGGACGTCGTCGACATCCTGCTGAACCTGAAGGGCGTGGTCTTCAAGCTGCACAACCGCGACGACGTCGTCGTCACGCTGAACAAGCAAGGCGAAGGACCGGTCACCGCCGGCGACCTCGAGCTGTCGCACGAGGTCGAGGTCGTCAACCCCGAGCACGTCATCGCCAACCTGTCGCCGGGCGGCAAGCTCGACATGCAGATCAAGGTCGAGAAAGGCCGCGGCTACATGCCCGGCAACCTGCGCGCATTCGCGGACGACCACAGCAAGACCATTGGCCGCATCGTGCTCGACGCGTCGTACAGCCCGGTCCGCCGCGTCAGCTACACGGTCGAGTCGGCGCGCGTCGAACAGCGTACCGACCTCGACAAGCTGGTCATGTCGATCGAGACCAACGGCGTCATCTCGCCCGAGGAAGCGATCCGCCAGTCGGCGCGCATCCTGATCGACCAGCTGTCGGTGTTCGCGTCGCTCGAAGGCACCGAGACGTCTTCGGAAGCGCCGTCGCGCTCGCCGCAGGTCGATCCGATCCTGCTGCGTCCGGTCGACGACCTCGAACTCACGGTGCGTTCGGCCAACTGCCTGAAGGCCGAGAACATCTACTACATCGGCGACCTGATCCAGCGGACCGAGAACGAGCTGCTGAAGACTCCCAACCTCGGCCGCAAGTCGCTGAACGAGATCAAGGAAGTCCTGGCTTCGCGCGGTCTGACGCTCGGCATGAAGATCGAGAACTGGCCGCCGGTGGGACTCGAGAAGGCATGAAGAAGCTTGGCCCGGCCTCGCGGCCGGGGATTCCCGTCGGTTTCGTTTCTGACGAAACCGGCGACATGCCGGACGGAGCGACGAGGCCGATGGCGCGATCGTTCCGCCGCGTAGACAAACCGAACCGCGCCTCGTCACGAGGCGATCGAAGAAGTCGGTCTCCAGACTCGACGAAAGGATATTCACCATGCGTCACCGTCACGGACTGCGGAAGCTCAACCGCACCTCGAGCCATCGCCTGGCCATGTTCCGCAACATGACCAACGCGTTGCTCAAGCACGAGGTCATCAAGACCACGCTGCCGAAAGCGAAGGAACTGCGTCGCGTGTTCGAGCCGATCATCACGCTCGGCAAGGAACCCACGCTCGCGAACAAGCGCCTCGCGTTCAACCGCCTGCGCGACCGCGAGATGGTCGTCAAGCTGTTCGACGAACTCGGCCCGCGCTACAAGACCCGCAACGGCGGCTACCTGCGCATCCTGAAGTACGGCTTCCGCGTCGGCGACAACGCGCCGATGGCTTTGGTCGAGCTGATGGACCGTCCGGAGCCGAGCGAAGTCCCCGACGCCGAAGCCTGAGCGAGCGTGCCGGGTCGACGGCCCGGCGCTTCGCCGAACGGGCCGCATCGACACGGCCGAGCCGCAACGAGCGGCGGCATCGCCGCGGCCGCGCCGCAACGAGCGGAATGGTCGCGAGGACGCGGCCGACGCGAGCACGCCGAAGGGTCTTCCGATGTCGCACGCCCCGTCCCTTCCGGCCGACCGCGAGATACTGTCGATCCGCGGGCTGACCAAGTCGTTCGGCGGCAACGCGGTCGTCAACGGCGTCGACCTGTCGATCGCACGCGGCGAATGCTTCGCGCTGCTCGGCCCGAACGGCGCAGGCAAGACGACGACGCTGCGGCTCTGCCTCGGCCTGACGTCGCCCGATGCGGGGACGATCACGCTCGGCGGACTGCCGGTGC
>CALMOR010000079.1 GCA_937872165.1 uncultured Burkholderiales bacterium | reverse complement strand
GGTGGGTCACTTTTACTTCGGCGAGGTGGGTCAGTATTACTTCGGCGCTAACACCCAGCATGCATTCCACAGTGACCAGGCAGTCACCTACGCGATGTCCCACGCGGTCTGCCGACTTGCCCCCAAGGAGCGCCGCATTGGTCGCAACTCGGGGAAGCCCATGAGCGTCCCGTATCGCCAGGAGGCACTACGCAACATCGGTGCTCAGTTTCGCAAGGTGCTCCCGGGATTCTTGGCTGGAATCCTCACGGCCATCGAGGACGAGCAGAAGCAAGTCGATGGGCTCAAGGCGGCATTCCGGTCCCCGTTCCTTCCCCCAGCTTCCCTGCTGGCCAAGGCAGTAGAACCACAAGCAGTGCAGCAGCAGTAACCCACCCCTCACCAACCAACGAAAGACCAAGAGCACACACATGGCAGCAGACAACAGCAACGCATTCACGGATGACTCCAACTGGGTCACCGACTCACGTGGTGGGGTCTCATTCATCCCGCCGAGTCTCAAGCAGGCCAGCACCGGCAACATCCCAGTCGGGACCAATGATGGGGTCAGCAAGGGGGTCATCAGCTACAACAGCCGCACCGGTGAGGTGGAGCAGCGGAAGGTCACCTCCGCCTATGCAGGCGAAGGAAACGCGGTGCCGGGCAACGTGATGTCCACGTACCGAGACCACCTCGGCTCAGCAACGAAGGCCTATCGCGATACGGGGACCATCCAGTATGGAGGCATGGAGATTTCGCTGAAGCAGGCCGTGGAGATGAACCTGGTCCAGCGGTCCGCGAATGGCGGGTACGAGGATGTCGCCACCACCGAGGGAGGAACCCCCAGCCCAAAAGGCGCTGAGGCAGAGGATGGCACCACGTCTTCTGTCGAACTCTTCAGCCCCGAAGCAGAGAGCACATTCGCTGCCCTGGTCGCCCCCATCGCTCAAGGCAATTACGACAGCACAATGGCAGCCGGAACCCTTGCCATCACCTCGGGAGAAGTCACGGCCGAAGAGGTCATCAGCCAGATGGCATCGAAGCTGGCCCATGCCGAAGGAGGCAATGCCAAGGACCATGCACACGCGGTCAGTGCAGCCATGACGCTGTTCGGTAGCCAGGTCTCCATGACCCTTGAAGCGGCTGGCGTTCCGAAGGTCAACCACGATGACCTGTATGCGTTCGCTCGGTCGACTGAGCAGGGAAGACGCGACCTACAGCAGGCCCTTACCCAACTGACAGCAGCCCGGAACCCATCGGGCTTCGCTGCTCTTGCCGAGAAGTTCTTCCAGAACGCCTCGCCCTCGATTGCACGGCTGCAAGCAGAGGGCCTCAACGTCCGCAGGCAGCCAGGCGGAGGCTTCGAGGTTCAGCGTGAAGACGGCTCGTTCCAGCCGGTCAGCGAACTGCGCTACGAGCGTCCCAGCAAGCGCTGAGCACTGCCCCAGCTAGTCCCACCACCGGTGCTACCAGCAGGGCCTCCACGGGCCTTGCAGGCACCCCTACGTCCATCCGCAGCATCACCAACGAAAGCCACAGCATGACCAACCCGCAAGCAGAACCCACCGAGCAGTCAACCGTCGTTCCCCCACCCAACGAGTGGGCCTCGGACTTCACCCGCACGGACCAGTCGCCTCCGGCTGTCGAGCAACCAGCAGAGCGGATCACGAAGGTAACAGGCAGCCAGTCCGACTGAGCACCACCAGGGCCTCCACAGGGGCCTTGCAGGCACCCCTACGTCCATCCACAGCACTACCATCGAAAGACAGAGACACCATGAACGAACCGAAGCTAGGCGAACTCATCTCGACCGCCCTTCTCCACGGAATCAAGGAGCACTTCCCGAACCAGCAACCGAGCATCGACACAGCCGACCGAGAGGTATGGGCAAGAGTCGGCGAGCAACGCCTGATCGACTTCCTCCAGCGGGAACATGACCAGGTGTTCAGCGTCAACCGCGAGGACTTTTAAGGTGAGCTACCGACTTACCATCGCTCACACCGCGCCGAAGCTGGAGGCGGTTAAGGCCATGCTCATGCGGTTGGCCTACGGAGAGCCCTACGGCAATCAGGTGCTGACCAGGAAGGTGACCATCAGCAGGCCGAAAAAGGGGCAGCCCACGGAGTATGAGGAAGTGGTACTGGAGTGTCCTGCTGGGGACTTCGGGGTGAAACTGCGGAGGAAGGGCGGGACTATCACGGTGGAGCTTTACCAGGCAGCTTGACAGTCGTTATTTGACCTTCGCGGGGAAGTCCATGTACTGCTGAATCCAAGCATGGACGCCCGCGAAGTCCCGAGCTTCAAGAATCCATCTGTGCTTCTCGACCAACTCCAGAGCGTCTTTAGTGAAGTGGGTGGTTGTTGCTATGATTGACTTCGTTGCTCCATCACTGTGGTGCACACCTAAGGTTTCGCGAACCACCGCTACACGCACTGGATTATTCCCCTCCATTCGCTTTGCTTGAATGAGGATGCGCAGGTCTAATTCCTGATGCTTTACAGCAAGACTTCAAGTGGTATCGAGAGGATGAGAGCGACCCCATCAACTGCGCGTGAGAGGTAGCCATGCTTGGATTTGATCCGCTAGGAACGACACCGCTAGGAACAGTCGGCGAAGTACGAATTTCGCAGATGGTCGTTGAGGTACTAGTCAAGAACGAGAAGTCACCGATCATCGAAACACTGTCTCAATTCCATTTGTAGCCAGCCGCTTGGTCCCGTGCCGGACAATGTAGGCGCTACCCATCTCCTCCCGCATCGCGTGAGCATCGGCACAATCCACGTAGAACCCTGCTAGGTCCCACGGCTGGATACGCAGGCAGGCCCACCCCATGATCCTGTCGGGGAAGTCGGGGTCGTGGTCAAACGCTTGTAAGGTCCACGAGGTGGCTTAGATGTTGTCGGGATCAAGTTCTCCTGCGGCTTTACGCGCGCGGCCTCTCCAGCTTCGTGAATGGGTAAGAGCATGGACGAAGCAATGAAGCCACAATTAATTAAGTAGCGACGCCGCCCCGACGAGTTGTCCGCCCGCCCTTCTTCATCATAGTTCGTCAAGGGAGCTAGTTTCCGTCGCACTTCGTCACTCTCGAATGTCACGCTAGAAGGGTGGTGGGCAAAGTGATTTCTAACACTCCGGATTCCATTAAGAGCCTGATAAAAATCTTGTGAGATTAGATTGAACGCGTATGCCACTGTGATGCGTTGAGAGAAGCTAGATAGTGGACCTAATGCGCCTCGGTCGCTCTCCGTTTGATATACATCGACAAGATTATTCCAGTCCCACAGTTGAACGTTACTTGGGTTGGCCATGGCTTTGTGCTTGATAAAGGAATCGAGACATGAGCATGCCCTACATCGGTACGTCACCGCGCCTCATCTTCTGTTCACCAGGGCGCACGTGGCACACCAGCCACCCCTGCGAGAACTCGTGCAGCTTTCCTTCCATCGTCTCCATCTCGAAGCCGAACAGGACGAACTCGGCCGCTGTGACGGTCACCAGCACGGGCTCCATCAAGCTGCGGATGATGGTGTGCTCGATGTTGCCGATGGGCTGACCGAGTAGCTCGGCGACCTTGGTCGGGCGCTTGAGCGGGTCGCGGCCTGGTGGCTGTGGTGGAGGGCAGAACCGGAGGTCACCAACAGCGCGGGGCTGGGCTGCTACCTCGGAGCGCGTAAGGGGACGGCCTCTGTCGCGGAGGCGGATGACAGCGAAGAGCATGACGTGATGATATGTGAACAGACGTTCACTGATCAGTCTTCGTTGTCTGAGCCGCGCATCGGTCGCGAGTTCGATCCCCAGAGTTCGATCCCCACCTGTGCTACCCTCTGTGTCCCCGGAGCGTGTCACCGGGCCACAACGAACATCCTGTAAGCCCCGGATTTCATTGGATTGGAGTTGGAAGCCGTCGATCCTCCTCTTCTCCACCAATATTCCTGCCTCGGACCGACGACTGTTCAGCGCGGCTGCATCCCCTTCTCACGACGGGGCACCGTGACTGGCGCGGTCGTTCGAGCGGAGCGTACCGGTCGGCGCGTCCCAACTGCGTGCCGGGCCGGGATCGTTGATGCGGCGGTGTCCATCACCGGGCCAACCCGTTCACCCCGGTCGACCGCTGCGCGCGGAAGAGTTCATTTCGCGGAAGCCGAACCGCTCGTCGCCCGACCCGCACGATGGTCTCGATCGACGAGCCTCGAGCAGAACCCATCGATCAGTGGCTTGACAGGGCCCCGCGCTGACTCTATCGTCAGACATCGGATCCAGTCGAGCCAGCGCCTTGCGATGGCCGGTGAAAACGCTTCGGCCACGAACGCAACGAAAGCATCGATGCCGCTTGTCTCGCAAGTCACGGCGACGGCGATCCCTCGCGACTCGTCGATCCGTGGTTTCTTCGACCGGATCGATCTCGAGGATGCGTTCGAGGCGGTCCTGCCGGCGGACGCGTCCTGCGACGCCGAAACGCTCGCACGCCATCTCTTCTCGAATCGCATTGGCTGGGTCGCATCCCTGATGACATTGCGCGATGCGCTGGTCCGGGGGTTCGGGCTCAAGACGTCGGGCAGTCTTCGGCCGTCGACGCCCCAGGAAAGACACGACCAGATCTTTCTTTTCAGGATCTATCGACGATCGGCTGCCGAAGTGGTGATGGGCCAGGACGACATCCACCTCGACTTCCGCGTCTCGGTCTTCGTCGACTCCGCAAGGGACGCGACCGGAGGCATCAAACACGTCGTCGTCTCGACCGTGGTCCATTGCCACAATCCGCTCGGACGTGCCTACCTCTTCGTCGTCCGGCCTTTTCATCGGATGGTCGTTCGAGCGACCCTTCGCGAGGCGTCGCGGGGATGGCCCGCCGACCGACCGACCGATTCCGATTAGGCGCGTCCCCGTGCGAAACGGCAGCGGTCCGGGTCGAGCGCGTCGATCTGCGCAGCGCGGACCGTTGCGACATGAGTCAGTTGGCTGACTCGCCTGTGCAACGTCGTATCATCGGTCTTCTCGCCTCGAATCGGACGCTGACGTGGCTCGCTGGAAGAACGCTCTCCAATCCCCCGACGAAATCCAGCGGCTCAAGCGGGACGCCGTCGTCCGCGAAGCCGGACGCGCGTTCGGCAAGAACGGCTATCACAACACCTCGCTCGACGACGTCGCGAAGACCTTGCAGGTCTCCAAGGGCACGCTCTACAACTACGTCAGGGACAAGCAGGAGATCCTGTTCGAGCTCCACAAGGCCGCCGGGGACGTCGGCGAACGCGCCTTCGCCGAAGCCCGCAAGACCGAGGGTAACGGTGCTCACGTCCTGCTGACCACGCTCGAGTTCTACATCGGCGAACTGCTCGGTCAGCTCGGTGCCTGCAGCGCACTGCTCGAGATCGACGCGCTGCGCCCCGAAGACCGGGTCCGCGCGGTCAAGCAACGGGATCACTTCCAAGCGAACCTCGTGCGCATGATCGAAACGGGGATCGCTGACGGCTCGTTGCGCAAGGTCAATCCGAAACTCGCCGTCTTCGCGTTCATGGGAGCCATCAACTGGATGCCGCGCTGGTTCTCGCCGGCAGGCGAGATGACCGGAGAAGCGCTCGCGAAGGAGTTGTCGGCGCTGCTGATCACGGGTCTGCTTCCGACCGCGCCGGATGCGCCGGCCGGTACGCGTGCGCGCGCCACCCGCCGAGCGCGATCCGTGGACCGCTGACGACCACCTCGCGCAGCGACCGCCGCGGCGAGTAGCACCGGGCCGCACCGCGCATCGTCGACGGCACAGCGACGGAACGGGCACGGCTCGTAGCGGCCGATCCGGGTCGAACGACCTGCGGCATCGAACCGCACCCACCTGCCGTCCCCGGTGTTGACTAATGAGTCACTTGATGAGACTCTACGGTCAGTCGTTGACTGCGGCGTCCGATGTCGAAGTGACGACGCGTCGATCATCCGAGGGAAAAATCGTGCAGGACATCCTCAGTCTGAAAGGTCGGGTGGCGCTGATCACCGGCGCCGGACAGGGCGTCGGGCGTCAGACCGCGCTGCACTTCGCCGGGGCCGGATGCGCCGCGGTCATCGTCAACGACTTCCACGCCGATCGCGCCGACCGCGTCGCTCGCGAAGTGAGCGCCCTGGGATCGCGCGGCATCGCGTGCCCTGCCGATGTCACGGACCTCGACGCGATGACGAGCCGGTTGCTCGCGGCGTCTTCGGACGCCGGTGGCCTGCACATCGTCGTCAACAACGCCGGCAACGCGGGACCCACCGGGACTCCCGACGACTTGCCGCCGTTCTGGGAAACCGGCCCCGACGAGTGGGACCGATGGCTGGGCACGAATCTCTACGGCGTCCTGAACGTCTGTCGCGCTGCGATTCCGCTGATGATCGATGGCGCCGCGGGCGGCAGCATCGTCAACGTCATATCGGACGCCGGGCGCATCGGGGAGCCTCAACTGGCCGTCTACTCCGCCGCCAAGGCCGGCGCGGCGGGATTCTCGCGGGCGCTCGCCAAGGCGCTCGGACCGCATGGCATCCGCGTCAACGCGGTCGCCCTCGCCGGCACCAACACGCCCGGCGTTCAGGGCATGCTCGGCGACGAGGCGCAGACGAAGAAGATGCTGCGCAGCTACATCATCCGGCGCATCGGAGAGCCTTCGGATGCCGCCAACATGATCCTCTTCCTGGCCTCCGAGGCAGCGAGCTGGATCTCGGGACAGACGTATCCGGTCAACGGCGGCTACTCGATCTCGCAATGACGATGGGCGATCGCTGCGCTCGTGGGTCCGAATAGGAAACAGGCGGGAGAGAGCTCGTTGGATTCCGTGCCCATGTCCCCATCACCGGTCGACGAAGCGATCGAATCGCGACGCTCCATCCGACAGTTCCTGCCCTCGCCGGTCGCGCACGCGTTGGTGCTCGAGATCCTGAACGTCGCGTCGCGCGCGCCCTCGGGACACAACACGCAACCCTGGAAGGTCCACGCCGTCACCGGCAGGACGCAGGCGCGCCTCAGCGAAGCGATCCTCGCCGCGTTCAACGACCCCGCCGCGGTGGGCCTCCATACCGCGGAGTTCGACTCCTATCCGTCGGAGTGGGTGTCGCCGTACATCGATCGACGGCGCAAGGTCGGACGCGACATGTACACGCTGCTCGGCATTCCCCGCGGCGACGCGTCACGCATCCACGAACAGGTGGGACAGAACTTCGTGTTCTTCGGAGCGCCGCTCGGTTTCATCTTCACGATCGATCGGCTGATGGTGCCCGGCAGCGCGATGGACCTCGGCATGTTCCTGCAGACGATGATGATCGCGGCGCGCGCGCGCGGCCTGGACACCTGCATGCAGGCGGCTTTCGCGCTGTTCCATCGGGTCATCGTCGAGGTGCTCGGGATTCCGTCGGACCAGGTGGTGATGGGCGGCATGTCGATGGGATATGCCGATCGATCTGCGATCGTCAACCAGGTGGTGACCGAACGTGAACCGGCCGTCGGATTCACCCGCTTCCATGACTGACGCGACGGGTCTGCGGTCGCGGATCGAACGGACGTCGATGGTCGAGGGTCGCCATGCGACTCGATGAAGAGCAGGCCACGATCCGCGAGACGGCGCGTCGCTATGCGCAGGAGCAGCTGTTGCCGCATGCGGCGACCTGGGACGAACTCGGCGACTGCCCCGAGACGGTCGTCGGCGCGCTCGCCGCGCTCGGCTTCATGGGGCTGCTGGTCCCGGAGCGATGGGGTGGCGCCGGCGCGAGTCATCTGATCAACGCCATCGTCATGGAAGAGATCGCCGCCGGGTGCGGCGGCGTCTCGACCCTGATGCACGTGCACAACTTCGCCTGCGCGACACTGGCCGATCTCGGCAGCGACGAGCAGCGCGCGCGGTTCCTCCCCGCGATGACGCGGGGCGCGACCGTCGGCGCCTTCTGCCTGACCGAGCCGCAAGGCGGATCCGACACGGCGATGATCCGGACCAGCGGCCGCCGGGACCGGGATTTCTGGGCGCTCGACGGCACCAAGCAGTTCATCACGAACGGCCGGCGGGCGGGCGTCGCTCTCGTGATGGCCGTGACCGATCGAACGGCCGGTCGCCACGGCGTCACGCTGTTCATCGTGCCGACCGGCACGCCCGGATTCCGCGTCGGGCGGATCGAAAGGAAGATGGGGCAGCGCTGTTCGGACACGGCCGAGATCTTCCTCGAGGACTGCAGGGTTCCCGAAGCCAACGTGCTCGGCGCGCTCGGAGGCGGTTACGCGCAGGCGCTCGCGTCGCTTTCCGCCGGTCGCATCTCGGTCGGTGCCCAGGCGGTCGGCATGGCGCGGGCCGCCTACGAGAGCGCACTCGACTACGCGCAGCAACGAAGCGCGTTCGGCAAGACCATCGTGCAACACCAGGCCATCGCCTTCCGCCTGGCCGACATGCTGACGAAGGTCGAGATCGCGCGGCAGTACGTCCATCATGCGGCGTCGCTGCTCGACGCGGGCATCGCCTGCGATCGCGAGGCGGCGATCGCGAAGTGCTACGCCGCCGAGATGGCCGAGAGCGTGTGCTCGGACGCCATCTCGATCTTCGGCGGCTACGGCTACATCGTCGGATGTCCGGTCGAGCGCATCTATCGCGATGTCCGCGTCTGCCAGATCTACGAAGGCACCGGCGACATCCAGCGCGTGATCATCAGCCGCGATCTCGCGAGTCGCTGACGCATGTCGAACAGGCCGAGCCACGACGACGCCGCTTGCGATCCGCGACCGGTCGGCACCGTCGTGCGACCTCTCCACGGCATCGAGCGCCGGCCCTGGACCGGGATGCGGGTGCGTCGGCCGCGCCGCGCGCCGGCCCTTCGACCCGAACCGAACAGCGCGAAACGATCATGATCGAACTAGCCCCGCCGCCACTGCTTCTCGAACGCCGGGAGGCCGCGTTGTGGCTGACCTTGAACCGTCCCGACGCATTCAACGCGCTCGATGCGGACATCGTCGCGGCGCTCGCCGCGGCCTGCGACCGGGTGGAGCGCGAGCGCGATATCCGCCTCGTCGTCGTCACCGGCAACGGCAAGGCGTTCTGCGCCGGCGCCGACCTGAAGGGCGTCCTGTCAGAGACCGACTCGGCCGTCGATCAGGCCCAGGCGCTGGCCGCGTTCCTGACCCGTACCGGCAAGGTCTTCGATCGCCTCGAGCGGCTCGGCGTGCCGACCATCGCCGTCGTCAACGGCGTCGCGCTCGCCGGCGGTCTCGAGCTGATCCTGTGCTGCGACTTCGCCATCGCCGTCGACACGGCGACGATCGGCGAAGGCCACGCGAAGTTCGCGCAGCTTCCCGGCGCCGGCGGCAGCGTGCGACTGCCGCGAAGGATCGGCGCGGCTCGTGCCAAGTACATGATGTTCACCGGCGACTTGCTGACGGCCGAACAGGCTCTGGCGTGGGGCCTGGTGGACTTCGTCGTGCCGGCGGCGGGACTCGACGCCCTGCTCGAGGCGACCAGCCGCCGCATCGCCGACAAGAGCGCCCTCGTGCTCGCGCGGATGAAGTCGCTGGTGCTCGACGGCCAGGAACAACCGAAGGACGTGGCGTTGCGTGCCGAGATCGCGATGGGCGCGTCGCACACGGCGTCGTACGACCGGAACGAAGGTCTGGCCGCATTCGTCGAGAAGCGAAAGCCCGCCTATCGCGGTTGCTGACATCACGGCGATCGAACCGGTGGCGCGGTCGCGCATGGAACGTCGCACAACCAGGAAAACGACCATGAAAGAAGTCTATGTAGTCGGCGTCGGCATGACACCGTTCGGGCGGCATCTCGACAAGAGCCTCAAGCAGCTGAGCGCGTCGGCCGTCGAGGACGCCGTCCAGGATGCGGGATGTCGTCGCGACCAGATCGACGTCGCCTTCTTCGGAAACGTGGCTCAGGGGTTCATGCACGGTCAGATGTCGACGCGTGGACAGATCGCGCTTTTGCCCGACGGCTTCGACGGCATTCCGATCCACAACGTCGAGAACGCCTGCGCCACCGCGTCGTCCGCGTTCCACCTGGCGCTGATGCAGTTGCGCGCCGGTGCCGCGGAGGTCGCGCTGGCGATCGGGGCCGAGAAGCTCTTCTCGACGGACAAGGCGAAGATGTTCAGCCTCTTCGATTCGGCCTGGGACATCGAGACGGTCGAGGAGAACTTCGATCTGCTCAGGAGACTCGGCGAGGGCATGGAACCACCGCCCGGAACGACGTCGCCGAAGCCGTACAGCGTCTTCATGGACGTCTACGCGGCATTCGGTCGCCAGATCATGCAGCGGCATGGCATCACGCAACGACAGATCGCGGCCGCCGCGGCGAAGAACCACACGCATTCCGTCCACAACCCGCGTGCGCAGTACCGTGCCGCGATGACGACCGACGAGGTCCTGCAGGCGCCGCCGATCACGTTTCCGCTGACGTTGCCGATGTGCGCGCCGATCTCGGACGGCGCGGCCGCCATGATCCTGTGCACCGACGACGGCCTCGCCCGGCTCGGCGCCGACCGCGCGCGAGCGGTGCGGGTCCGCGCCAGCGCGATGCGATCGGCTTCGCGGCGCTCCGGCGACGACCTGTCGCGGCACATCACGCGGCTGACCGCGCTCGCGGCCTATGAAGAGGCGGGGCTCGGACCCGACGCGATGCACGTCGCCGAGGTACACGACGCCACCGCCATCGGCGAACTGATCCAGACCGAGAACCTGGGCCTGTGCGAAGAAGGGCAGAGCGGCCATGCGGCCGAGAGCGGCGAGACGACGATCGGCGGCCGGATTCCCGTCAATCCGTCGGGCGGGCTCGAATCGAAGGGTCATCCGATCGGTGCCACCGGCATCGGGCAGATCTTCGAGATCGTCGGTCAGCTGCGTGGCGAGTGCGGCGCGCGGCAGGTGCACGGCGCTCGCTTCGGCATCCAGGAGAACGGGGGCGGCTTGTGGGGCGTCGAGGAAGCGGCGGCGCACGTCGGCATCTTCGAACGCGTGCACTGACGGCCCCTGCCCGGGGCATCGTCGATCGACGGTCGATGCTTCGGGAGAACTGCCCGGCGCCGTGACGGCCGACGCGTCGGCCGTTCGCCAGCCGGCTACGCGGCGATCGGCGTGTCCGGCGCGCTGCGGGCGCTCGCGGACACATCGACGCGTGCCGACAGTTCGCGCCGGGCCGCGTGGAACTCGGCGGCGAAGCGATCGACCAGTACCGCGGTCGGCAGCACGTCGCGCAGGACCCCGATACCCTGACCGCATCCCCAGATGTCCTTCCACGGCTTGACCTTGTCCTCGGTGCCGAAGTCCATCTTCGACGGGTCGCTGACCGGCAGGTTGTCGGGATCGAGGCCGGCCCGTGCGATCGATGGCCGCAGGTAGTTGCCGTGCACGCCGGTGAACAGGTTCGTGTAGACGACATCGGCCGACGAACAGGCGGTCACCATGTCCTTGTACTGCGCGACGGCATTGGCTTCGGTGGTCGGCATGAAAGCGGAGCCGATGTAGGCGAGGTCGGCGCCGGTCGCGAGGGCGGCGAGGATCGATCGACCCGAAGCGATCGCCCCCGACAGCAGCAGCGGCCCGTCGAACCACGCGCGGATCTCCTGGATCAGCGCGAACGGCGACAACGTGCCCGCATGACCCCCGGCGCCCGCAGCCACTGCGACCAGGCCGTCCGCGCCCTTCGCGATCGCCTTCCTCGCGAACGCATCGTTGATCACGTCGTGAAACACGAGGCCGCCGTAGGCGTGGATCGCCTCGTTGATGTCGGGCCGGGCGCCGCCCGACGTGATGACGAGCGGGACTCGATAGTCGGCGCAGAGCGCGACGTCGTGCTCGAGGCGGTCGTTCGATCGATGGACGATCTGGTTGACCGCGAACGGAGCCGACGGCGCGTCGGGATGGAGCCGGTCGTGAGCCGCGAGCTCTTCGGTGATCCGGATCAGCCACGACTCGAGCAGTTCCTTCGGACGCGCGTTGAGCGCGGGAAACGAGCCGACGATGCCGGCCTTGCACTGCGCGATCACGAGGTCGGGAGTCGAGATGATGAAGAGCGGCGCCGCGACGACGGGCAGACGCAGGCGCTGCAGGACGACAGGGAGAGTCATTTCGATTCCTCGTTGCTGGTCGCGACGCGCGGCATCGGGTCCAGCCTCCGCTGTCCGCACGGGTGAACGGTCGAGACGACCCTCAGACCGCTCGCCACCGGCCTTCCCAGAATTTCTTGCGGACTTCGCGGCGGAGCATCTTGCCGACCGCGCTGCGCGGCAGATCGGGCCAGATCTCCACCGTCTTCGGGGCCTTGACACCGCCGAGCCGATCCCGGCACAGCGCGATCAGCTCGGTGCCGTCGACAGTCGATCCGGGCTTCAGCTGCACCACGGCCTTGACGGCCTCGCCCCACTTGTCGTCGGGAACCCCGACGACCGCGCAGTCGAGGACGGCCGGATGCGCGTTGATGACGGCCTCGACCTCGTTCGGATACACGTTGAAGCCACCGGAGATGATCATGTCCTTCTTGCGGTCGATGATCGTCACGAAGCCGCGGTCGTTCCTGATGCCGATGTCGCCGGTGTGGTGGTATCCGCCGGCCGACGTCTCGCGCGTCGCTTCGTCGTTCTTGTAATAGCCGGTCATCCCCATCGACGAGCGCACCACGATCTCGCCCGGCGCTCCGGCGCCGAGG
This sequence comes from uncultured Burkholderiales bacterium, assembly GCA_937872165.1. Lineage (GTDB taxonomy): Bacteria > Pseudomonadota > Gammaproteobacteria > Burkholderiales > Burkholderiaceae_D > CAHJXF01. The sequence goes on along the minus strand of CALMOR010000079.1, from coordinate 6,399 downwards.
ATGTTGCCGTCGTCGTCCATGATCTCCACGCGCGAATAGACGCCGGCCCGACCGGCCGTCCGAAGGATCTCCTCGTCGATCGATCCGTCGCTCGACAGATAGTCGGCCGGACCCTTGAACAGCACCGGCAGCAGCGTCTCCGTCTGCGCGAAGATTTCATAGATCACCGGACCGAAGACGCGCAGCGCTTCCTTGAACTTTTCCGGGGCGATCGGCGATGCGCCGACGAGCACGTGCGTCAGCGACGAGAAGTCGGTTTCTCCGATACGCGGGTGTGCCAGCAGCAAGTAGATCAACGTCGGCGGCAGGAACAGATGCGTGATGCGCTCGTCGACGATCGTCCGCAGCACGAGGTCCGGATCGAACCCCTTCAGGATGATGTTGGTCCCGCCGAGCGGAAGCAGCCCGAGCGCGAGTTGCCCGGCCGCGTGCGACAACGGTGCGATCGTCAGCAGCCGACTGTCCTCGACCATGCCGAGCGATGACGACAGGAAGATCAATTGCATCTCGAGGGAACGCTGGCTGTGGACCGCGCCCTTCGACGGGCCGGTCGTTCCGCCGGTCGGGACGATGACCGCGACCCGTTCGCAGTCCGGACGGACATAGGGAAAGTCGGTCGCGCTGCCGATCAGCCATTGTTCGAACGATGGCGCGTGCCGACTTTCACGATCGATGCAGACCCACGTCCTGACGGCGGGCAGCACGGTGCGCAAGCGCTCGATCTCGTGTTCGTACTGGCTGTTGAAGAACAGCACGTCGCAGTCGAGGAACGCGAGGATCTCGGCGTTCGTGTCGATCGCGTTGCGGTCGTGCAGGCACAGCCAGGTGAAGTCGGCGCGGCTGGCGCCGAACTGGATGATCGGGATCCGGATGTCGTTGGGGCTGAGGATGCCGACGTGGACTTTGTCGGAAAGTCCCGCTTCGTTCTTGAGCCGATTCGCGACCGCGTTCGCCTGGCGTCGCGCTTCGTCGTAGGTCAGCCGCACGCGGCCGAACACGAGTGCCTCCTTGGCGGGGAAGCGGGCCGCTGCGGTGTCGAGATAGTCGGCGATACGCACTTCGGTCTCCTCGATTGAAACACCCGTCCGAACGCTCCCGCGCTCAGGACGAATGGACGGCCCGTCTCTCTGGACTCTTCGTCATCGTGATAAACAAAGTGTATTATACGTTGACGATCGAGTCAATCGATCGTTCGCCTATCCGGGCGGAACGCCGCCGGCACACGTTCCCGAAGTTGGATCCGAGACCATGACCTATCGAAATATCCTGTACGAAGTCCGCGGGAACGTTGCCTGGGTGACGCTAGACCGCCCCGCGCAACTCAACGCCCTCGACGGCACGACCGCCCGCGAACTCGCCTCGATGGCCGGCGAGTGCGACGCCGATCCGCTGGTTCGAGCGGTGGTCGTCACCGGCGCCGGCAACCGTGCGTTCTGCTCGGGCGGCGATGTCCACGGATTCGCCGCCGATCCCGACTCGGTCGGCGACCTGGTCGTCGAAATGACCGGCCATCTGCACGCGGCGATCTCGCGCCTCGCGAGACTCCGCGCCCCGGTCATCGCGGCCGTCAACGGCACGGTCGCCGGAGGAGGCCTCGGGCTGTTCGCGGCTGCCGACCTCGCCATCGCCGCCGACACGGCCCGCTTCAGCAGCGCCTACACGCAGATCGCGTTGACGCCGGACGCGAGCTCGACCTATTTCCTCGCCCGCACGATCGGCAGGCGTCGCGCGATGGAGTTGTTCCTCATGAACCGGGTCCTGACCGCCGCGGAAGCACTGGACTGGGGGCTGGTCAACCAGGTCGTTCCGGCAGCCCGGCTGCTGGAACATGTCGGCACCCTCGCCACGTCCCTCGCGCAGGGTCCGACGCTCGCGCATCGGAACATCAAGCGGCTGATGCTGGATTCGCTCGACCGCTCGCTCGAGGATCAGATGGCGATGGAATCTGAGTCGATCCTGGAAACGGCACGCTCGGCGGACGGACTCGCCGGAGTCCGAGCCTTCGTCGACAAGTCGAAGCCGGTCTTCGCCGGTCGTTGAACCGGGTCGCCGCGACCGATCGGCGCCGTCGTGCGCTCCGCGCGGACTCCGACGAACATCGACCCCCTGTCACGGGGTCGGGGCGATCGCTCGCCGGCGTCGCGGGCCCACGCCGGATCGATGCTCGTAGCAGTTCGCTCGCACGAGGGGCAGGACCGCCCGGCCTGCTGATCGACGAGACATCGGCCGGCCGGCCGATGTCACCTTAGACGCCCGGTCGGCGACGATCGCCGACGACCCGACCGGCCGACGAGTTCAGCGCCCGTGACGACGCTCGAACCTGCTGCGGGCATACAGCGCCGTGTCGGCCGCGTCCGAGAAGACGCCGTCGACACCGACCGCGTAGTGGGTCAGGTATTCGCGCACCGGATCGCCTTGCGCGTCGAACGGCACGTTGTACGAACCCTTCTCGCTGCGGAACGTGTACTCGTGGACGAAGAGGCCCATCCGGTGCGCATCGGCAACCAGCGAGGTCGGCCGCTGCTGGACGGCATCCGGATAGCCGTCGAAGGTCCCGTTGCCGTCGAGGTCGGTGCAGTTGCCGGCGCCGTCGAGGCGGCACTTGACCGGCACGACCATCGGCTTCCAAGGACCGATGCCGTCGGCATACGTCCGGATGCGGGCCAGTCCGGTCGGGGTCAGCATCGTGTCGAACAACTCGTTGCTGCCGGCCAGCTTCCAGTCCGTCGGCTGGCTGTAGACCCGGTGCGCCGCGTCGGTGCCGTAGATCAGTCCCCCGTTCCTGAAGTCGACGTCGTAGGCGTCGATCAGCTGGACCTGTTCGACTCGGGACCCGATGCCGCGCATGTACTGGAGGCTCGTCGGCTCGAAGCTCTGCACGAAGATCGGCGCATCGCGGTGATTGAGCCCGTTGGTGTTCAGCATGGCGACCAGCGTGTTCTCCAGCCTCGCCGGGATCTTGCCGGCGCGCCACAGCGCTAGGTGATAGCTCGGGTTCTTGGTCTCCGGATAGACCGACACCACCCGACCGGTCTCCTTCGCCTTCAGCTGGACGAGGTCGAGGATTTCCTGGAACGTCACGATGTGGAAGAGGCCGTTGTAGACCTGCGCCGCCGGATGGTTGGGCGACGTCGCCCCGAGCGTCTTCAATTCGGCGAGCGTGAAGTCGCTGACGAACCAGTCCGCCGCGACCGGCTCGCCATCGCCGTTCTCGCCGGCGCGGCGACGGCTCGCGAACTCGGGATGCGTCGCCACGTCGGTCGAGGTCGCGAGCGTGACGTCGTGACGGGCGACGAGGACGCCGTCCTTGCTGACGACCAGGTCCGGTTCGATCACGTCCGCACCCATCGCGATCGCGAGGCGGTAAGCCTCGATCGTCTCTTCGGGGAAGTAGCCGGACGCGCCCCGATGTGCGATCACCAGCGGCCCGCGCCCGTCGAGCGTCGCGTAACCGCCGCGATCGCGTGCGTTGTCGAGCTCGGGGTCGCTGCGCCAGCCTGCGACCCCTTCGTCCGCCGCGGCGGGAAGCGCGCAGGCGGCGAAGGAGAGAGCCATCAGCATCTTCGTCGGCGAATGGAACGGGTTCGGTTTCATGGGTGGTCTCCGGTCGGGAACGCGCAGCCTACGAAGAGCCCGTGACATCGGGGTGACGGCCCGCGACGAAGTCTCGACGCGGGAGACGGGGCATCGAGGGCACGGTCCGGAGACATCGACGGGCTGTGCGGGTCTCGTTCCCGAACGACGAAGCCGTGCCCGTCGGAGTCGTTGCACCTTCCGATGTCTCCACGCTGTCAAGCGCGCTTCGCCTCCCGCTCCAGACCGCTGACGAGGATCTGCACGTGGATGTCGATCAGGGCGTCCCGATCGATCCATGCGAAGTCCGGGAAAGCCAGCTGTGCGGCGACGAGCCCGTGGATGCCGGCCCATATCGACTGTGCCGTTCCCTCGGGCTTGCGACGTCGATTCCGAATCAGGCCGCGCTTCGCGCCGTCGACGATCTGCCGTTCCATCCCGCGGAAGACTTCGATGCCCGGTCGACTCTTCTCCAGCGAGTCGGCCGAGGCGGTGGCAGCGCCGCGCTGATTGAACATCATGAAGGCGATGCGGTATTCGTCGGGATGGTCCAGCCCGAAGCGGATGTACGTCGGAAGCGCCTTGCGCAGGTAGTCGAGTGGATCGCGCGAGACCCGTTCGACCTCCTCGAGGACCGCGCCGAGCTTCCGGAAGGCGCTGTCGGTGAGGTGCGCGAGGATCGCGTCCTTGTTCTGGAAATAGACGTAGAGCGCCGTCTGCGAGATGCCGACGCGCTCCGCGATCAGCCGCGTCGACACGTTCTCGATGCCCTCGCTGAGGAAGAGGGACTTCGCCGCGTCCGCGATCTCCTGCTTCCGCTCGTGACCCGATCCGCGCGCCTTCCTCCCGGTCGGGACTACGGGGGCTTTCTTCGCGATCACGGTCGAGGCCGCGTTGGGAGATCGGGGTCGACGGACGGGAGGCATCGCAAGCTCTTCGAGAAGGAGAAGAAAAAGTTCTTGACAGGGTCAGACGCTATACCTAATCTACGAACACTGTTCATCGAACAGTTACCAATGATCATATTGGATCCCTCATGATGACGCCAGCGCTATCGAGTCCGGTCGAAACCGATCCGCCACGGCTGCGCGCACCTCGCGTCGCTGCCCGGGTCGGCAGCGTCCTGCTGCTCGTCTCGTCCGCATTGGTCGGCCTCTGGTCGCTGCGTTACCTGGCCCCCCATCCTCCGGCCGTCCCCGCGCTCGAGAGCTTCACGCTCCATCGCCCGTTCTTCATCCTCCATGCGATCTTCGCGTCGATCGCATTGCTGCTCGGACCGCTCCAGTTCCGCAACCGGGGCGTGCGCTCCGGCCGACGCCATCGGATCTCCGGACGCGTCTACGCGGGTGCGGTTCTCGTCGCATGGATCTTCTCGGTCCCGATCGCGCTCTCGGCGCATACCGGCCGGTTCGCGTCGCTGGGTTTCCTCTTCCTCGGAACATCGTGGACGGTCTGCACCGCGGTCGGGGTCTTCGCCGCTCGTCAGCGACTCTTCGCGCAGCATCGCGAGTGGATGATGCGCAGCTTCGCGCTGACGGCGGCCGCGATCACGCTGCGGCTCTATATCGGCGTCTCGCAGGCGAGTTCCATTCCGCTCGCCGCTTCGTATGCCTGGATCGCCTGGCTGTGCTGGGTCCCCAACGTCCTCTTCGCAGAGTGGCTCATCCGTCGCGGCCGCCGCGGCCCGCCATCGTTCGCCAGTCATCGCTCCACGACGGCGACGTCATTGCGGGACCGGTCCCGATAGCCATCGGAGACATCGACCGCCCGTCCGGCTCGATCGATCCCGGCCCGGCCGGCGCCGCGAGTGCCCTTCCGCTGCACGAACGTTCGACAAGCGACTCCCCTCCCCCCGAAAGGACCATCGATGAAAACGCCCCCCTCCCGTCGCCGCACCCTTCTCCTGCTGGTCGCGGCCACCACGTGCGCCGGCCTGGCCGGCTCGCTCGCGATCGCAGCGAGCGACACGACCGACCCGGTCGCCGGCCATGTCGCCAAGTGGACCCGTCAGCGCGAGGAACGGGCCGTCCCGCTGTATACGCTCACCGTCGACATCGCCCGCGTCGAGCCCGGTGTCGGCAACGTCATGGTAGGCCTCTACGACCGCGACACGCCGTTTCCCGAGGAAGGCAAGCACCTGCTGGGCATGAAGGTTCCCGCTCCCGCGGGCGACCACGTCACCGTCGTGTTCCAGGGCATACCGCGAGGGACCTATGCGCTGGCGGCCATCGACGATCTCAACCGCAACGGCAAGCTGGACTTCGAGCTCGGCGTGCGTCCTTCCGAACCGCTCGCGTTCAGCAACGCGGCGACCGTCGGTCCGTTCGGTCCGCCGAAGTTCGATCGAGCCCGATTCCCGGTCGACGGCGATACGACGGTGACACTGTCGTTCTGATCGATCACCGATCCTCCTTCCGGTTTCCGCCGCAACGCTCGATTCGCACGAAAGGTCTCACCATGATGTCATCCCTCACTCCGTCGCGGCTCTTCGACCGTCGACCCCTGTTGCTGCCGATCGTCCTCGCGCTCGCGGCCTGTGCGCAGATGCCGACGGCGTCGACGGACGTCGCGAGCACGGCCGATCCGATCGAACCCGTCAACCGCAAGGTCTTCGACGCCAACCAGTTCGTCGACCGACATGCGGTCAGACCCGTGGCCGTCGCCTACGACGAGCACGTTCCGTCACCGGTCCGCAGCGGCATCCACAACTTCTTCCACAACCTCGGCGAACCGGTCGTCGCCGTCAACGACGTCCTGCAAGGCAACGGCAAGCGGGCCTGGAACACCACGCAGCGATTCGCCATCAATTCGACCGTCGGCGTGCTC
>CALMOR010000078.1 GCA_937872165.1 uncultured Burkholderiales bacterium | reverse complement strand
CTCGGGCAGCAGCTCGCCGACGTCGATCGTCATCGCGCCGATGCGAGCGGCCTTCTCCGCATAGGCCGGGTCGTCAGCGAGCGCGTGTCCGTAGTCCTTGACCATCACGCCGCACCCCGAAGCGTTCGTCACGATCGCTTCGACGCCACCGGCCTCGACCTGCGGCCACCACGCGTCGACGTTGCGGCGCATGTCGTCGCGGCCGCCTTCGTGGTCGTCGAGGTGCGTGCGCAGCGCTCCGCAGCAGCCCTCGCCGCGCGCGACGATCGTCTCGATGCCGGCCGCGTCGAGGACACGGGCCGTCGCGCGGTTGACGTTCGGCAGCATCGCCGGCTGCACGCAGCCGCCGAGCATCAGCATCTTGCGGCGATGCCCGGTCGTGGGCCGCGAGCGGCGGGCGGCGGACGCGGCCATCGGCACCTTGTTCTTCAACGCGTGCGGCAGCAGAGGCCGCAGGCGCTGGCCGACCTTCATCGCCGGTCCGAAGAGCGGCGACGTCAGCCCTTCCTTCAGCAGCCAGCGCACCACCTTCTCGCCGACCGGGCGCTCGACGCGCTGGTCGACGAGCCGCCTTCCGATGTCGACCAGCCGGCCGTAGTCGACGCCGCTCGGGCAGGTGGTCTCGCAGTTGCGGCAGGTCAGGCAGCGATCGAGATGCCCTTGCGTCGCCCGCGTCACGTCGGCGCCTTCCAGCATCTGCTTGATGAGATAGATGCGGCCGCGCGGACCGTCGAGCTCGTTGCCGAGCAGCTGGTAGGTGGGACAGGTGGCCGTGCAGAAGCCGCAATGGACGCACTTGCGGAGGATGGCTTCGGCGGCCTCGCCGTCGCGCGTGCCCTTGAAGGCGGGACTCAGGTCGGTCTGCATGATTCAGAGGTCCGCGTACAGCCGCCCGCGGTTGAAGAGATGATCGGGATCGAACGCGTCCTTGAGCCTGCGATGGATCTTCATCGCGACATCGGGGACCGCCGCGAACGGCCCCGCGGGATCGGCGCCGCGGAACAGGGTCGCGTGCCCGCCGACCTCGGTGGCGAGCTGTCGCATACGCGCCGCCGGCGCTTCGGTGCGATACCAGCGCTGCGCGCCGGCCCATTCGATCAGCGGTTCGTCGGCGCACGGCAGCGCGGCGGTCGTCGCCGGCACCGACAGGCGCCACAGCCGCTCGCCGTCGTTCGCTGTCCCGAGCCCGTCGAAGAAGGGATCGCGATGATCGCGAAGACCTTCCCACAGCCGGGTCGCCTCGTCGGCATCCAGCTGCGCGCCGCCGAGCTGGCGGACCGCTGCGTCGACCGCCGCGCTCGCGCCGTCGAGCCGCACGCGCAGGCGGCCTCGCGCCCATGCCGTCGCACGGATCGGCAGCGGCTGGCGACGCGTGATGCCGCACCACGTCAGCGCTTCGGCCTGGCTCGTCGCGAAGGTCAGCGTCGCGGTCGCGGCCGGCCGCGGGACGACCTTCAGCGAGACCTCGCAGACGATGCCGAGGATGCCGAGCGATCCGGCCATCAGGCGCGAGACGTCGTAGCCCGCGACGTTCTTCATGACCTGTCCGCCGAAGGTCAGGACCTCGCCGCGGCCCGTCAGCAGCGTCGTGCCGAGGACGTGGTCGCGGACCGATCCGACGGCCGCGCGCGACGGACCGGACAGTCCGGCCGCGACCATGCCGCCGACCGTGCCGCCGGGCCCGAAACACGGCGGCTCGAAGGCGCGGCACTGGCCCTTCTCCTCGAGAGCCGCGTCGACCTCCGCGACGGGCGTCCCGGCTCGCGCCGTGATCACGAGCTCGGTCGGCTCGTAGCTCGTGATGCCGGACAGCGCGCCGACCTCGAGCGGCGCGCCGCTGCGCGCGCCGCCGTAGAACGCCTTGGTTCCCCCGCCGCGGATGTCGAGAGGCGTGCCGTCGCGACGCGCCGAGCGGACGCGCTCGACGAGGTCTCGCAGGACCGGATCGTGCAGCGCCATCACAGCCTCGGCAGGTCGGGGAACGGCAAGGCGCCGTGATGCACGTGCAGCCTTCCGTACTCGGCGCAGCGATGCAGGCTCGGCACGACCTTGCCCGGGTTCAGCGTCTCGCCCGGATCGAAGGCGCGTTTGACGGCGAACATCTGTTCGCGCTCGGCGGGCGAGAACTGCACGCACATCGAGTTGAGCTTCTCGACCCCGATGCCGTGCTCGCCGCTGACCGTGCCGCCGAGGCGGACGCTGGTCTCGAGGATGTCCGCGCCGAAGAGCTCGCAGCGATGCATCTCGTCCGAGTCGTTGGCGTCGAACAGGATGAGCGGATGGAGGTTGCCGTCGCCCGCGTGGAAGACGTTGACGCAACGCAGCCCGTAGGTCGTCTCCATCGCCTCGATCGCCCGCAGGATCTCCGCGAGCCGTCGACGCGGGATCGTCGAGTCCATGCACATGTAGTCGGGGCTGATGCGGCCGGTGGCCGGAAAGGCGTTCTTGCGACCGCTCCAGAAGCGCAGCCGTTGGTCCTCGTCGCGGCTGGTCTCGAGCCGCGTGGCGCCGCTCGCCTCGAGCACGACGCGCATGCGCGCGATCTCCTCGTCGACCTCGTCGGGCGTGCCGTCGCTCTCGCAGAGGAGGATCGCCGCGGCCTCGAGGTCGTAGCCCGCATGCACGTAGTCCTCGACCGCGGCCGTCATGCGACGGTCCATCAGCTCGAGGCCGGCCGGCGTGATGCCCGCCGCGATGACCGCGGCGACGGCATCGCCCGCGGCCTCGACCGAAGCGAAGCTCGCCATGATGCAGGTCGCGAGCGGGGGCTTCGGGATCAGCTTCACCGTCGCCTCGACGATGACCGCGAGCATCCCTTCGCTGCCGACCAGCACGCTTATCAGGTCGAGGCCCGCGGCATCGAGCGCGAGCGATCCGAACGCGATCGGCTCGCCTTCGACCGTGAAGCCGCGCACCGCGAGCACGTTGTGCAGCGTCAGGCCGTACTTGAGGCAATGCACGCCGCCCGAGTTCTCCGCGATGTTGCCGCCGATCGTGCAGGCGATCTGGCTGCTCGGGTCCGGCGCGTAGTAGAGCCCGAGCGGTCGCGCGGCGTCGCTGATCGCCTGGTTGCGCACGCCGCATTGCACGGTGGCCGTGCAGGCCGTGACGTCGATGTCGACGATGCGGTTGAAGCGGGCCAGCGACAGCGTCACGCCGAGCCGATGCGGCAACGCGCCGCCCGACAGCCCGGTGCCCGCGCCGCGCGCCACGACCGGCACCGACAGCGCGTGGCACCGCGACAGCACCGCCGCGATCTCGGCTTCGGTCCGCGGCAGCACGACGACCATCGGCGACGCGCGATAGGCGGTGAGTCCGTCGCATTCGTAGGGCGCGGTGTCCTCCTGACGCGAGAGGATCGCGTCGGCCGGCAGCAGCTTCCCGAGCGCCGCGACGACCTCGGTCTGTCGTTCGGCGCGATCGAGCTCGGCGTCGACGGTCATCGGCAGGGATGCGTTCATCGCGAGTCCTTCAGTGCACGACCAGCGCGGAGAACGGCCACACGTACGCCTGCAGCGTCACGTAGAGGCCGACCAGGCAGGCGAGCGCGATCGAATGGAAGAAGACGAAGCGCAGGATGTCGCCTTCATGGTCGAACCAGCGGGTCGCGGTGCTGGCGACGACGATCGACTGCGCGTCGATCATCTTGCCCATCACGCCGCCCGAGCTGTTGGCCGCGCCCATCAGGTTCGGCGACAGCCCGAGCTGCTCGGCGGCCACTTTCTGCATGCCGCCGAAGAGCACGTTCGACGCGGTGTCAGAGCCCGTCATCGCGACGCCGATCCAGCCCATCAGCGTGCCGAAGAACGGATACAGCGCACCGGTGCTGGCGAACGCGAGGCCGAGCGTCGTGTCGGTGCCCGAGTAGCGCGTCAGCGTGCCGAGGGCGAGCATCAGCACGATCGTCAGCAGCGAGAAGCGCACGAGCCACAAGGTGCGCACCCACTGCACGACGATCTGCAGCGGGTCGTACTTCATCACGAGGGCACCGACGATCGCCGACAGCAGGATGCCGCTGCCCGTGGCCGAGAACAGGTTGAGCGTGTAGACCGCGGCCTCCTGCTTCGGCGACGGCACGACCGGCGGCACCTTCAGGATCAGGTTGTGCAGCCCGTCGATCGGGAAGGCGGGCGCGAAGAGATCGTTCAGCATCGTCTTGAACGACGGCAGCCCCCAGACGAACACGAACACCGTGAGGATCGCCCACGGCGCCCATGCGCGGATCAGTTCGGAACGGCTGTGCCGCACCGGCGGCGTCGTGGTCTTCGCGTCGCCGCTGTCGGTCTCGTGGCCGCGCAGCGACGTCGACGTCCAGATCTTCTTCGGCTGCCAGACCCGCAGGAAGAGGATCAGCGCGATCATCGAGACGATCGCCGCGATGATGTCGACGAGCTCCGGCCCGATGAAGTTCGACACCAGGTACTGCGGGATCGCGAAGGACAGGCCGGTGACGAGGATCGCGGGCCAGATCTCCATCATCGCCTTCCGTCCCGCGAAGGCCCAGATCAGCCAGAAGGGGACGAGCAGCGAGAAGAGGGGAAGCTGCCGCCCGATCATCGCGGTCACCGCCATCAGGTCGTAGCCGTGGACCTTCGCCAGCGTGATGACCGGCGTGCCGAGCGCACCGAAGGCGACCGGCGCCGTGTTCGCGATCAGGCTCAGGCCCGATGCCGCGAGCGGCGAGAAGCCGAGCCCGATCAGGATGCCGGCCGTCACCGCGACCGGCGTGCCGAAGTCCGCGGCGCCCTCGAAGAAGGCGCCGAAGCAGAATGCGATGAGCAGCAACTGCAGGCGCCGGTCCTCGGTGATGCCGGACAACGAGTCCTGCAGGATCTTGAAGCTGCCGTTCTTCTCCGCGAGCTGCTGCAGGAAGATGATGTTGAGCACGATCCAGCCGATCGGCAGCAGGCCGGTCATTCCCCCGTAGACCGCGGCGCGCCCGGCCAAGCCCGCCGGCATGCCGTACGCGAAGATCGCGACGAGCAGCGCCGACGCGAGACCGAGGGCCGCCGCGATGTGCGCCTTGATGTGGAAGAAACCGAGCGCCGCGAGCATCACCACCACCGGCACGGAAGCCAGCAGCGTCGAGACGAACATGTTGCCGAACGGGTCGTAGATCTGATGCCAGGCCATCGCGCGTCTCCGGAGTCTGTGATCCGCGGGTGGCGTGCGGATCGATCGGTGGACGATCGATGTCGTCCTGCCCGAACTCTAGGGATGCAGCCGCGTCAGCGGGCGGATGCTTTTTCGCGAGCGAGTTGCAGAAACTTCGCGGACCGCGTCGACCTCGGGCGATCGTCAAGCGAGCGACTGCTGCAGCCAGTCGACGAACGCCGCGCACTCCCAGCGTTCCATCGCGCCCGCCTTCCAGCACACGTAGTGCGCGTGCGCAGACGACACGGTCCGCGTCGACAGCTTCACGAGTCGTCCGCTCTCGAGCCACGACGCGCCCATCTTCAGCCGCAGCAACGCCACGCCGAAGCCGCTCGCGGCCGCGTCGTAGATCAGCCCGATGTCGTTGAACTGCGCGCCGCCGGTCGGCTCGGTCATCGCGACGCCGGTCGCCTCGAACCAGGCGGCCCACGGTTCGAGCGGACTGCGGATCAGTCGGACCTCGGCCATCTCGGACGCGCTCTCGAAGCCGTCGAAGGGGCCGAACTCGTTCAGGTAGCTCGGGCTGCAGGCCGGCGTCAGCATGTCCTCGAGCACCAGCCGGTGCTCGATGTCGGTATAGCCGCCGGTCCCGAAGCGGATCTCGAGGTCGGCCTCCTCGGCGGTCACGTCGAGCAGCGGGATCGACACCTGCAGCACCAGCTCGATGTCGGGATAGGCATTACGGAAGAGCTCGAGCCGCGGCATCACGAACTGCCGGCAGAAGGTCGGCGTGACGGCGACGCGCAGTCGTGTCCCGGTCTTCGCGCCGCGCCGCGACGAGAGCTGCTGGAACGCCGCGAGTCCGGTGCGCACCTGCGCGAGGCAGGCCGCGCCGTCGGCCGTCAGCGTGAAGTCGCTGCGACCGAAGAGCTTGTAGCCGAGATGCGATTCGAGCTGACGGATGCGATGGCTGACCGCGCTCGCGGTGACGCACAGCTCGTCGGCCGCGCGGGCCGCGTTGCGCAGCCGCGCCACCGCCTCGAAGGTCAGCAGGCACTGGATCGGCGGGATGTGTTGAAGGGCCATGTCGTCTCGGCGTCGTCGTCGCGTCGCCGCGGTCGCGCCGGCGAGCCGTCGCGGGGTCGAGGCCGTCCGTGGAGGGATGCGGGGCTTTCCAGTCGGGGAACGGACGGCGCCGCGAGGCCGGCCCGGCCCTCCGCATTCTTCGACGGAATAAGCATAATGCGCAG
>CALMOR010000077.1:12100-16878 GCA_937872165.1 uncultured Burkholderiales bacterium | reverse complement strand
GCTCATCGAAGCGTTTCGCTCCACGGCCGGGACCGCGGCGTCGCCGGGTCTCGTGCGCGGCCTTGCCGACGGACGCCTCGGCGTCGCGCTCCGGCGGATGCACGAGAATCCGACCCGGCGCTGGACGGTCGCCCAGCTCGCGAAGGAAGCGGCGCTCTCGCGCTCGGCGTTCTTCGAGCGCTTCAACCACGCGGTGGGAGTCGCGCCGATGGAGTACCTGCTGGCCTGGCGGATGGCGATGGCGAAGAACCTGTTGCGGCAGAAGGGCCGCGTGGCCGCGGTCGCGGCGCGCGTCGGCTACAGCTCGGCGAGCACGTTCAGCGTCGCCTTCAGCCGCCATGTCGGGCTGCCGCCGACGCATTACGTCCGCCAACAGATGGAGTCGCAGACATGACCGATCCCCACGACCTCGAGCGCTTCGTCGCCGCGCAGGCGCCCGTCATCGCGGCCGTCCGCGCCGAGTTGAAGGCCGGCCGCAAGCGCAGCCACTGGATGTGGTTCGTCTTCCCGCAGATCGCGGGTCTCGGCTTCAGCGCGATGGCCGCGCGTTACGCGATCGGCTCGCGCGACGAGGCCCTCGCCTACCTGCGGCATCCGGTCCTCGGCCCGCGGCTGGTCGAATGCACGACGCTCGTCGTCGCCGTCGAGCGTCGCTCGTTGCACGACATCTTCGGAAGTCCGGACGACGTCAAGTTCCGTTCGTCGATGACGCTGTTCGCGGCGACGGCGTCCGACCCTGTCTTCGAACTCGCCCTCGACAAGTGCTGCGAAGGCTCGCGCGACGAGCGGACCCTGGCGCTGCTCGGTCCGCCTCCCTGACCCTCCCGTCGAGCGGTTACCCTCCACCTGCCCCAACTCCGACCGCGCCGCCGTGGTGACCCAGCTCCGTCTCGACATCGAAGCGCCCGATTCGACGATCGCGCGACCGCCGACCGCGAGGCCTCCGATCCTGATCGACGCGGGCGGCCCGTCGCAGACGGAGCGAATGCCGCGCCTGTCGATCGGCACCAGCCTCGCGGCACTGGTCGCGGCCTGCCTGGTCCCGTCGCTGATCGCGCTCGGCGTGCTGGTCGACACGAACTATCGAGCGCAGGAGAGGGCCGTCGTCGACACCGCCGTCGCTCGCGCACGCACGACGATGCTGCTCGTCGACCGCGATCTCGAAGGCGTCGAGTCCGGCCTGCGCGTCCTCGCGTCATCGCGCGAGCTCGCGACCAACGACCTCGGCCGCTTCCACGAACGCCTGCGCGATGCGCTGAAATCGCAGACCGTCGACGACTACGTGATCGTCGATCGCGAACGCCGGACACGGCTCGATGCGCTCGTCGGCTACGGCACGACGCTGCCCGACAGCGGCATCGCGTCGCGCGTCGAGCCGGTCTTCACGGCCGGGCGGCCGGCGCTGAGCGGCGTCTTCCCGTCGTCGACCGACCGCAGCCCGGTCGTCGCGATGGGCGTGCCGGTCTACCGCGGCACCGAGGTGGCCTACGCGCTCGTGGTCGCCCTGCGGCCCGATCGCATCATCGCGTCGGCGCGCGACTCGCTGCCCGAAGGGTGGATCGCGTCGGTCGTCGACGAGAACGGCCACATCGTCGCGCGTTCTCGCGACGGCGAGCGCTTCGTCGGCGAGAGCGCCACCCCGTCGCTGCTCGATGCGACCCGGGGCCGCCCGGAAGGCACCGCGGAGACGGTCTCGAAGGACGGCATCGCGATGCTGACCGGGTTCAGCCGGTCGTCGCGCACCGGCTGGACCGTCGCGGTCGGTGCGCCGAAAGCCGTGCTGCTCGCATCGCTCCACCGATCGATCGGGCTGCTGCTCGGCGGCGCGTCGCTCGTGCTCGGCCTCGTGCTGTGGCTCGCGTTCCGCCTTTCCCGCACGGTGACGCGTGCGGTCGACAGCCTGATCGAGCCGGCGCTCGCGCTCGGCGGCGGCACGGCCGTCGAGCTCACGGCCACGCCGTTCCGCGAGACCGCGGCGGTCGGTCGCGCGATCCTTCAGGCGTCGCGCCGGCTCGTCACCGCGCAGCACCACGCCTATCACGATCCGCTGACCAACCTGCACACGCGCACGCTGTTCGACGAGATGGCGACGCGACAGATCGTGCAGGCCTATCGAGACGGCGCGCAGCTCGCGATCCTCGCGATCGACCTCGACGGCTTCAAGTCGGTCAACGACCAGCACGGCCATGCCGCGGGCGACCGCGTGCTGAAGATCGTCGCCGAGCGCATCACCGGCACGATCCGCGGATCGGACGTCGTGTCGCGGCGGGGCGGCGACGAGTTCTCGGTGCTGCTCGTCGACGTCGACGGACAGAAGACGCGCGCCATCGCCGACAAGATCCTCGCGACGCTGTCGGCGCCCTATCCGGACGTGGACCCCGAGGTCTCGGCGAGCATCGGCGTCGCCCGCTATCCGCACGACGCGACGACGCTGACCGAACTGCTCGCGCGGGCGGACGAAGCCCTCTACACGGCGAAGAAGGCCGGCAAGCGCAGGGTGGCCGGGGACCTGTGAGGTCCCCGTCAGTTCCGATGGACGCGCACGACCGTGGCCTGCAGCAGTCGCGCGTCGGCACTCGCGCGATGGCGTGCCATCGGCGTCTCGCCGAACACCGCGGCCTTCGTGCGATCCCAGCGCGCCAGCTCGTCCTCGTCGAGCAGCTTCTGCAGGCTGTCGAGCCGATAGCTCGGCCGACACCCGGCCACGTCGTACAGCATCGACAGCCAGCTGTAGTCGTTGCCCCAGCCGTCGGTATAGACGACGCGACCTTCGAGCTGCGCGTTGAGTCGCTCGGCGACGGCGCGCGGCGCCTGTCCGTGCCGCGCGAGCACGTCGCGCGTAATGCGATGCAGGGTCTCGGCGCCGGGGTCCCAGTGCAGCCATTGCGGGTCGGGCCGGATCAGCATGCAGTCGCTCTGCCCGTCCGGCAGCACGAAGCCGACCTCGATCGGATAGCTGCCCTTGCCGAAGCCCGAGGCCTCGACGTCGATCACGGTCGGCGGCTCGCGCGCGACGAGCGGGGTCTCGAGGACGGCGGGCGTGGACACGGGTCGCTTCAGGGAGCGGGATCGAACGTCGTCGACGCGGCGAGGTCCAGCAGGTCCCGCTCGCGTTCGCGCGTGAGCGTGGCGACCGCGCGCGGCATCGGGGCATCCGGGCCGAGCGCCCAAGCGAGCGTGTCGCGGACGGTCTCCTCGATCGGCCGCGTGACGAGCCCCGCCGCGCGGGCGCGCAGGTCGGACCCGTGCATCAGTCCGCCGAACGCGCGATCGCTCTCGGGCAGCCACAGCGGCAGCGCGGTCCACGGCTCGATCCCCTCCGCGATCAGGGCCTCGTCGCCGATCCAGTGCAGGCGCGCGTCGCCGCCGATCACGCGTTGCATCGTTGCGAGCAGCGCGCCCATCGTCGTCGTCGGACCGACCACGTCGTAGACCCCCGACGCGGGACGGCCGACCAGCGCGACGCACCAGGCCGCGAGGTCGCGGCCGTCGACGAACTGCACGCGTCGCTGCGGACGTCCCGGCGCGAGCACGTCGCCGCCGCGATGGAGACGCACGGGCCAATAGGTGAAGCGGTTGGTCGGGTCGTACGGCCCGACGACGAGGCCGGGTCGCACGATCGTCACGCGGCCCGGCAGCGCCGCGGTGATCGCCTCCTCGCTGCGGGCCTTGAGAGCTCCGTAGCCTTCGTCGCCGTCGAGCACCGGCTCGCGTTCGTCGAAGCCGCGGTCCGGCTCGAAGCGGCGATAGACCGAGCGGCTCGACACGAAGAGGTAGTGGCCGACGCGGCGGGCCAGTGCGTCCGCCACGCGCGTCATCTGCTGCGGCGTGTAGCCCGAGCAGTCGATCGCGGCGTCGAAGTCGCGGCCCTCCAGCGCATCGACGTCGCTGTCGCGATCGCCGTGCAGCACCTCGATGGTCGCGGGCATCGCGGCGCGCGACAGGCCGCGATGGAAGATCGTGATCGCGTGACCGGCCGCCTGTGCGGCCGCCACCACGTGGCGTCCGAGGAAGACGGTGCCGCCGAGGACCAGCAATCTCATGCGTCGCGCCGATGACGTCGCGCAGGGTCGACCGCTCGGGCGAGACCGTCGAATCCCAGCTGCACGACGAGCGCCAGCACCGCGGCCGGGATCGCACCGGCCAGCATCGTCGCGCCGTCGTTCAGCGCGAGGCCCGCGGTGATGCGTTCGCCGAAGCCGCCAGCACCCACGAACGCGGCCATCGTCGCGGTACCGACGTTGATGACCGACGCGGTGCGGATGCCGGTGACCATCGTCGGCGCCGCGAGCGGCAGCTCGACGAACGCGAGCACCTGGCGCGTCGTGAGGCCGAGCGCGGAGCCGGCCTGCGCGATGCCGCGCGACACGCCGCCGAGACCCGCATGGGTGTTCGCCACGATCGGCAGCAACGCGTAGAGGAAGAGCGCGATCAGCGCGGGCACGGTGCCGATCGTGCCGAGCACCGCGATCAGGAGCGCGAGCAGCGCGAGCGACGGGATGGTCTGCAGCACGCCGACGACGGCGAGGATGACGCGGCCCGCGACGACGCGCCGGAAGGCCCACACGCCGAGCGGCACGCCGACCACCGCGGCGGCCGCCACCGAGCCGGCCACCAGCACGACGTGCATGACGAGGAGGCGCCAGAAGTCGGGCCCGAAGAGCTTGTCGACGAAGCGCGTGGAGGCGGTCGGGGTCGATGGTCCCGTCGAGGCCGGCGTCCCGTCGTTCGCGTCGTGCTCGGCGACGAAGCCGGCAGCGACGTCGGCGAACGATGCG
>CALMOR010000077.1:5345-12090 GCA_937872165.1 uncultured Burkholderiales bacterium | reverse complement strand
CGCGTTGTCGATGGCGCCCCGCAGACCTTCGAGCGGCGCCGGGTCGACGTCGGCGCGCATCAGCAGCACCGCGTCGTAGGCGGGGAAGAAGTGCCGGTCGTCGACCAGCACGCGCACGCCGTCGCGGCCGATGCGCGCGTCGGTCGAATAGATGTCGATCAGGTCCACGCGCTTCTGCGCGAGCGCGTCGTACGCGAGCCCGTGGTCGAGTCCCGACGGCGTCGCGAGCGCGAGCCCGTAGGCCTGCTTCAGCGCGGGCCAGCCATCGCCGCGCGCGAGGAACTCGTTCGACAGCCCGAGATGCAGGTCGCGCGTCCTGGTCGCGTCCGCGAGGTCGGAGGCCTTCGCGATGCCGCGTCGTGCGGCTTCGTCCTCGCGCATCGCGAGCGCATAGCTGTTCGAGAAGCCGAGCGGGACCGCGACCTTGAGTCCGCGGGTCGCGAGCATCGCGTTCAACGCGTCGAGCGACAGGTCGCCGTCGCGCTTCAGGATCTCGCGCGCGATGGTGCCGGTGTATTCCGGATAGAGGTCGATCTCGCCCGCATCGAGCGCCGCGACCAGGATGCCGGTGTTGCCGAGCCCGGCCTTGTGCGTGGCCGGCGCGCCGTGGTCGGCCAGCGTGCGCTGCACGATCTCGCCGAGGATGTACGACTCGGTGAAGCGCTTCGAGCCGACCCGCAGTTCCTTCGTCGCGCCGTCGGCCGGCGCCGCCGTCGCGACGAAGGCGACGACGAGCGAGCGGACCGCGACGCGGAGGAGGGAGGTCGACGCGCTCGGGGACGGGGGCATCGCGCAACCTTAACCGAAGCCCGCGGCAGCTGACGGACCTGCCGCGCGTTGCTATACTCCGCGCCTTCCTCGGGGAGTAGCCTCTTGGGCCCGCGGCACGACGCACGTGCCGCCGCGATGGCCGGAGGAGCGCGTCAACATACTCGGCAGATCCGGCCGTGGCGCGCTCGGCGATGGTGTCTGGCGAGACCGACGATGCTTCCTGCCCTTGCCGGGCACGGGCCGCATCGTTGCGTCACGTCCCTCGCCCGGCCGGATCCCATGGAAGCCTTCCTCATCTCCGCGGCCGTCGTCGCCATCGGCGAGATCGGCGACAAGACGCAGTTGCTGACGCTGCTGCTCTCGGCGCGCTTCAGGAAGCCGGTCCCGATCGTGGCCGGCATCCTCGCCGCGACGCTCGTCAACCATGCGCTCGCCGGTGTCGTCGGCGTGTGGGTCGCCGCGCGCCTGGCGCCGTCGACGCTGCGCTGGATCGCCGGCCTCGCCTTCCTCGTGATCGGCGCGTGGGCCCTCGTCCCCGACCGGCTCGACGAGGCGCCGAAGACGCGCGGCAATGCCGGCGTGTTCATGGTCACGGTCGTCGCGTTCTTCGTCGCCGAGATGGGCGACAAGACGCAGCTCGCGACGGTGGCGCTCGCGGCGCGCTTCTCCGATCTCTTCGCGGTGGTCAGCGGCACGACCGTCGGCATGCTGGTCGCGGACGTGCCCGCCGTATTCGTCGCGCAGCGCTTCGCCGATCGCATCCCGCTGCGCGCGGTCCGCGTCGTCGCGGCCTTCCTTTTCGCCGGGCTCGGGATCGCGACGCTGTTCGGACTGGCCATCTAGCGTCCTGCTCCGTCCCGCTTGCAGTATCGTTCGCGGTCGTCCGCATCCACGATCTTCAAAGGAATCCCCATGTCACGACAGGCTCGTCGCTTCGCGGCCCTGGCCATCGGCTGCGTCCTCGTCCTCGGTCTCTCGGCCTGCGCCGACACCACGCCCAAGACTCCCGTCGCCACCGCACCGGTCGCGCCGAAACCGGTAACGCCGCAGGACGACATCTATCGCTACGTCAACGCCCAGTGGCTCGCGACGGCCGAGATCCCCGACGACCGCGCGACCTGGGGCTCGTTCGCGGAATTGCGCGACGAGGCGGTGACGCAGCTGAAGGTCGTCGTCGACGAGGCCGAGGCCGCGACGCCGAAGGGCACGGCCGACCAGAAGAAGATCGCCGCGCTGTACGCGAGCTTCATGGACGAGGGCCGCCTCGAGACGCTCGGCGCCAGGCCGATCGCACCGCAGCTGAAGGCGATCGAGGCGATCCGCTCGAAGCGCGAGTTGCCCGCCGTCATCGCGCAGTTCAACGAGGTCGGCATCACCGCGCCCTACTTCGTCGGCATCGGCCAGGACGCGAAGGACCCGACCCGCTACATCCCGACCGTGTACCAGAGCGGCCTCGGCCTGCCGGATCGCGACTACTACCTGAAGGACGACGACGCGCGGCTGAAGGACACGCGCGACAAGTACGCCGTGCACGTGTCGAGGATGCTGACGCTCGCCGGCGTGGCCGATGCGGATGCGGCCGCGGCGCAGGTGCTGGCGCTCGAGACCGCGATCGCACGCGTGCAGCGCACACGGGTCGAGAACCGGGATCCGGTCAAGACCTACAACAAGGTCCCGGTCGCGCAGCTCGACACGCTGACGCCGGGCTACGCGTGGAAGCCGTGGCTGCAGGGCGCGCACATCGCCGGCAAGGTCGACGCGGTGAGCGTCGCGCAACCGGCCTACCTCGAAGGCTTCGCGAAGATCGTCGAATCGACGCCGCTCGAGGCCTGGAAGGCCTACTTCAAGTACCACGTCGTGTCGTCGACGGCGCCCTATCTGTCGAAGGCCTTCGTCGACGAGGACTTCGCGTTCGACGGCGGCGTGCTCGCCGGCACGCCGGTCGACCTGCCGCGCTGGAAGCGGGGCGTGTACATGGTCGAGGCATCGATGGGCCAGGGACTCGGCAAGCTCTATGTCGCCCGGTATTTCCCGGCCGACAGGAAGGCGCGCATGGACGAGATGGTCCGCAACATCCTCGCCGCCTACAAGCAGAGCATCGACGGCCTCGACTGGATGGGACCCGCGACCAAGAAGGAGGCCCAGGACAAGCTGTCGAAGTTCGATCCGAAGATCGCCTATCCGTCGAAGTGGCGCGACTATTCGGCGCTGACGGTGCGCCAGGACGACCTGCTCGGCAACGTCATGCGCGCACGGCGCTTCGAGTACAACCGCAACAACGCCAAGCTCGGCAAGCCGATCGACCGGACCGAGTGGGGCATGACGCCGCAGACCGTCAACGCGTATTACAACCGCAATCGCAACGAGATCGTGTTCCCCGCGGCCATCCTGCAGCCGCCGTTCTTCGACATCAGGGCCGACGACGCGACCAACTACGGCGCGATCGGCGCGGTCATCGGGCACGAGATCAGCCACGGCTTCGACGACAGCGGCAGCCAGTCGGACGGCGACGGTCGCCTGCGCAACTGGTGGACCAAGGACGACCGCGACCGCTTCGAATCGAAGACGCGGACGCTCGTCGCGCAGTACGACGCGTTCGAGCCGGTGCCGGGCTATCACGTCAACGGCGCGTTGACGCTCGGCGAGAACATCGGCGACAACTCGGGCATCGCCATCGCCTACAAGGCCTACCACCTGTCGCTCGCGGGCAAGCCCGCGCCGGTCATCAACGGCACGACCGGCGACCAGCGCTTCTACATCGGCTTCGCGACGATCTGGCGCAACTAGAGGCGCGAGCCCGCGCTGATCCGGCAGATCAAGTGGGACCCGCACTCGCCGGGCGAGTACCGGGCCAACGGCACGCTGCGCAACCAGTCACCGTTCTACGAGGCGTTCGACGTCAAGCCGGGCGACGGCATGTATCTCGCGCCCGGGCAGCGCGTGACGATCTGGTAGACGGCGTACCCGCGCTCATCGTTGCGGGTCCCGTCGATCGCGATGCCGGGTGGGATCGGGTCCGGCCACGGCGCCGTGGAGGTCGGTCGCTCCTGCGCGGGGCGGCGAGGCCGCGGGACACGCGCCGTCAGAGCTCGGTGTTCCGAAGACGCAGCGCGTTGGTGATGACCGACACCGAGCTCAGGCTCATCGCGGCCGCCGCGAACGTCGGCCCGAGCACGACGCCGAAGAGCGGATAGAGGACGCCCGCGGCGACCGGTACGCCGAGCGCGTTGTAGACGAACGCGAAGAAGAGGTTCTGCCGGATGTTCGCCAGCGCCGCGTGCGACAGCCGACGCGCCTTGACGAGGTCGGCGAGGTCGCCGCGGATCAACACGATGCGCGCGCTCTCCATCGCGACCTCGGTCCCGTCGCCCATCGCGATGCCGACCTCGGCCGCGGCCAGGGCCGGCGCATCGTTGACGCCGTCGCCGGCCATCGCGACCGCATGGCCCTCGGCCTGCAGCCTGCGCACGAAGGCCTGCTTGCCTTCCGGATCGACGCCGGCTTCGAAGCGGTCGATGCCGAGCTGCGACGCGACCGCCTTCGCGGTGGCCGGATGGTCGCCGGTCAGCATCACGACGGCGAGGCCGGCGTCCTTCAGGTCCTGCAGCGCCTGTCGCGTCGACGCCTTGACGGGATCGACGACGCCGACCACCGCCGCCGCGCGTCCGTCGACTGCGACGAAGAGCGCCGTCGCACCGGACGCGCGCAACACGTCGGCCCGCGCGGCGAGGCCGTCGATCGCGATGCGCTCGCGCTCGCAGAGCGCGGCATTGCCGGCGACGACCCTTCGGCCATCGACGATCCCGGTGACGCCGAGCCCCGCGACCGCCGCGGTCTCGCGCGCCTCGACGAGCCGCAGTCCGCGGTCCTTCGCGGCCCGCACGACGGCGGCCGCGAGCGGATGGGCGCTTCCCTGCTCGAGGCCGGCGACGAGACGCAGCACCTCGACCTCGTCGTGTCCTGCGGTGGGCGCGATGCGCGAGACCGTCGCCCTGCCGGTGGTCAGCGTCCCGGTCTTGTCGACGACCAGGGTATCGACGTGGGCGAATCGTTCGAGCGCCTCGGCGTCCTTGATCAGCACGCCGTCGCGGGCGCCGCGGCCGACCGCGACCGTCACCGAGATCGGCGTCGCGAGGCCGAGCGCGCACGGGCACGCGATGATCAGCACCGAGACCGCCGCGACCAGCGCGTGCGGGAACGCGGGTGCCGGTCCGAGGATCGTCCACGCGAGCGCGGCGACGAGCGCGACCGCGATCACGAGCGGCACGAACCAGCCGGCCACGCGGTCGGCGAGCTTCTGGATCGGCGCGCGCGAGCGGCCCGCGTCCGCGACGAGGAGCGCGATGCGGGCGAGCAGCGTGTCGGAGCCGACCCGGTCCGCGCGCATCACGATGCCCGTGCCCTGGTTCAGCGTGCCGGCGACGACGCGATCGCCTTCGCCCTTCTCGACCGGCAGCGACTCTCCGGTGACGAGCGCCTCGTCGAGCGACGTGCGGCCAGCCTCGATCGTGCCGTCGACCGGGACCTTGTCGCCGGGCCGCACGCGCAGCCGGTCGCCGACCGCGACCTCGGCCAGCGCCACCTCGACGTCGTGCCCCGACGCGTCGATGCGTCGGGCGATGGCGGGCGCGAGGCCGAGCAGCGCGCGGATCGCGCCGCCGGTCCGCGCTCGTGCGCGCAGCTCGAGCACCTGGCCGACCAGCACCAGCGTGACGATCCCTGCCGCGGCCTCGAAGTAGAGCGGCACGTGGCCGTCGTCGCGGAAGGCTTCGGGCAGCAACCAGGGGAAGCAGAGGGCCGCGACGCTGAACAACCAAGACGCGCTGGTCCCGAGACCGATCAGGCTGAACATGTTGAGTCGCAGCGTCCGGAACGAGACCCATGCCCGCTCGAAGAACGGCCGGCCGCAATACAGCACGACCGGTGTCGCGAGCGCGGCTTCGAACCACGGCAGCCATCCGCCCGCGACCATCGCATGCCCGACCAGCATCGGCCCCATCGCGATCGCCCACAGCGGCACGGTCAGCGCGGCGGCGATCCACAGTCGCCCGGTCATGTCGTCGAGTTCGGGGTCGCTCGCGTCGCCGGCGACCGGCATGCGCGGTTCGAGCGCCATGCCGCAGACCGGGCAGGCGCCGGGCCTGTCCTGCAGCACTTCGGGATGCATCGGGCACGTGTACTCGACCTTCGCGCCCGCCGCCGCCGGAAGCTGCGGCGCGGGCGGTCGCGCTGCGCGCGGCTGCGGTGGATGCGCGAGGTACCGCTCGGGGTCGGAAGCGAAGCGCGTGCGACACCCCTGCGAGCAGAAGTGATACGCGTGCCCGCGATGGGTGAACGACCTCTCGGGATCGTTAGCGGCCCGCATGCCGCAGACCGGGTCGACGTGCGGCTTGTCGATCGGCGGCGGGGCGATGGTGACGGACTCGGAACGCGGTGGGCTCACGGGGACTCGGGGTCGTGGTCGGAACGAAGAAGGTCGACGAATGCGATCGACGACCGGTGCCCTTGCACCGACCGTCGCCTCGCGCTGCGTTTCGTCGCAAGCTCGGGGAACGGAACGCCGCCAAGCGTAATCTGATGCGCTGTCCCTCTTTCGCTCGGACCTCATTGCCGTGAATCGTTCCTTCATCCGTCGTGCACTTCCGGCCGCGTGCGCGCTGGCCTTCGCGCTGTGCGGCACCGCCCGCGGCCAGTCACCGATCTCGGGCATCGACCGCGGCACCGTCGACCCGACCATCCGCGTGCAGGACGACGCGTATCGGGCGCTCGAAGGCAAGTGGCTGGCCGAGACGCCGATCCCCGCCGACCGCAACACGGTCGGCGCCTTCGACGGGCTCTACGAAGGCACGCAGGACCAGTTGCACGAACTCGTCGAGCACGGGCTGACGCAGGCGGCGGGCGGCGACCCGTCGGCCGTCGCGGACGCGACGAAGGTCGGCGACCTCTACGCTAGCTTCATGGACGAGTCGCGGGT
>CALMOR010000077.1:2645-5335 GCA_937872165.1 uncultured Burkholderiales bacterium | reverse complement strand
GACGGGCGACCTCGCGAAGATCGACGCGATGCGCACGCCGGGCGACCTGTCGGCGCTGATCGGCGAGTTCGATCGGCTCGGCGTCGACCTGCCGTTCGAGCCGCAGGTCCATCAGGACGCGAAGGACTCGAGCCGCTACGTGTTCGACCTGTCGCAGGCCGGCATCGGCGTGCCCGATCGCGACTACCTGCTCAGCAAGACCGACCGGCGCTTCGCCGACATCCGCGTCAAGTACGCGACCTATCTGACGCGACTGCTGACGATGGCCGGCGAGAAGGACGCGGGCACCAAGGCGAAGGCGGTGCTCGCGCTCGAGACCCGCATCGCCGAGGCGCAATGGACGCGGGTCGAGCTGCGCGACCCGATCAAGGCCTACAACGTGTTCGCGGTGGCCGACCTGCCGAAGCTCGCGCCGCACATCGACTGGAAGCGCTACCTCGCAGCCGCCGGCGTCGCCGGCAAGGTCGACTCGATCGTGATCGGGCAGCCCACCTACTTCAAGGGACTCGACGCGCTCGTCGCCCAGGTTCCGATGTCGACCTGGCGCGCCTACGTCAACACGCACTACCTGCACGCGTTCGCACCGTATCTGACGCACGACTTCGTCGACACGCGCTTCGCGTTCGTCGGCACCACGTTGCGCGGCACGCCGGAGAACCGGCCGCGCTGGCAGCGCGGCGTCCGGCTCGTCGAGCAGTCGATCGGCGAAGGACTCGGTCGTCTCTACGTCGCGGCCTACTTCCCGCCCGAGAGCAAGGTGCGCATGGACCGCCTCGTGCAGAACCTGCTCGCGGCCTACAAGGTCAGCATCGACGGGCTCGACTGGATGAGCCCGGCGACCAAGAAGGAAGCGCAGATCAAGCTCGCGACCTTCGTGCCGAAGATCGGCTATCCCGTTCGCTGGCGCGACTACGCGTCGCTCGCGATCGACCGCGACGACCTCGTGGGCAACTACCGGCGGTCCATGCTCTTCGAGGACCAGCGCAACGTCGACAAGCTCGGCAAGCCGATCGATCGCGACGAGTGGGGCATGACGCCGCAGACCATCAACGCCTACTACAACCCGGAGCAGAACGAGATCGTCTTCCCCGCGGCCTTCCTGCAGCCGCCGTTCTTCAACGCGAAGGCCGACGACGCGGTCAACTACGGCGCCATCGGCGCGATCATCGGCCACGAGATCAGCCACGGCTTCGACGACCAGGGCAGCCAGTACGACGAGAAGGGCAACCTGCGCGACTGGTGGACGAAGGAGGACCGCGACCGCTTCGGAGAGAAGACGAAGGCACTGGTCGCGCAGTACGACGCGTTCAGCCCGGTGCCCGGCTATCACGTCAACGGCGCGCTGACGCTCGGCGAGAACATCGCCGACAACTCGGGTCTCGCGATCGCGTACAAGGCCTATCACCTGTCGCTCGGCGGCCAGCCGGCACCGGTGATCGACGGCCTCACCGGCGACCAGCGCTTCTACATCGGCTACGCGCAGGCCTGGCAGGAGAAGATCCGCGAGGCGTCGGTCGTCGCTCAGGTCAAGAGCGATCCGCACTCGCCGGGCGAGTTCCGCGCCAACGGTGCGCTCACCAACCAGCCCGGCTTCTACGAGGCCTTCGACGTCAAGCCCGGCGACCGCATGTACACGGCCCCGGACAAGCGCGTGATCATCTGGTAGCGGCGGGCTTCCGTCACGCGATCGTGTCGACGACGCCGCCGTCGACGCGCAACGCGGCACCGGTCGTCGCCGACGCCTGCGTCGAGCACACGTAGACCACCATGTTGGCGACCTCGTCGACGGTCGCGGGTCGCTGGATGATCGAGCTCGGACGCTTCGCCTTGACGAAGGCCACGCCCGCCTCGTCGATCGACGTGCCGTTCTGCCCGGCCATGCCGGCGAGCATGCCTTTCACGCCGTCCGACATCGTCGGTCCCGGCAGCACCGCGTTGACCGTGACGCCGGTGCCGGCCATGCGCTTCGCGAGCCCGCGCGCGACCGACAGGTTGGCCGTCTTCGTGAAGCCGTAGTGGATCATCTCGGGCGGGATGTTGAGCGCCGACTCGGACGAGATGAACACGACGCGGCCCCATTGCCGCTCGGCCATGCCGGGCAGGTAGCGGCGCGACAGCCGCACGCCCGACAGCACGTTGACGTCGAAGAAGCGCGTCCACTCGTCGTCCGGCGTCTCGAAGAAGTCCTGCATCGCGAAGATGCCGAGGTTGTTGACCAGGATGTCCGCCTGCGGGACCGCGGCGAACAGCGCGTCGCAGCCGGCGGCCGTGCCGAGGTCGCCGGCGAAGCCGCGCAGCGACGAGGCCGGATGCGTGATCGAGATGGCTGCGGTCGCCTTGTCGACTGCGGCCTGCGTGCGTCCGTTGACGACGACGGTCGCGCCGGTCGCGGTGAGGCCGCTCGCGATCGCGAAGCCGATGCCGGCGGTGGATCCGCTGACGACGGCGGTCTTGCCGGTGAGTTCGATGTTCATGGAGTCGGTGGGTTGGAGTCGGAAGGGGGCGCGCAGGAACGGCTCAGCGGATCAGGCGCCGGTCGAACCAGAAGGGCTCGATCGACGCTTCGTGGAGGTGGGTCCGCGCGTCGGCGTGCGCGGGATTGAGGACGTAGTTCGTGGCGTGCGCGAGGATCGCGGACGGGACCGGCATCAGCAGCGCCGCCGCGCCGTCCAGCCAGCGGTTGCCGAGCG
>CALMOR010000077.1:0-2635 GCA_937872165.1 uncultured Burkholderiales bacterium | reverse complement strand
TCGTCGGACTGCCAGCCGTTCGGCAGCGGCGGCATCGGCGTGGCGACCGCGCCGTGCGCGACCTCGATGCGGATCAGCTTCAGGGTCGTCGGCAGGTTCGCGGGACCCAGACGCATGTGCGCCAGCACTTCGACCATCGCCAGCGCGGGATGCTCGGACGCGTACAGGACGCGCCGGCCGACGGTATGCCATCGACCGTCGACCTGCAGTCCGCCTTCGCCCGCCAGGCCCGGCCGGGCCGAGATGCGCCACAGGCGCGTCACACGAAGCCGTAGGCGGTGCGGCGGATGTGGGACTCGATCAGGCGTGCGCCGAGATCGCTCTCGGCCAGCTTCAGCGGCGTCACCGGCGCGTCGTCCTGCAGATAGTCGGCCGGGGTCTTCAGCCATTCCAGCGCAGCCTTCTCGTCGCCGAACAGTTCGACGGCTTCGCCGTAGACGCGGGCCAGACGCATCACGCGTTCGGACTCGTCGCGGCTCAGGCGCGCCTTGGTCGCGATGCGCCGCCGTCGCGTGCTGGGCGGCGCGACCGAATCGGCATCGAGCCCGAGACGCCCCTCGATCCGGAGGAACGCCCGGCTGGAGAGCCCGTTCCGGACGAGTCGGACGGCGTCGGCTTCGGACGCGATCTTCAGGTCCAGCAGCCGACCCATCCGCGTGTAGACGGTTTCGTTCGATCCGGGCGCGTTCGACAGGGTCATCGTGGTCCTCCATTCGAGCGCGAGACTACACCATTTGGCAGGCGACCTTCATCGATGATGCATCGAACCGGGCGACGGCTTGCGGACGTTCACGGTCCGCTCGTCGGGTGCGCCCGACGCGGTGCTCGTCGCCGCCGCCAGTACCGGCGGCGGCGCGCTCGCGAACGCGACCTCGGCCGCCACCGCCGCCTCGGGCGCGCGATACCAGCCCGGGTCGCGATGATCGTCGCGCGCGAGGTCCTCGCGGACCTTGACGACGCTGAACATGCCGCCCATCTCGATCGACCCGTAGGGGCCGCCGCCGCCCATCATCGGCAGCGTGTTCTCGGGCAGAGGCATGCCGGCCATCATCGCCATGTCGGCCATGCCGCCGGAGCCCATCCCGGGCCCGTCCATCACCATGTACTGCGGAATCAGGGCGCCGAGCTTCTTCGCGGCCTCGCTCTGGTCGACGCCGATCATCGTCGGTACCTGGTGTCCCATCGCGTTCATCGTGTGGTGGGCCTTGTGGCAATGGAAGGCCCAGTCGCCCGGCG
Source organism: uncultured Burkholderiales bacterium (assembly GCA_937872165.1). Lineage (GTDB taxonomy): Bacteria > Pseudomonadota > Gammaproteobacteria > Burkholderiales > Burkholderiaceae_D > CAHJXF01. The sequence continues at coordinate 1,399 of CALMOR010000077.1, read as the reverse complement.
CGTCGGCGACGAACTCGATCGCGCGCATCTGGCCGACCGCGACGTCGACCGTGACCTCGGGCCAGCGCGCGCCTTTCGGCACCCAGCCGCCGTCGGTGCCGGTCACCTCGAAGCTGTGGCCGTGCAGATGGATCGGATGGTTGGTCATCGTCAGGTTGCCGATGCGCACCCGCACGCGGTCGCCGACCCGCGCGACCAGCGGCGCGATGCCCGGGAAGGCGCGGCTGTTCCAGGTCCACAGGTTGAAGTCGAGCATCGTGTTGACCTTCGGCGTGAAGCTGCCGGGATCGATGTCGTAGGCGTTGATCAGGAACACGTAGTCGCGGTCGACGCGCTGCTGGCGCACGTCCTTCGGATGCGTCACCCAGAAGCCCATCATGCCCATCGCCATCTGCACCATCTCGTCGGCGTGCGGGTGATACATGAACGTGCCCGGCCGCTCGGCGACGAATTCGTAGCGCACCGTCTTCCCCGGCCGGATCGGCGCCTGCGTCAGGCCGCCCACCCCGTCCATGCCGTTCGGCAGGCGCTGGCCGTGCCAGTGGATGGTCGTGTGCTCGGGGAGCCTGTTGGTCACGAAGATGCGGACGCGATCGCCTTCGACGACCTCGATGGTCGGGCCCGGGCTCTGGCCGTTGTAGCCCCACAGGCGGGCCGTCATGCCCGGCGCGACCTCGCGCACCACCGGCTCGGCGACGAGATGGAACTCCTTCACGCCGTCCTTCATGCGCCACGGCAGCGACCAGCCGTTGAGCGTGACGACCGGCCGGAACGGCCTGCCCGTCTTCGGTGCCTCGGGGGCGGCGGTGTCCGCGTCGCCGCGCATCGGCGCCTCGGGAATCGACGCGGCCTGGACGCGCGAGACCAGCGCGGCGCCGGCCAGGCCGGCCCCTGCGAGGAAGCGGCGACGTGGGGGCACGGACTTTCCGTCGACCGGTTTCATCGCGTCTCCTTCGCCGACGTCGCGACCGCGTCGGGCAGGCGGCCGCCGAGCGCTTCGGACAGGTCGGCTTCGGCGATCCAGAAGTCGCGCACCGCGTCGAGCGTCGCGATCACGCCGACGGTCTGATCGCGCGCGTCGGCGATCAGCTCGAACACGCTGATCAGGCCGCCGTTGTAGCGCAACAGGTTCTCGGCCGAGATGCGCTGCTTCGCCGGCAGCACCACCTCGCGGTAGTGGCGCGCGAGGTCCCACGCGCCGCGATAGCCGGCATAGCGCTCGCGTACCTCCGATCGCGCGTCGATCGCATGCTGGGCCGTCCGTTCGAGCGCCTGCTGCACCACCGCTTCTGACTTCGCGACCCGCGCATCGCCGAAGTCGAAGAGCGGCACCTCGACGCGGATCTCGTAGCCGCGCTCGGGCGCTTCGCGGCCACGATCGTCGGCGTCGCGCGCGACC
>CALMOR010000076.1 GCA_937872165.1 uncultured Burkholderiales bacterium | reverse complement strand
ACAAAAACGGGCAACACAACCTTTAGATCACGTAGTTCACCCTAACCTAAAAAAAAAAACGTCCTTTACGTCTTCGGTCACGTCGCCGGCGGTGGAGCGCGTCTTGCCGGCCACCTGCTGCGCATCGCCTTTCGCTTCGAGCGACTTGTCGCCGGTCACGCGGCCCGTCACTTCCTTGACCTTGCCTACCGCTTCTTCGGCACGACCCTTGACTTGTTCCTTGTTCATGGAGACCTCGCTACGTTGGTTGAAAACGGAGGGCGCGGATGAGAAGGACCAGCGCCACTCGACTGCCTGCTCAGTCTGCGCCGGGCGCAAGCACCAACATTCAGCAGCGTCCTGATCGACCTGTAGGACTCCACAATGGCCGTGGGTCGGAGACGCTGTCAAATCCCGAGGGGATCCACTTCGAGATGCCAGCGTATCCGCGAACGTCTCGATCGCAGCGCCTGCAACCAGTCGTCGAGAAAACGATGCAGCGCGGGCCGTTGCTTCGCTTCCACGAGCAACTGGGCGCGCTCGACATTCGCGACACGGGCGATCGTCATCGGCACCGGATCGTAGAGTTCGATTTCGGCCGCTGTCCCCGATGTCTCGAGGATCGTGACCCCTTCGTTGCGCGCGCGCCGGAGGAAGTCGATGGCCTCGACGGAAGTCGCGGCCTCCGCACGCATCACGGCGTGGAACGAACAGGGCGGCAACCCTGCCGCACGACGCTCGCCGAGCTGGTTGGCCGCGAAGCGGTCGAAGTCGTGCGCGACCAGGGACTCGAACAACGGGTGCTCGGGCGCGCGGGTCTGGATCAGCACCTCCGCGCCCTCCGACCGCGCTCCCCCACGACCCGCGCGCCCGGCGACCTGCATCAGGTTCGAGAACAGTCGTTCCCCGGCCCGGAAGTCGTGCGAGAACAGGGCGCTGTCCGCATCGAGCACGCAAACCAACGTCACGTTCCGGAAGTCGTGTCCCTTCGCCAGCATCTGCGTGCCGACGAGGATATCGAGGTCGCCCGCATGGACCGCCTCGAGAAGCCCCGTGGCAGCGCCTTTCCGGCGGGTACTGTCGCGGTCGATGCGCGCGATCCGGGCAGTCGGAAAGAGGGATCGCAGGCTTTCCTCGACACGCTGGGTACCGTGACCGATCGCTGCGAGGTCGGCATTGCCGCAGGTCGGGCAGACGCGGGGTACGGGCCGCTGCCATCCGCAGTGGTGGCAATGCAGATGCCGGTCGGCCTTGTGGAAGACCGCGTTGACGCTGCAACGCGGGCAGGCGCTCAACCATCGGCAGGCGCCGCAGGCGAGCACCGGTGCATAGCCGCGGCGATTGTGGAAGACGAGCACCGGCTCCCCTCTCGCGATCCGGTCGACGATGGCGTCGCGCAGCACCGGCGTCAGCCCGTGCTGCGTCTCCACGCGCTGCGTCGGCACGAGCCGGATGGTCGGCAGACGGGCGTCGGCGGAGGCGCGTCGGCTCAGCACGACCTTCTCGTAGCGACCGGTCTCGACGTGGGCCCATGTCTCCATCGAGGGCGTCGCCGACGCCAGCACCACCGGGAAAGCGATCCCGTCCCGGCCGAGACGGGCACGCGCGATCGCGAGGTCGCGCGCCGAGTACCGCAATCCCTCGTGCTGCTTGTAGGACGTGTCGTGCTCTTCGTCGACCACGATCAGGCCGAGGCGTGGCAACGACGCCAGCACCGCGAGTCGCGTACCGAGAAGAACGTCGACGGCGCCCTCGTGGGCGAGTACCCACTGCCGCAAGCGTTCACCATCCGCATGACCGCTGTGCAGGCTGCCGATCACGGCTTCGGGCAATTTGAGCCGGAAGGTCTCAGCCAGTTGAGGCGTCAGGTTGATCTCGGGGACCAGTACGAGGGCCTGCAAACCCGCGGCGATGGTCTCGGCGATCGCCCTCAGGTAGACCTCTGTCTTGCCGCTTCCGGTGATGCCGTAGAGCAGAATGGGCCTGGGGGCGGCCCCTTGCAGGGACGCCTGGATCGTCGCCAGCGCGGACGCCTGCATCGTGTTCAATGCGACTGCGGCCGACGGCACCCGTTCCGGAGGACCCTTCGACTTGGCGGCGCGCTTGATCGCGCGCCCGATGGCCGGGAGGGTCGCGGTCCGCCTCGCTGCCGCATCGGGAGGCGACAGCTCGAACCGCGCTGCCGTCCGCAACGCGGGCGGCAGCGACGGGAGCATCACCTCGCCGAGAGGACGATGGTAGTAACGCGCGGCGAAACGGTTCAGCGCGATCCATTCCCTTCCGAGCGGCGCCAGTCCCTCGACGACGGCGACGACGTCCTTGATCCGGTCGGCAGCGACGGAAAGCCCCGCGTCGTCGCCCCGCTCGACGACGACCCCCACGACGCGCCGCGCTCCGAACGGGACGAGAACGAAGCGGCCCGGGTCGATCCGGATGTCGGCCCGGTAGTCGTAGAGACCGTCTTCGCTACCGATCGCGGCCGCCACGGCCGGCGGCTGGTCGATCGCGACCCGCACGAAAAAGGTCATCGAAGCGCAGCCGATGCGTCGCGAACCATCAGGAAAAGGGCAGGAAAACGCAGTAAGTGATTGTGACTACGACTGTTTTTTTGTTTGCACAATTGCTGTGGACAACTTTGTGAAGAAGACGACAGCAGAAGCGCTAACTGTCGGAGCCCAAAGGACTTTTGTCAAAATGCCGAAACATTGTGCAAGTCGTATGTTGATTGTTTTCAACGACTTGCGCGATCGGGGCGGCTGCGCCGCGAAGTCGGCTGCGGGTCCACGGAGAAGTGAATGTTTGTGCATAAGTCAAGGGCTTCGGCAGAAAAAAAGCACCGGCGCCGGGGGCCCGAGCAGCTTCCAGCTCGAAAGCGGACTACGCCGGAGAGCCCTAGGCCGGACCGGGCGATCCTTCATGGATCGCCTCGATGACCGCGTAGACGGCATCGGGGGGCGTGAACTGCGAGATGCCGTGACCGAGGTTGAAGATGTGACCCGGCGTTCGCGGGCTGTCGAACGCAGCCAGCACCTTGCGCACCTCGCACCGGATCGCGTCCGAGTCCGCGAACAGCACCGCCGGGTCCAGGTTCCCTTGCAACGCACAACGGCCGTCGACGGTCCGTCGCGCGGCGACGGGATCGGTGGTCCAGTCCAACCCGATCGCGTCGACGCCGGTGCGAACGATGTCGGCGAGCCAGCCTCCGCCTCCCTTCGTGAAGAGGATGCTCGGTACTCGCCTGCCTTCGTTCTCCTTCGGCAGGGCGGCGATGATCCGCTCCATGAATCCGAGCGACCAGCGCCGGTAGGCGTCGTGGGCGAGCACGCCGCCCCACGTGTCGAACAGCATCACGGCCTGGGCGCCGGCGGCGATCTGCGCGCTCAGGTAGTCGATCACGGCTCGGGTCGTCACGTCGAGCACGCGGTCGAGCAGGTCGGGACGTCGATACAACATCGTCTTGATGGTCGGGAAGTCGCGCGACGCTCCGCCCTCGATCATGTAGCAGGCGAGCGTCCACGGGCTGCCCGAGAAGCCGATCAACGGGACGCGTTGCCTGCCGTCGGCGCCGATCAGTGCACGCCGGATAGCGGCGGTGGCCTCGTAGACATAGCCGAGGCTGTCGCGCGACGGGACGCCGAGCTTCGCGACGTCCGCCTCGTCGCGTATCGGACGATCGAACATCGGACCTTCCCCTTCGACGAAGCGCAGGCCGAGACCCATCGCGTCGGGAACGGTGAGGATGTCCGAGAAGAGGATGGCCGCGTCGAGCCGGTAGCGGTCGAGCGGCTGGAGCGTGACCTCCGTGGCCAACTCCGGCGTCTTCGCCAATGCCAGGAACGAACCCGCCTTCTTCCGCGTGGCGACGTACTCCGGAAGGTAGCGGCCCGCCTGACGCATCAGCCAGACCGGCGTGTACGGCGTGGGCTCGCGCATCAGGGCGCGGAGGAAATGGTCGTTGGCGAGGCCGGTGGCTTGCATGAGGGAGCGTCCGTCGAAGGTCTCGCATTCTAAGGGGCGCCCGTCGCTCGCCGTGATCGCGGCGGTCGCCGGGCGCGCGGCGAGGGCGCCACCACCCGGTCCGGGTCAGGGCCGAGCTTCCCTTCCGTGATCCCGCGACGAATATGCCGGCCGGTGATCGGCCCACGCCTCAGCGACTCCCCGCGCATCGCGCTCCGGAATCGTGGGCACTGCTCGCGGTCGCGGGAGACTCGCTGCGACGGACGGCCAGCTCGACACGCGCGTCGACGAACCGGGCCGGCGCCCGATGAAAGGACCGCAAGTCGAGATCGGCGGCAACGAGCGCCACGAGACGCCATGCCCGCTAAGCTTCCACACCGGCATCCGTCGATCGGCCCGCACCCGCGCCACGCATTGACTCCGTGCGCGATGCGACCGGCGGGGGCGAGGGGCCCGACGTCGTGTCGGGCACCGGGTACGTCAGCGCTTGTGTCGCAACTTCTGGATGGCGGCCAATTGCGCGGCCATCACGGCCAGTTCGGTCTGCGCACGAGCGAGATCGAGGTCGCTCTTCGCATTGGCCATCGCCTGTTCGGCATTCTTCTTCGCCTCGGCCGCCTTGCTCTCATCCAGATCCGCGCCGCGGATCGCGGTGTCGGCCAGCACCGTCACGATATCGGGCTGCACTTCGAGGATGCCGCCGGCGACGAACACGAACTCGTCCTCCGACCGGCCGGCGACGCGGATGCGGACGGCGCCCGGCTTGATGCGCGTGATCAGCGGCGTGTGCTTCGGAAAGATGCCGAGCTCGCCCGACTCGCCCGGCAACGCGACGAACTCCGCCTCGCCCGAGAAAATCTCTTCCTCGGCGGAAACCACATCCACGTGGATGGTGTTGGCCATCAGCTCACCTTCTTCGACTTCTCGATGGCCTCGTCGATGGTGCCGACCATGTAGAAAGCCTGCTCGGGCAGCGCGTCGAGCTCGCCGGCCACGATCATCTTGAAGCCACGGATGGTCTCGGCCAGCGACACGTACTTGCCGGGCGCGCCGGTGAAGGTCTCGGCGACGTGGAAGGGCTGCGACAGGAAGCGCTGGATCTTCCGTGCGCGCGCGACGATCAGCTTGTCCTCCGGCGCGAGCTCGTCCATGCCGAGGATGGCGATGATGTCGCGCAGTTCCTTGTAGCGCTGCAACGTGCCCTGCACCGCGCGGGCCGTCTCGTAGTGGTCCTCGCCGACGACGTTCGGGTCGAGCTGGCGCGACGTCGAGTCGAGCGGGTCCACGGCCGGATAGATGCCGAGCGCCGCGATGTCGCGCGACAACACGACGGTCGAGTCGAGGTGGGCGAAGGTCGTCGCCGGCGACGGGTCGGTCAGGTCGTCCGCCGGAACGTAGACGGCCTGGATCGACGTGATCGAGCCGGTCTTGGTCGACGTGATGCGTTCCTGCAGGCGGCCCATCTCCTCGGCCAGCGTCGGCTGGTAGCCCACGGCCGACGGCATGCGGCCGAGCAGCGCCGAGACTTCGGTGCCGGCCAGCGTGTAGCGATAGATGTTGTCGACGAAGAACAGCACGTCGCGGCCTTCGTCTCGGAAGTGCTCGGCCATCGTCAGCCCGGTCAGCGCGACCCGCAGGCGGTTGCCGGGCGGCTCGTTCATCTGGCCGTAGACCATCGCGACCTTCGAGTTCGGGAAGTTCTCCGCGTCGATGACGCCGGCGTCCTTCATCTCGTGATAGAAGTCGTTGCCTTCGCGCGTGCGCTCGCCCACGCCGGCGAACACCGACAGGCCCGAGTGCTCCTTCGCGATGTTGTTGATCAGCTCGAGCATGTTGACGGTCTTGCCCACGCCGGCGCCGCCGAACAGGCCGACCTTGCCGCCCTTCGCGAACGGGCAGATCAGGTCGATCACCTTGATGCCGGTCTCGAGCAGGTCCTGAGACGGCGACAGCTCGTCGTAGGCCGGCGCGCGACGATGGATGGTCGAGAAGGTCGTCGAGTCGATCGGACCGACTTCGTCGATCGGGTTGCCGAGCACGTCCATGATGCGGCCGAGCGTGCCCATGCCGACCGGGACCGAGATGCCTTCGCCGGTGTTCCTGACCATCATGCCGCGACGCAGACCGTCCGACGAGCCGAGCGCGATGCAGCGGACGACGCCGTCGCCGAGCTGCTGCTGCACCTCGAGCGTCAGCGCCGAGCCGTCCATCTTCAACGCGTCGTAGACGCGCGGCATGTCGCCGCGCGGGAACTCCACGTCGACGACGGCGCCGATGCACTGGACGATCCTTCCTTCGGTGTGAGCCTTGGTATCCATCACTGCTGCGTTCATCGCTCGTTCCTCGTCAACCCATCAATGTCGCCCGGCGAATGCCGGGACCCGATCGTCAAACCGCTGCGGCACCCGCGACGATCTCGCTCAACTCGGTCGTGATCGCAGCCTGGCGCGTCTTGTTGTAGACCAGCTTCAGTTCGCCGATGACGCTGCCCGCGTTGTCGGTCGCCGCCTTCATCGCGACCATGCGCGCCGACTGCTCGGACGCCATGTTCTCGGACACGGCCGTGTACACCAGCGACTCCACGTAGCGGACCATCAGGAACTCGATCACGCTCTGCGCATCGGGCTCGTACAGATAGTCCCAGGCGTACGCCTTCTTCTCTTCGTCGGTCTGCTGCATGTGCGCCGTCGACAGCGGCAGCAACTGCTCGACCGTGGGCTGCTGCGCGATCGCGCTGATGAACTTGTTGTAGCAGAGGTAGACCGACCTCAGCTTGCCGTCCGCATACGCGTCGAGCAGGACCTTGACCGGACCGATCAGCTTCTCGAGATGCGGCGCGTCGCCGAGCTGCGTCGCATGGGCGACGACCTTCACGCCGACCCGCGTCAGGAAGCCGAGGCCCTTGTTGCCGATGGCGACCGCCTGCGGCTCGACGCCCTGCCCGTGCAGCTCCCGGATCTTCGAGGTCACCGCACGCAGCACGTTGGTGTTGAGGCCGCCGCACAGACCCTTGTCGGTCGTGATGACGATGAAGCCGACGCCGGGCGCATCGTCGTGAGCGACCATGAACGGATGCGTGAACTCCGGGTTCGCTTCGCCCAGGTGCGCGGCGATGTTGCGGACCTTGTCGGCATACGGACGCGCGCGACGCATGCGGTCCTGCGCCTTGCGCATCTTGGACGCGGCGACCATCTCCATCGCCTTGGTGATCTTCTTGGTGTTCTCGACGCTCTTGATCTTGCCGCGGATCTCTTTACCAGCTGCCATGAGCTACCTCAACGAACAGAGAGGAGGTCGCTTCGACCTCGAGGACGAAAGGGGTACGCCGCGCGATGCCTGGCAAAGCCGGGTTCAATACGCACCGCTCTTCTTGAACTCCGCGATCGCGTCGCCGAGTTCCTTCTCGCTGTCCTTGTCGAGTTGCTTCGTCGAGTCGATCCTGTCGAGCAGCGCCGCGTTCTTGGCCTTCAGCGACTTGTGCAGGCCGGACTCGAACGGCAGCACCTGCCTGATCTCCAGGTCGTCGAAGAAGCCCTTGTTGACCGCGAACAGCGATACGGCCATCGACGACACCGACAGCGGCGAGTACTGCGCCTGCTTCAGCAGCTCGGTCACGCGGGCGCCGCGGTCGAGCTGCTTGCGCGTCGCTTCGTCGAGGTCCGACGCGAACTGCGCGAAGGCGGCGAGCTCGCGGTACTGCGCGAGGTCGGTGCGGATGCCGCCCGACAGACCCTTGATGACCTTGGTCTGCGCGGCGCCGCCGACGCGCGACACCGAGATGCCGGCGTTGATCGCGGGACGGACGCCGGCGTTGAAGAGGCTGGTCTCGAGGAAGATCTGGCCGTCGGTGATCGAGATCACGTTGGTCGGCACGAACGCGGACACGTCGCCGGCCTGGGTCTCGATGATCGGCAGCGCGGTCAGCGATCCGGTCCTGCCCTTCACCTCGCCGTTCGTGAAAGCCTCGACGTATTCGGAGTTGACGCGCGCCGCACGCTCGAGCAGCCGCGAGTGGAGATAGAACACGTCGCCGGGGTAGGCCTCGCGGCCGGGCGGGCGGCGCAGCAGCAGCGACACCTGGCGATACGCGACCGCCTGCTTCGACAGGTCGTCGTAGATGATCAGCGCGTCCTGGCCGCGGTCGCGGAAGTACTCGCCCATCGTGCAGCCCGAATACGCGGACACGTACTGCATGGCCGCCGACTCCGACGCGCTGGCGGCGACGACGATGGTGTATTCCATCGCGCCGTTCTGTTCCAGGGCCCGCACGACGTTCTTGATCGACGACGCCTTCTGTCCGATGGCGACGTAGATGCAGACGCAGTCCTGACCCTTCTGGTTGATGATCGTGTCGAGCGCCACCGCGGTCTTGCCGGTCTGCCGGTCGCCGATGATCAGCTCGCGCTGGCCGCGGCCGACCGGCACCATCGCGTCGATCGACTTGAGGCCGGTCTGCATCGGCTGGGACACCGACTGGCGGGCGATCACGCCCGGCGCGACCTTCTCGATGACGTCCGTCATCTTCGCGTTGATCGGACCCTTGCCGTCGATCGGAGCGCCGAGCGCGTTGACGACGCGGCCGATCAGTTCGGGACCGACCGGCACCTCGAGGATGCGGCCCGTCGTCTTGACGGTCTCGCCTTCGGAGATGTGCTCGTACTCGCCGAGGATCACCGAGCCCACCGAGTCGCGCTCGAGGTTCAACGCGAGGCCGTACGTGGGATTGCCTTGCGAGTCCGGCGAGAACTCGAGCATCTCGCCCTGCATCGCGTCGGACAGGCCGTGGATGCGGACGATGCCGTCGGTGACGGAGACGACCGTGCCCTGGTTGCGTACTTCGGTCGAAGCGCCGAGGCCTTCGATGCGGCTCTTGATCAGCTCGCTGATTTCGGACGGATTGAGTTGCATGGAGGACTCCGATGAATGCGGGGACGGGGTTCGCGAGGCGCGCCCCGGTGATGGACTGGGTTCCGCTACGTGATCAGCGCGGCCTTCATCGCGTCGAGGCGCGAGCGGACCGACGTGTCGAGCACGCGGTCGCCGACCACCACGCGGACACCGCCGATCAACGAGTCGTCGACGGCGACCGTCGGCTTCAGCTTGATCGCGAACTTCTTCTCGAGCGACGTGACGAGATCGGCCACGTCCCCTTCGCTCATCGGGAACGCGCTCGTGATGCGCGCTTCGGCACTGCCCGCCTTGGCGTCGACGAGCGCCGCGAACTGCGCGCTGATCTCGGGCATGACGGACAAGCGATCGTTCTCGATCAGCGCGCGCACGAAGTTCTGCGCCCGGGTGTTCGGTTCGCTGCCCAGGGCCGCGACGAAGACGGCGTAGACCTGATCGCCGGTAACGCGCGGGTCGCTCATCACGCGGCCCATGTCGGGATCGGTCGCGACGGCTCCCATGTTCGTCACCAGCGCCGACCAGTTTCTCAGCGCGTCCGCGCTCGTGTCCTCGCAGGCGACTCTGAACAGGGCCTCGGCGTAGGGGCGCGCGA
>CALMOR010000075.1:7971-9328 GCA_937872165.1 uncultured Burkholderiales bacterium | reverse complement strand
AGGTGCGGAGCACCAGCTGCGGCGTCGGCGCCGTGTCGAGCGCGCGCCGGTACGCGGCGATCGCCTCGGGGTACTGCTTTCGCGCGAGCTTGACCTCCGCATCCATCTCGAGGAGGGCCGGTGACTTCGGCGCGAGGCGGCCGACCTCGAACAGCAGACGCGACGCCTCGTCGGCCTTGGCCGCCGTGATCAGCGAGGCCACCATCGAACGCTGCAGGTCGACGCGGTCGGGCTGCCGCGCGAGCGCGAGCTTGAACGCGGCGAGGGCGGCCTCGGCATCGCCGGAGGCCAGTGCGGCCGCGCCGAGGCGCGCCGCGTAGTCGGCCGATTGCGTGTTCATCGCGCTCAGCGTCCGGAAGATCGTGACCGCCCGTTGCGGCTTGCCGACCGCGAGCGCCGACGAGCCCGCGACTTCGAGCAGGGCGGGGTCGCCCGCATCGATCGCGAGACCCTCGTCGGCGACCGCGAGCGCGTGCTGCGGATCGGCGTGATCCGCGTAGTGAGTGGCGAGCGCCTGCAGGACCCTCGTCGAGCGGGGGTCCGCGGCACGAGCGGCGAGCAGCAGCGCGAGGACGGCGTCGTCGCGACCGCCGATGCCCCGTTCGATCTGCACGAGCGCCATGGTCGCTTCGAGATGACCCGGATGGGCGGCGATGAACGAACGCAGCCTCGCCGTCGCGTCGTCGACCTTCTGCTCGTCGACGTCGAGCGCGGCGAGCCCGATCACCGCCGCGTCGTCGGTCGCATCGAGCTCGGCCGCCCTGTCCGCCGAACGACGGGCCGCGATGCGATCGCCGACCAGCAGGTCGATGGTCGAGCGGATGTCGTAGGTACGGGCGGCGTTCGGCTCCTTGCCGACGAGCGCGGCCCATGCGGCCAGCGCTTCCTTCGGCTGATGCAAGCGCACATGAGCGGCGACGCGGGCGGCGTCGATGTCCGCGTTGCGAGGATCGGCTTCTCCAGCCGCCTGGAGACGCGCGAAGCCTCCCGCGTCGTCGCCCGCCGCGAACTTCAACGAGGCCGCCGCGATGCTGGCATCGACGTTGGACCGTCGGGTGGCGTCGACGCGGTCGTAGGCTCTCGATGCCTTCAGCGCGTCGCCTTCGAGGAGCGCGATACGAGCCACGACGTCGGCCACGCGCTTGTCGTCGGCCGCGGTGGCGAGCAGGGGGCCGATCGCATCTTCGGCGCGAGCCGGCTCGTGCTTGCGCACGTAGAAGTCGGCCAGCGCACGGCGCGCATCGACGTTCTTCGGCATCAGCGCGACCGCCTCGCGCAGATGCAGCTCGGCCTGCTCGAGATGGACGCGCTCGATGGCGATCGCTCCGGCGAGCAGTTGTGCGTTGCCGTCCTTGGG
>CALMOR010000075.1:0-7933 GCA_937872165.1 uncultured Burkholderiales bacterium | reverse complement strand
ATAGCGCCAGGATCTCGTGGACCTGATGCTCTGCATCGGCGAAGCGGCCGAGGTCGACGTCGACCTGCGCGAGGTTGATACGAAGCGGCACGTTGCCGGGGTCGAGGCGGACCGCGGCCGTGTAGGCGTCCGCCGCGTCGGCGGGTCGCCCGGTCGCACGCGCGATGTCGCCGCGGACCGCGTCCACCTCGTCCGGTCTCTGCACGGTCGCGGGGATGCGGGCGAGCAACGCGCTCGCCTCGCCGAACCGTCCGGTCGATGCGAGCGCCCTGGCCTCGGCCAACAACGCGCGCGGATGCGATGGCACGAAGTCGGTCGCCGCCTTCCACGCGGCGTGCGCCTCCGCTTCCCTGCCGAGCGCGAAATACGCGGTGCCCAGCATCGCCTGGAGGTCGGCGTTGGCAGTCGGCGATTCGAGCGCCGCGTTGTTGACCGTCGCGATCGCCTTCTCGAAGCGTTCCTGCTGGACGAGACTGGCGACGAGCAGCGGCACCGTGCGCTCCGGCTGGTACCCGAGATCGAGCGCCTTGCGGAACTCGAGCTCGGCGGCCTTGGCATCGCCGAGGGTCACGTATTCCTGACCCAGCAGGAATCGCACGTCCGGCTGACCGGGGTCGCCGAGCAGCGAGAGCTTGAACTCGACGATCGCGGCCTGATGCGCATTGTCGGCGCTCAACTGAATCCCGCGGGCGCGCTGCTTGGCCGGCGAATCCCGGCTCACCGCCACGACGGTGCCGATCACCAGGCAGAGACCGAGCACGGCCGCGACGACGAAGCCGATCCTGCGCAGGCGCGCCCGTCTCGCTGCCTCCATCAACAGGTCCTCGGGATCTGCATGGTCGACCGCACGAATGAACCCGGCTTCGTACTGGGGATTCCGTTTCACGAGGGTCGCGACGACGAAGATTGGAGGAAGGTCGGCCGGTGCGGGGCCGCTTCGACTTTGCAAAAATCATGCCGCGCCGAGAGGGTCGAGTCTTGCCGGAAAGGGGCTCGAATGCCGGCCCGGACGGGCCTTCGCGCGCGTTTCCTTGCTCGATCCACACCGTGCACGCCACGATCGACGACCGCGTCGTGTCGGCCTTCTTGACACTCGCCGGCGCGGCGGGACCCCGTGATAGCCTCGCAGCTGTCCGTCGATGCCTCGTGCCGTACGGCGACGACGTCGCAGCATCGCTCGTCTCCCGCCTCCCGCCATGAACCTCATCGATCGCATCGTCCAGTTCCAGTCCGACATCGCGCGCATCCGACGCGACATCCACGCGCATCCCGAGCTCTGCTTCGAAGAGGTCCGCACGGCCGAGGTCGTCGCGAAGAAGCTCGAGGAATGGGGCTACGCGGTCCATCGCGGTCTCGGCAGGACCGGTGTCGTCGGCATGCTCAAGGTCGGCGACGGGACGCGGTGCGTCGGGCTGCGGGCGGACATGGACGCGTTGCCGCTGGTGGAGCACAACCGCTTCGAGCACCGTTCGCAGCACGAGGGCCGCATGCACGCGTGCGGTCACGACGGGCATACCGCGATGCTGCTCGCGGCCGCTCGGTACCTCGCCGAGTCGAAGCGCTTCGACGGCACGCTCAACGTGATCTTCCAGCCGGCCGAAGAGGGCGGTGGCGGTGCGCGCGTGATGATCGAGGACGGCCTCTTCGAACGCTTCCCCTGCGACGCCGTGTTCGGCATGCACAACTGGCCCGGCGCCGCCACCGGCAGCTTCGGCGTCACGCCGGGACCCATGATGGCTTCGGCCAACCAGTTCGAGATCGTCGTCACCGGCAAGGGCGCCCACGCGGCGATGCCGCACGACGGCATCGACCCGATCATGGTCGCGGTCGCGCTGGCGCAGAACCTGCAGACCCTGATCACGCGCAACAAGAAGCCGATCGACACCGCGGTCCTGTCGATCACGCAGATCCACGCCGGCGACGCGTACAACATCGTGCCGAACGAAGCGGTGCTTCGCGGCACGGTCCGCACCTTCACCACCGAGGTCCTCGACCTGATCGAGAGCGGCATGCAGCGCATCGTCGACGGCACCGCGACGACCTTCGGCGCGACCGCGACGATGGACTTCGTGCGCAACTATCCGCCGACCGTCAATCATGCGAAGGAGACCGCGTTCGCAGCCGACGTGATGCGCGACGTCGTCGGTGACGCTGACGTGAAGACCGACATCGAGCCCACGATGGGCGCCGAGGACTTCGCTTTCATGCTGCAGGCGAGGCCCGGCTGCTATGTCTTCATCGGCAACGGCGACGGCGCCCATCGCGAGACCGGTCACGGCATGGGTCCGTGCATGCTGCACAACCCGAGCTACGACTTCAACGACGAACTGATCCCGATCGGCGCGACCTACTGGGTACGGCTCGTGGAGAAGTTCCTCGTCGCCGCGTGAGCGGCACGCTGTCGATAGACGTCGCGCTGGCGAGCCGGCTCGCGCGCGTGGCGCTCCACAACGTCGCCGAGGAATTCCCGAACAAGCTCGATCACCTGATGGTCTCGGAGGCGGACGTCCTGCGGCCGTCGCGACTGCATCCGGTGTTCTACGGCAGCTACGACTGGCACTCGTCGGTGCACATGCACTGGACGCTGGTGACGCTGCTCGCCGGGGTCGCCGACCTGCCCGAGGCCGATGCGATCGTCGAACGACTCGACGCTCACTTCACCGCCGAGCGCATCGCGGCCGAGTGCGACTATCTCGCGCGACCGGGCGGGGCGTCGTTCGAGCGGCCCTACGGCTGGGCCTGGTTGCTGAAGCTGTCCGCGGCGCTGCATGCGTTCGCGCGCGAGGACGCGCGGGCAGCGGTGTGGCGCGACCGCCTGCAGCCGCTCGCCGATGCCTTCGTCGCTCGCACGTTGCGCCATCTGCCGCGCTCGACCTTCCCGTCACGCGCCGGCACGCATGCGAACAGCGCCTTCGCGTTGCTGCTGACGTCGGACTATGCGTCCGAGGCCGACGACGAGGCGCTGCGGCGCGCCGTCTTCGCGAAGGCGCTGCAATGGTTCGGCGACGACCGCGCGTATCCGGTCGCCTACGAGACCAGCAGCGAAGACTTCTTGTCCAACGGCCTTCTGGAAGCCGTGCTGATGCGACGCGTCTTCCGCGACGCGAGCAACAGCGCTTCCGACGCTTCCGCCGAAGCGCGCTTCCACCGCTGGTGGAACGGCTTCGTGCCCGACGTCGTGTCGCTCGTCCGCTGGCTCGAGCCGCTGCAGCCGGGCGACCGCAGCGATGCGCGTCTCGCCCACATCGACGGCCTCAACCTTTCGCGCGCCTGGTGCTGGTCGCAACTCGTCGATGTCGTGCCCGATCCGGTCGCCATGTCGGTACGGCTGGCGATCCATGCGCACCGCACCGCGTCGTTGCCGCATGCGGCCGAAGGCCATTACGTCGGGACCCACTGGCTCGCGTCGTTCGCGCTGCTCGCGCTCGGCGCATGACCGCGTCCGGTCCCTTCAACGCACGACGGTGGGCGTGGCCGGCACGCGCACGTCGAGCCGCTCCAGCGCCTGGTCGAGCTTGAGCTCGATCTGCGGAATCTCGCGCTCGAGGTAGGTCCGCAGCTCCGCGATGCGCGACAGCTCGGTGGTATCCGCGGCGCGCCGCGCCTTGTCGAGCTCGCGATGCAGATCGCGCGACTCGATCGCCGTCTGCATGCGCAGTCTGCCGATGGTCGCGAAGTAGGCGACCGACACGACCACGAGTCCGACCAGCAGCAGCAGCGAGATCGACAGGTTCACGGTCGTGACGCCGAGGTCGACCGGCACGTGCTGGATCACCATTCCCCAGTTGTTCGCGACGATCGCGACGATCAGCAGGACGACGACGGCGACGACGGTGCTTGTGCTCTTCATGGACGGTTCTCCGCGGTTCGGGTGAAGGCCCGCACTTTGTCACGTCGCGCCGCCCGGCGTGCGCCGTCGCGGTCGGCCTTCGTCGCATCCTCCGGGCGCGAATGCGTGGGTGATCTGTAGGCGCTTCGGTCGGACACTGGCTTCGCGATGCCGCCCGCCGGGCTGCCGCGAGGACGCGAAGCGGAGCACCGATGTCGAACGAAGCCTGGGTCGAGAGCGTGACGGCTCTCTACGTGCTGTGCAACGCGTCGCGTCTCGCGGCCTACGTTCCGCAGGTCCGCTGCCTGCTCGCACCGACGCGCGACGACGAGGTCGCGGTGTCGTCGTGGCTCGTCTTCGCGGCCGCGAACGCGAGCGCCGTCGTCTACGCGATCGCGATCCAGGCGAGTCCGATGCTGGCCGCCTACAGCGCGGCGAACCTGCTCGCCAACCTGTTGATCGCGGGGTTGGCGATGCGGCGTCATCGCCTCAAGAGACGGGCCCGGCCGGGCGCGCTCGCGAGCGGTCGGGCCGACCGCTACTTCTATGCCGCGACCTTCGCGGCGTGTCGGTCGTCAGGCGACGACGGCCGGCACCGCGACGGGATCGATGCGGCCTTCCTCGATCCCGTGGCAGGCGACCATCGCGAGGCCGTGGGGCTTCAGTTCAGGCCGTTCGGCGACGCATCGGGTGTTGGCATGAGGGCAGCGTGGATGAAAGGCGCAGCCTGAGGGAGGGTGCAGGGGGTTGGGCACTTCGCCGGCGACGGCCACGCGCGAAGTGCCCGTTTTTTCCAGGTCGGGGATGGCCTCGAGCAACATCCGCGTGTATGGATGCAGCGGGTTCGCGAACAGGGCCTTCGTCGGCGCGACCTCCGCGAGACGCCCGAGATACATCACGCCGACGCGATCGGCGATGTAGCGCACCACCGCGAGGTTGTGCGAGATGAACAGATAGGTCAGGCCGAGGTCGCGCTGCAGATCCTTCATCAGGTTGAGCACCTGAGCCTGCACCGACACGTCGAGCGCCGAAGTGGGTTCGTCGCAGACCAGGAAGTCGGGCTGCGTCGCGAGCGCGCGCGCGATCGAGATGCGCTGCCGCTGCCCCCCCGAGAACTGATGCGGGTACTTGAGGCGATCGGCCGGCGACAGGCCGACCTGCATCAGCAACGCGTCGACGCGGGCGTCGATGCGGCGGTCCGCCACCGCGTTCGCCGTGACCGGTTCGCGCACCCGCGGCTCGGCGCCGGCGTCGACGACGGCCGCGCGGTGCAGGCGCAGCGGTTCGGCGACGATCCGTCCCACGCGCCATCGCGGGTTCAGGCTCGCATAGGGATCCTGGAAGATCATCTGCGCGCGACGGCGCATCGCCGGCGACCTGGCGAAGCGCGCGACCGGCTCGCCGTCGAAGAGGATCGCGCCCGACGTGGGCGCGTGGAGGCCCACCAGCAGCCGGGCGATGGTCGACTTGCCGCAGCCCGACTCGCCGACGAGACCGAGCGTCTCGCCGCGCGCGATCGTGAACGACACGTCGTCGACCGCGCGCAGGATCGAACGCCCCTCGCGTTGCAGGAAGCGGTTGAGCCATGGCGCCGACACGTCGAAGCTGCGCCCCGCGCGCACGACCTCGACCAGCGGCCGTCCCGCGCTCGGGCTCTTCGCTCCGTCGGGCAACGCGCTCACAGTTCGCCCGACGCGTGATCGATGGCGGCCAGCGCCGCGTGCATGGACTCGGCGGCCTTCCGATGGTTGCGGTCGTGCAGCCAGCACGCGGCCAGCGAGTCCGCTGCCGGCATCAGGTTCGGCCGCTCGCGATCGCAGGGCGCGAAGCGCGCGGCGCAGCGGGGGTGGAAGGCGCAGCCGCGCGGGATCGCGGTCAGCCGCGGCATCGAGCCGTCGATCTGCGCGAGGTGATCGACCGCGTGCCGCATCGACGGGATGGCACCCATCAGCCCCACGGTGTACGGATGCTGCGGGCGATGGATGACGTCGTCGACGCGGCCGATCTCGGCGATGCGGCCCGCGTACATCACGGCCACGCGATCGGCGGTCTCGGCGATCACGCCCACGTCGTGGGTGACCAGCATGATGGCCGTGCCGTGATCGCGGCACAGCGTCTTCAGCAACGCGATGATCTGCGCCTGGATCGACACGTCGAGCGCGGTGGTCGGCTCGTCGGCGACGATCAGCTTCGGCTCCGCCGCGAGAGCGAGCGCGATGACGACGCGCTGTCGCATGCCGCCCGAGAACTGGTGCGGATACTGGTCGACGCGCTGGCGCGCGCCGGGGATGCCGGTCGACTCGAGCAGGTCGATCGCGCGCCGGCGCGCGGCCGTCGTCGACAGGTCGAGGTGGGTCTGGATCGTCTCGACCAGCTGACGGCCGATCGTGTACAGCGGGTTCAGCGACGTCAGCGGGTCCTGGAAGATCGCGCCGATCTCCTTGCCGCGGATGCGACGCATCGCTTCGTCGTCGAGCCGGTCGATGCGACGTCCGTCGAAGACGATCTCGCCCGCAGCGATGCGACCGGGCGCCTCGAGCAGGCCGATGATGGCCGCGCCGGTGAGCGACTTGCCGGCGCCCGACTCGCCGACCACGCCGAGCACTTCGCCCGCCGCGATCGAGAACGACACGTCGTCGAGCGCCACGAGCGAGCCGCGGCGCGTCGGGAACTCGACCCGGAGATTGCGGACTTCGAGGAGCGGAGCGGGCATCAGCGGGTCGACGGTGGAACGGTCATCGAGGCGCGCTTCGGGAGTCCGTGATCTCGGCGATGGACGACCGCGGCTCGACCTCGATGCGCGAAGCGGACGCGGTGGGCGCGTCCGAGGTCGTCGCGATCTTCGCCTTCTCGAGCTCCTTCGCGGGATCGCAGCCGGCGACCGGCCAGGTGTCCTCGAGCACGAGGTCCCAGTCCTGCACGAACGGTCCGGTGCGCTGCGCGGCGACGTAGTAGCGCGTGCACGGCGCGATCGTCATCGGGTAGATCTTCTGGATCGGGAGCGCGAAGCCGGCGACCGGCGGTGCGTCGATGGTGAGCCGATGGTCGCCCGGCGAGATCGGCACCGGTCGGAAAGTCTGGCTCGCTCCGTCGATGGCGACGACGCGGACCGGGTAGCGATAGAGGACGTTCCTCTGAAGCACCCGCCGGTCGTCGATGTACGACAGCGGAGTCGTCGTGCACGCGGCGAGCGTGGCCACTGCGGCCGTCGCGGCCGCGAGAGAGAGGACGCGCGGACGCCGCGGCGTCACGCGGTCCGTGAGGGTTGATGCGGAGCATGCGCGATTCATGTTCGCCTCCATCGACGAGAGAGTGGACGGGCGACGCGACCCGCGTCACTGCAGTCGGGGATTGAGCGCATCGCGCAGCCAGTCACCGAGCAGGTTGACCGACAGCACGAGCAGGACGAGTGCCGCGCCGGGGAATACCGTTATCCACCACTCGCCGGAAAAAAGAAAGTTGTTGCCGTTGCGGATCAGCGTGCCCAGAGAAGGCAGCGTCGGGGGCACGCCGACGCCGAGGAAGGACAACGTCGCCTCGGTGATGATGGCCGTCGCGATGTGCACGGTCGCGAGCACCAGCACCGGTCCGGTGACGTTGGGCAACACGTGGCGGAACATGATCGCGACCGGACCCACGCCGATGACGCGGGCGGCCTGCACGTACTCGCGGTTCTTCTCGACCAGCGTCGAGCCGCGCACCGTGCGGGCGTACTGGACCCATCCCGAGGCCGCGATCGCGAACACCAGCACGACGAAGGCGATGCTCTCGTCGGCGTTCTTGAACACGGCCCGTGCGACGCCGTCGATCAGCAGCGCGATCAGGATGGCCGGGAACGACAGCTGCACGTCGGCGATGCGCATGATGACGGCGTCGACGCGGCCGCCGAGGTAGCCGGCGAGGAGGCCGAGGCCGATGCCGATCACGAGCGACAGGAATACCGACGCGGCCCCGACGATGAGCGAGATGCGCGACCCGTAGAGAATCGCCGACAGCACGTCGCGTCCCTGCTCGTCGGTCCCGAGCGGATAGGTGGGCTTGCCGTCGACGAGCCATGCCGGCGGCAGCCGCGCGTCCGACAGGTCGACGCTCGCCAGGTCGAAC
>CALMOR010000074.1:24948-25563 GCA_937872165.1 uncultured Burkholderiales bacterium | reverse complement strand
GTTCGAACGAGACGCGCTCGCCGTTCTGGCAGCGTCGGATGTAGCCTTCGCGTTCCGCGTAGCGCTCCGGGCCGATCGCTTCCTCGACGGTCCGTCCGATGACGTCCTCCTTGTTGCAACCGACCCATCGCAGGAAGGTGTTGTTGACGTAGGTCATGCGTTCTTCGGCGTCGGTGTAGCTGATCGAGACCGGCAGCGCGTCGAAGATCTGACGATGCCGCGTCTCGCTGCGAAGGTGTTCCGCCTCGACCGCCTTCAGCGACGCCCGCGAGCTCAACAAGGTCCCGATGGCCAGAGCGAGATCGCGCAACGTTCCGCGCTGCGACTCGTCGAGACGCTTCGCGAAGTGATCGACGACGCAGAGCATGCCGACCGCGGAGCCTTCGCAGACGATCGACTGCGCCGCGTAGAAGCGCACGCCCGGCGCCCCTGTGACCATCGGATGGGTCGAGAAGCGCGGCTCCTCGCTCGCATCGTGGATTTCCAGCGGTCCATCCATTGCGATGACGTCGGCGCAGAAGGCCGCTTCCGTCGGCGTCGCGGTGCCGTCGAGACGGTCCTTCGAGGCG
This sequence comes from uncultured Burkholderiales bacterium, assembly GCA_937872165.1. Lineage (GTDB taxonomy): Bacteria > Pseudomonadota > Gammaproteobacteria > Burkholderiales > Burkholderiaceae_D > CAHJXF01. The sequence continues at coordinate 24,994 of CALMOR010000074.1, read as the reverse complement.
CATGCCTCGAGGCGCGTCTCGACCGGACTGATCAACGCGACAGGGC
>CALMOR010000074.1:23020-24938 GCA_937872165.1 uncultured Burkholderiales bacterium | reverse complement strand
TGAAGCTCCGTGTCCGGAAGGTTGTCGGCGGACCAGAAGGAAAGTTGAGATGTCGGGCAAGCGCGAGGCCACGCTCCCGCCCGTCCGACGAAGAGTCAGACGAAGGAAAAGTTATTTGGAAATGAAAAACAATTCGTTCAGGTTATTAGGCAGTTTCGTTAGGGTCCGTCCCTGGAAACAGTCATGTCGATCCTCTTCATCTCCGGGAGTCCCTCCCACCTCCCGTCCCGCTCCGGCGCACTCGCGGACTACGGCGGATCGCGCGTCCGCGCGGTGTCGGTGACGACCGAGCGGCTCTCGGTGCTGGACATTCCTGCCGACGATCTTGTCAACGTGCGTCGCCAGAGCGAAGCGGCGGCGACACTTCGTCAAGCGGTCGTTCGGAGCGATGCGATCGTCATCGCGACCCCGATCTACAACGCGTCGGTGCCCGGCGGACTGAAGGCCCTGCTCGATCTGCTGCCGCAGCGGGCGCTGCACGGGAAGATCGTGCTTCCGCTCGCGAGCGGGGGCAGTGCGGGGCATCAGTTGGCGATCGAATACAGCCTCAAGCCCGTGCTCTCCGCCCTCGGCGGGCGCCATGTGCTCGCGGGGGTGTTCGCTTGCGAGCACGATGTGGAGTGGCGACCGGACACTCCGGCCGACCCCCTGCTGCTCGAGGCGTTGACGGGCCGGCTCGACGAAGCCACCGACCTGCTCCTCACGCTTCTCGGCGTGCCGCTCGTCGATCGACGGTCGCAACCGAACGGAGCGGCGCTCCAGGGACTGCCGGGGGCGTCGACTTCGATCCCGCTTCGGCCGTCGAACCGGGAACGATGTAGCGCCTGACGCCCCGTCTCTCGCTCGCGGCCATCCGCCGCGTGCTCGATCGCGCTACCCGCCCGCCGGGCGGTTCATCACCGGAACCACCATGAATACTCCGATAGCCTTCGAACGGGCCGTGTCGCCCCGCGTGCCCTTCTCGCGGACCCGCCCGGCAAGCGGCACGTGGCGCATCTTGGCCCGTGCGGCGGTCCTCGCCGCGGCCCTGGGAATCGGGACTTCGGGCCCGGCCGCGCACGCGGCCGACGAGCCGCAGGCCGCCAGGACGCTGCGCATCGGCTTCCAGAAGTACGGGACGCTGGTGATCCTCAAGGCCCGCGGGACGCTCGAGAAGCGTCTCGCGGCGGACGGCATCGAGGTCCGATGGACCGAGTTTCCCGCGGGTCCCCAGCTGCTCGAAGGCCTCAACGTCGGCTCGATCGATTTGGGCGCCGTGGGCGAGGCGCCCCCCGTCTTCGCGCAGGCCGCGGGCGCCGACATCGTCTATGTCGGGCACGAGCCCTCGGCGCCTGGCGCCGAAGCGCTGATCGTTCAGAAGGATTCGCCGGCCAGGGGCGTCGCCGACCTGAAGGGCAGGAAGGTCGTCGTCAACAAGGGTTCGAACGCCCACTACCTGCTCGTCAAGGCGCTCGAGAAGAACGGGCTGCGGTACACGGACATCGAGCCGATCTATCTGGCACCGGCCGATGCCCGGGCGGCGTTCGAAAGAGGCAGCGTCGACGCCTGGGCGATCTGGGACCCCTTCCTCGCGGCGGCGCAAAGGCAGATCGGCGCTCGCGTCCTGACCGACGGGAAGGGTGTCGTCAAGAACCATCAGTTCTATCTGGCTTCGCGCGGCTTCGCGCAACGGAACCCCGCGCTGGTGCACGCCGTTCTCGACGAGATCGCGAGCATCGATGCGTGGGGCAGGGGCCATGCGGAAGAGGTCGCGGCCTTCCTCGCTCCCGCCATCGGGCTCGACAAGCCGACGGTCGAACTCGCGATCGGACGCTACAGCTTCGGCGTGACGCCGGTCGACGACGCGGTGCTCGCAGAGCAGCAACGGATCGCCGACGTCTTCGCGGAACTGAAGTTGATCCCGAGACGCATCGTCGTG
>CALMOR010000074.1:5915-23010 GCA_937872165.1 uncultured Burkholderiales bacterium | reverse complement strand
CGGGTGCGCTGCCCGCCGACGTGCTCGCGGCCGGCGCCGAACGCGTCGCCCGCGGCGCCCGGGCCCGTGGCCGCGCGCTGAACGGCCCCACACCCCTTCTTCAGGATCGATGGAAGTCATGGACATCTTCTGGTTCATCCCGACCCACGGCGACTCCCGCTACCTCGGCACCAGCGAGGGCGCGAGGGTCGCGGACTTCGACTACTTCCGGCAGATCGCGGTCGCCGCGGACACCCTCGGCTACGAAGGCGTCCTCTTGCCGACCGGGCGCTCGTGCGAAGACGCGTGGGTCGTCGCGTCGAGCCTGATCGGCGCGACTCAGAAGCTCAAGTTCCTGGTCGCGATCCGACCCGGCGTCAGCAGCCCGCAGCTGACCGCGAGGATGGCGGCGACCTTCGATCGGCTGTCCGGGGGCCGCTTGCTGATCAACGTCGTGACCGGCGGCGACGCTCACGAACTCGAGGGAGACGGACTCTTCGCCACGCACGATCAGCGTTACGCGATCACGTCGGACTACCTGCGCATCTGGCGCGGCATCCTCGAGGCCAGTCATGACGGAGACGACTTCGACTTCATCGGCACGCAGTTGAAGACGAAGGGTGGCAAGACGCTCTATCCGCCGGTGCAGAGGCCCTATCCACCACTGTGGTTCGGTGGATCTTCGGAAGCCGCCCATGCGCTCGCGGCCGAGCAGGTGGACACGTATCTCACCTGGGGCGAGCCGCCGGCCGCGGTCGCAACGAAGATCGCCGACATGCGGGCGCGGGCCGCTGCCGTCGGCCGGAGCCTGCGGTTCGGGATCCGTCTGCACGTGATCGTTCGCGAGACGGACGACGAGGCGTGGCGCGATGCCGAGCGGCTGATCTCGCACCTCGACGATGAAACGATCACGCGCGCGCAGGCCGCCTTCGCGAAGATGGATTCGGTCGGTCAGCAGCGAATGGCCGCGTTGCACGGCAACGGCGTCGCGAGGACGCGGGCAGCCCTCGAGGTGAGCCCCAATCTGTGGGCAGGCGTCGGGCTGGTCCGGGGCGGCGCGGGAACGGCGCTGGTCGGCGACGCGGCGACGGTCGCTGCCCGTATCGAGGAGTACCACGATCTCGGATGCGACACCTTCATCCTGTCGGGCTATCCCCACCTCGAGGAAGCCTACCGCACGGCGGAGTTGTTGTTCCCGCTGTTGGGCAAGGGCCGCGCCGCGGCCGGCACGGTGCTCACGGGACCGTTCGGCGAGGTGATCGCCAACGACGTGGTTCCGAAGGCTGCGGGCAAGCGATGACGGCGCCGTCGATCCGTCCCCGTCACGGGAGTCGGCCATGAGCGCGACGGTCGGCGAAGGCGAGTTGTCGTTCGGTCCCGTCCCGCTCGAGCACCGCGACGTCGACGCGCCCTTCGCGACGCGCCGGTCGGATCGCACCGGACGGGATGCGACCGGCTCCGCGCTGGTCACGACGCACGCGGGGATCCGGTTCGTCGGCAGGGCGCTGGCCCCGTGGATCGTCCCGCTCCTGATCCTGGCCGCGTGGCAGGCCGCCGCGAGTCTCGGGTGGTTGTCGTCGCGCATCCTGCCGGCGCCGTCCGCCGTGGCCGAGGCTGCATGGAACCTGGCTTCGACGGGCGAACTGTGGCGGCACGTCCGCACGTCGACGTGGCGTGCATCGACGGGGTTCGTGATCGGAGGAGGACTGGGCCTGCTGCTCGGACTGTTGACCGGCTCGTTCCGCAGGGCCGAGTTGCTGCTCGACACCACGTTGCAGATGGGGCGGAACATCCCGCCTCTCGCGTTGATCCCGCTCGTGATCCTCTGGTTCGGGATCGACGAAGCAGCCAAGGTGTTCCTGATCGCGTTCGGCGTCTTCTTCGCGCTGTACATCAACACCTTCCACGGCATGCGCTCGGTCGACGCCGGTCTGATCGAGATGGCCAGGTCGTACGGCCTCAAGGGCTTCGCTCTCTACCGGCACGTCATTCTTCCGGGTGCCTTGCCGTCGATCCTCGTCGGCGTGCGCTACGCGCTCGGGTTCATGTGGGTGATCCTGATCGTCGCCGAGACCGTTTCCGCGTCGTCGGGCATCGGCTACATGACGATGAACGCCCGCGAGTTCCTGCAGACCGATGTCGTACTGGTCGGCATCCTTCTCTACGCGCTGCTCGGCAAGCTGGCCGATCTCGCGGCCCGGGGACTCGAGCGCTGGTGGTTGCGCTGGAACCCGAGCTACCGGACGGCATGAAGTCGATCCATTCAGCACCGTCGCGCGATCCGGTCGCGACCGCTGGCGCGGGCCTGCCCCGCGGCGGCCTTCGTCCCATCCGATGTCGATCCGGAGAACGCCGGGGTCCGGGGCGAAGCGCCTCTCGCCCCGACCTCGCGATCGGATTCCGAGCGACTCCGCGTCGCCTCACCGAGCATCGAATGGAACCGCAATGAAACAGTACGAGGACCATCCTGAGAACGCCCCGGCGCGACTGTCGCGCCGACGTCGCAGGCTGATCGAACTCGCGGCACTCGTCGGGGCGCCGTTCGTTCCGCCCGCGCGGGCCGGCCAGCGCGTCGAACCCGGCAAGCCGTTGCAGACGCTGCGCATCGGCTATCAGAAGTTCAACACCTTCAACATCCTCAAGGGAACCGGCGCGTTCGAGCGTGCGGTCGGCCCGGGCGTCGCTGTGCGCTGGTACGAATTCGCCGCGGGCCCGCAGCTGCTCGAGGCCCTGGCGACCGGCGCGATCGACTTCGGCCATGCTGCCGACGCGCCAGCGGTCTTCGCGCAGGCGGCCGGCAAGGACATCGTCTATCTGGGCGCCGAGCAGCCCTATCCGCAAGGCATCGCGGTCCTCGTCCCGGACAGCAGTCCGATCCGCTCGACTCGCGCGCTGAAAGGCAAGCGGGTCGCCATCGGCCGGGGATGGAATGCGCAGTACCTGCTGGTGAAGGCGCTGGAAGAGGCCGGGCTTTCGTACGACGACATCGAGCCGGCCTACGTCGCCAGCGCGGCGGACGCGCGCGCCGCGTTCCAGTCCGGGCACGTCGATGCGGCAGGACTGTGGGATCCGTTCCTGGCCGCCGCGGAAATGGCCGGGGCACGCGTCCTGCGCGATGGTTCCGGCCTGTCGAACAACCGGACCTTCTATCTGACGACCCCCGCGGCCGAGCATGCCGACGTGCTGCGGCTCTTCTTCACCGAACTCGACAAGACGGATCGATGGGCCCACGGGCACGGCCGGGAGGTCGCCGACCTGCTGGCCCCGCAACTCGGCGTCGATGCGGAGGTCCTGCGGCGCGCGACGGACCGACGGCATTACGGCGCGATCCCGGTCGATGCCGGGATCGTCGCCGAGCAGCAGCTGCTGGCCGACACCTTCCTCCGGCTGAAGCTGATCCCGCGCGAGATCCGCGTCGTCGAGGCGGTCTCGCCCGTCTCCGTGTTCGCCTGACGACGCCACAGATCGATGCCATGACCCTGACACTCACCCGTCGCGAGCACGACGATGCCGCCGTCCATGCGAAGGCGAACAGCTCGTCGCACGAACCGAAATCCCATGGGCGGATAGCTGCCCCGTTCGACCCTCTCGCGGTCGCTGACGAACTGGCCGAGGAGTTCGCGCTGACGGCCGTCGCGAGGGACGCCGCGGGCGGTCATCCGGGGCGCGAGCGCGAACGGCTGCGCGCGAGCGGTCTCCTGGCCCTGTCGATACCGAAGGCGTTCGGAGGGGCGGACGGCACGTGGTCCACGGTTTACCGCGTCGTGCGGCGGCTCGCCGAAACCGACAGCGCGGTCGCTCACCTGTACGGCTTCCATCATCTGCAGATCGCCAGCGTGCTGCTGTACGGAACGCCCACGCAGCGACAGCGTCTGCTCGAAGCGACGATCGAGCACGGGCTCTTCTGGGGCAATGCGCTGAATCCGCTCGACCGTCGCGTGATCGCCTCCGAGGACGCCGAAGGCTACGAAGTCGACGGGATCAAGAGCTTCTGCTCGGGGTCGGTCGGCTCCGACATGCTGACCTTCTCGGCATGGCACGAGGCTTCGCAAAGCAATCTGATCGCAGCCATCCCCACGCGTCGCGCCGGCGTGTCGGTGCACGAGGACTGGGACGCGTTCGGCCAGCGTCAGACCGACAGCGGCACCGTCACGTTCGACCACGTGCGTCTGCACGCGGACGACGTGCTGTTGCCCCCGGGGGCGAGCCAGACCGCCCACCAGACCCTGCGTCCCTGCGTGGCGCAGCTGTCGATGACGAACCTCTACCTCGGCATCGCGCGCGGCGGACTCGACGCGGCCATCCGCTTCACCACCGAGGTCGCGCGCCCGTGGTTCGCGTCGGGCGTCGAGCGCTCGGCGGACGACCCGTTCGTGCAGAGACGCTACGGCGAGCTGCATCTGCTCGTGAAGCCCGCGATGCTGCTCGCCGACGCGGCGGCGGTGGCTCTCGACCGCGCCTTCTCGCTCGGGCACGCGTTGACGGCGCGCGAGCGGGCCGAGGTCGCGATCGCCGTGGCCGAGGCCAAGGTGCTGTCGCATCGCGCGGCGCTCGCCGTCGGCACCGAGCTCTTCGACAACACCGGTGCCCGCTCGGCTTCCGCGCGCTACGGGTTCGATCGCTTCTGGCGCAATGCGCGGGTCCACACGTTGCACGACCCGGTCGACTACAAGCTGCGCGATATCGGTCGTTACGCCATCGAAGGCCGCGCGCCCGATCCGTCGCCGTACTCCTGAACCGCGAACCGACATGGCCGAACTCACCCCCTTCATCCGTCTCGAGTCCGTCTCGAAACGTTTTCCGAACGGCGACCGCCGTGGAACGTTCACGGCCGTCGACGACGTCTCCCTCGACATCCGCGCCGGCGAACGCTTCGGCATCATCGGCTCGTCGGGCGCCGGCAAGTCGTCCCTGCTGCGGCTGATCAACCTGCTCGAGAAACCCGATGCGGGAAGTGTCCACGTCGGCGGCAAGGACCTGACGCGGCTCTCGCGGGAAGAACTGCGTACCGCGCGCAGCGGCATCGGGATGATCTTCCAGCAGTTCAACCTGCTGCAGAACGCGACGGTCCACGACAACGTCGCGTTCCCGTTGACGCTTCGACGCCCCCGCTTGTCGCGATCCCGGATCGATGCCCGCGTCGAGGAGTGCCTGGCCGAGGTCGGGCTCACCGACAAGCTGGCGAGCTATCCGGCGCGGTTGTCCGGCGGTCAGAAGCAGAGGGTCGCGATCGCGCGTGCGCTGGCCACCCGTCCGGCCGTCATGCTGTGCGACGAGCCCACGTCCGCACTCGATTCCGAGACCACGCGTTCGGTGCTCGCCATCCTGGCCGACATCAATCGCCGGCTCGGTGTCACGCTCGTCGTCGTCACGCACGAACTGGCCGTAGCCCGCACGCTCTGCGAGCGGGTCGCGGTGATGGCCGGCGGCCGCATCGTCGAGGACATCGCGCTGGACCATTCCGGCGATCGCCTCGACACCGCGATCGCACGCGCGAACCGGCGCGAGGTGCCCGTCACGGCTGCGGTTCGACCGGTGCCCTTCGCGGTCCGGGCCGCCGCGGCGCCGACCGGACCCGCGCAACGACGACGCGTCGGCGGCCTGCCGTTGCCGAGGAAGACCGCCCATGTCTGAGCCGCATTTCGCCGATCGCCTGGCGGACCTGCTCGTCCTCGGTCCGGAACTCGTGACCGCCGTCGGGCAGACCGCCGTGATGGTGAGCGTGTGCATCGGCAGCGCGATCGTCATCGGAGGTCCCGTCGGCATCGTGCTGTTCCTGACCGGTCCGCGGCAGTCGCTCGCGCATCGCGGCGTCCATGCGGTCCTCGGCTGGCTCGTCAATACCGTGCGCTCCTTCCCGTTCATCGTCCTGCTGGTCGCGCTCGTGCCGTTCACGCGCGTCGTCGCGGGGACGTCGATCGGGCCGCTCGCGGCCGCGGTGCCGCTGTCGTTCGCGGCCATTCCGTATTTCGCCCGGCTCGTCGAGCAGAGCCTGCGCGAGGTGCCGCGCGGCGAGATGGAAGCCGCGCACGCGATGGGCGCGAGCGAATGGCAGATCGTGACCCACGTCCTGCTGCGCGAGGCGCGCTCCGGCCTCGTCCTCGCCGTCACGGTGCTGACGGTCAGCTTCCTGTCGTACTCGGCGGTCGCCGGTGTCGTCGGCGGCGGCGGCATCGGCGACCTCGCGATCCGCTACGGCTACTACCGCTTCCGGACGGACGTGATGATCGCGACGGTCGCGCTGCTCGTCGTCGTCGTTCAGCTGACGCAGTTCGCCGGCAACCGCATCGCCCGCGCGATCGATCAACGGTGAGCCGTCCGCTCGACGCGCCTTCGGTAGCCCTTTTTCCCTCCTCCACTTCGCCAGGCTCATCGATGAACCTTCGTCCCCTCCTCGGCGCGCCGTTCCGTGCCGGCGCCCCACGCTCCCGCTTCGCGTTCGCCGTCGTCGCGTTGCGGGTGGGCCGCCTCGCCCCCGCGGCCCCCGCGCCGGCCGTCCCCCCTAACACTATGGACAGCGGGTGCGGGGCGACGGCCGGTCCCTACGCGGACCAGATCCGCTACGGCATCGTCCCGATCCTCGAGAGGCAGGGCTACAGGGTCCGCGTCGTCGAATTCAACGACTACATCCAGCCCAACTTCGCGCTCGCGTCGGGCGCCCTCGACGCGAACGCGTTCCAGCACGAGGTCTACCTGCACAAGTTCGCCACCGAGAACAAGCTCGCGATCGGCGAGCTCGTCAAGGTGCCCACGGCACCGATCGCGATCTACAGCCACAAGCACAGGTCGCTCGCCGAAGTGAAGGACGGGGCGACGGTCGCGTTGCCGAACGATCCGACCAACCAGGCGCGCGCACTCGTCCTGCTCGACCGCAAACTCGGCTGGATCAGGCTGAAGGAAGGCTACGACCCGATCCGCGTGTCCGAGCACGACGTCGTCGCGAATCCGAAGAACCTGAAGCTCGTGCCGCTCGAGGCCGCGCAGTTGCCGCGGTCCCTCGACGACACCGACTACTCGTTCATCAACGGCAACTTCGCCCTCGCGTCGGGCCTGAAGATCGGCGACGCGCTCGCGCTCGAGGACACGACGCCGACCTACCAGAACGTCGTCGCGGTTCGCACCGCCGACCGTGACCTGCCGTACGTGAAGGACATCGAGGCGGCCTACGAGTCGAAGGCGTTCCTGGACGTGACCAACCAGCGCTTTCCCGGCTTCGTCAAGACCGCCTACCAGGTGCAGCTCGAGCAGCTGCGTGCCGACCGATGATCGCGTCCCTGTTCCGCACAGGGTCGTGGCGGCTCTCGGTCCGGGCCGACCTCGGAGAGCCGACGTGAAACGCCGTACCGTCGTGCGTTACCTGGCCGCGGGTGCCGGCGCCGCCGCCCTCTCTCCCGCCGCCTCGATCGCGCGCACCGCATTGAAGGAGCTGCGACTCGACTACGCGTACTACTCGCCGCCCAGCCTCGTCGTCCGACGCTTCGGATGGCTGGACGACGCGTTCGCCAAGGAAGGGGTCGCCGTCCGATGGGTCCTGAGCGCCGGCAGCAACCGAGCACTCGAATACCTCGACGGCAACAGCATCGACATCGGCTCGTCGGCGGGTCTCGCGGCGGTGCTCGCGAGGGCCAACGGCAATCCGATCCGCACGCCGTACATCTTCTCGCGTCCCGAGTGGACGGCCCTCGTGGTCCGCAAGGATTCGTCGAGCCGGGGTGTCGCCGACCTCGCGGGAAAGAGGGTCGCGGCGACCAACGGCACCGATCCGTATCTCTTCCTGTTGCGCGCGCTGCAGACGGTCGGCCTGTCGAAGAAGGACATCGAACACGTGCCGCTCCAGCACGCCGACGGTCGTGCCGCGCTGGAGCAGGGACGTGTCGACGCATGGGCCGGACTCGACCCGTTGATGGCGGCCAGCGAACTCGATTCCGGTGCGAGGCTGATCTATCGCAACGTGGCGTTCAACACCTACGGGTTCCTCAACGTCCGCGAGGAATTCCTCGCGACGCAACCCGAGGCGGTGTCGCGCGTCATCGCGGTCTACGAGCGGGCGCGGCACTGGATCATCGCGAACCCGACCGAGGCCGCGAAGATGCTCTCGCAGGAGGCGAAGGTCAGCCTGCCGGTCGCGCTGCTGCAGATCAAGCTGCGGACCGACTTCAGCAATCCGCAGCCGTCGGGCGAACACGTGCGCGCCCTCCGGGCCGCGGCGCCGATCCTGGCGAACGAGCGGCTGGTCAGGGAAGGGACGGACCTGAACGCGGTCATCACCGACCTGATCGACACCCGCTTCGCGCTCGCGCTCACCGCGACGACGAGCGGGTCGGTCTGACGCGATGTCCTCGATCGACCGGCGACTGGTGATGAGCGGCGAGCGGACGGCCCCGCCGATCGAACTGCCGTCGTGCGAGGCCCTCGTCCGCGAGCGGTCATCGCGGTCATCGGGGTCGCCGCGATCGATGCTGCGCTCGTCGCCCGTCGCCGACGGCGATCCGTTCCCGGGGGACGAAGCGCCGGGTGGAGGTCCACGTCGACTGCTCGGACTGCTGCTTCCGATCGCGGGCGTCGTGCTCGCCGAAGTGGCGGCGCGGCGAGGCTGGACCCGTACGAACCTCTTCCCGTCGCCGAGTGCCGTCGTCGAGGCCCTGCGCGATCTCGCGGCGCACGGGCTCGCCGGTCACGTCCTCGCGAGCGTCGCCCGGGTGGCGGTCGGCTTCGGCGCGGGCGCGTCTCTCGCGCTGCTGGCCGGAGCGCTGGTCGGTCTGTCGCGCAATGCGGAGGGGATCCTCGAGCCGAGTTTCCAGGCTCTCCGCGCGATCCCGTCGCTCGCCTGGGTTCCGCTGCTCCTCCTCTGGCTCGGGATCGACGAGATGCCGAAGCTCGTGTTGATCGGCATCGGCGCGTTCTTCCCGGTCTACATGGGCGTGTCGTCGGGGTTTCGCGACGTCGACCGCAAGCTCCTCGAGGTCGCCGCGGTCCATCGGCTGGGACGCCTCGAGGTGATCCGCCGCGTGCTGCTGCCCGCGTCGCTGCCATCGATCTTCACCGGCCTGCGCAACGGCCTCAGCCTCGCATGGATGTTCATGGTGGCCGCCGAGTTGATCGCCGCGAGCCGCGGTCTCGGCTACCTGCTGACCGACGGTCGCGAGACCGGAAGGGCGGACATCGTCGTGGCGGCCATCGTCCTCCTCGCCGTCCTGGGCAAGATCGGCGACGGCGCCATGCAACGCGTCGAGAGTCGGTTGCTGAGCTGGCGCGACACGTTCGACCGACGGGACGCTTTCCGGTGACGATGGGTGCCCCGCCGATCCTCGACGTCGTCGTGCACGAGAAGCGCTACCGGCGAAAGACCGTCCTGCACGACCTCCACCTCGCCGTCGACCGGGCCGAAGTGGTCGGCCTCGTCGGTCCGAGCGGATGCGGCAAGAGCACGTTGCTGCGGATCGCCGCCGGCCTCGACGATCGCTACCGCGGCGTGGTCCGTCTCGACGGTCAGCCACTGCGACGCGTCACGCGCGACATCGGCTTCGTCTTCCAGGAGCCCCGCCTGTTTCCGTGGCTGACGGTGTCCGAGAACGTCGCCTTCGAACTCGGACGTGGCGGCGACTTCGCACACCGTCATCCCCGCGTCGGCGAGCTCCTGGCCGAGGTCGGGCTGGCCGGTCACGAGCGTGTGATGCCGAAAGAATTGTCGGGCGGCCAGGCGCAGCGCGTCGCGATCGCTCGCGGGCTCTTTCGCGAACCCCGCGTCCTGTTGCTCGACGAGCCGTTCTCCGCGGTCGACGCCTTCACGCGGATCCGTCTGCAGGAGCTGTTGATCGACGTCGCGCGCCGTCGCGCGGTCTCGGTGCTGCTCGTCACCCACGACATCGACGAAGCGATCTTCCTCAGCGACCGGGTCCTGGTTCTCGGCGCCGTCCCGGGACGACCGCTCGAGCCGATCGACGTGTCGTTGTCGCGGCCGCGCGAACGGGCATCGCCGATCCTCGTCGCCGCGAGACGCCGGGTCCAGGCGACGATGGACGAGATTTGCATCGTGCCGGAGGCCGACGGCATTCGAACCCGTCGAGCCGTCGATCCGCGATGAGACCTTCCCGTTGCGAGGCGCGTCCGACCGCCATCCTCCTCGGCTCCGCCGTCGCTGGACCGGCGAAGTTCGGGTATCCCGGTTCGAGCCGCGCCCGGGACCGTTCGATCCGGACGGGCGAGACTGGCGGTCCGCACGCGGGCCTGGCGGCTGCCCGGACCATCGACGGGGAAGACCAACGGGTCGCGCGACTGCGCCGCGTGTTTCGATCGCCGCGGGCGAGCGCCCTCGTCGTGGTCTCGCCGGTCGGGGCTCGCTGATGCGCGACCGACGTCGAGCGACGGGGTTCGCATCATCGACCGCGGGTAGCGGCCGGTCCGTGGGGCTCCGGATGAGCGGTATCGGCAAGTCCTACGGAACGCGACGGGTGCTCGAGAATCTGCATCTCGCGATCGCGCCGGGCGAATTCGTCGCCGTCGTCGGACGCAGCGGCGGCGGAAAGAGCACGCTGCTGCGCATCGCCGCCGGGCTCGAGGCCGCGGACGCGGGAAGCGTCGAGATCACCGACGAGGCGGGCAGACCCGGCGCCCGGGGCAGCGTACGGATCATGTTCCAGGAGGCCCGCCTGCTTCCGTGGAAGACCGTCGTCGACAACGTTCGCCTGGGCTTGCCGACCGGCGGCACGGCGTGGGGGAAGCGGCAGGCCCTCGACGTCCTCGAGAAGGTCGGCCTCGCCGACCGTGCGAACGAATGGCCCGGCGTTCTCTCGGGAGGCCAACGTCAACGCGTCTCGCTCGCGCGGGCCTTGTTGCATCGGCCCGGGCTCCTGCTGCTCGACGAGCCGCTCGGCGCACTCGATGCGCTCACCCGCATCGAGATGCAGGAGCTGATCGGGACGCTCCGCGAGCGGAGCCCGTTCAGCGCATTGCTGGTCACGCACGACGTGGAAGAAGCGGTGACCCTGGCCGATCGCGTCGTCCTGATCGAGGACGGCGTCGTCGCGCTCGACCTGCGGATCGAATTGCCTCGACCGCGACGGCGAGGCGACGCGGCAGTCGCCGCCGTCGAGGGTCTCATCCTCGAGCGGGTGCTCTCGGCGGTCCCCCCGGTGCGCGAAGCGCCGCGGGATGTCGATGGTTCCCCACGGGCGACCGCCTCCCGACAGGTCGGCGGATGACTCCGGCGCGGAGACCGGGGGGTCGCGCCGGGGGCGGGACGCTCGCGGAGGTCCGCGTCGAGTCGTCCATCGGCGGCTTCGCCGCGCGAGCCACGGTCGTCGTCCGACTACAGGAGTCCGCGAGGTCCCGTGTACCCCGCGTTGTCGTCGAGCTTGTCTTCCGCGATGACCTCGCCGGCCGCCGCGAGCGCGGTCGCGACGGCCGGGAAGCCGACGTAGGGCAGCGTCTGCACCAGCGCCTCCTCGATCTCGGCCAGCGTCAGTCCGTTGCTGAGGCCGGCCCGCATGTGGATCGCGAACTCGTTCGGTTGACGTAACGCCACCATGACGGCCAGCGTGACCAGGCTCCGTGCCTTGCGGTCGAGGCCGGGCCGCGTCCACGTCTCCGCGAAGGCCTGGTCGATCGCGAAGCCGGCGATCGCGGCGCCGAAGGTGCCCGAGTCCGCCGCGCCGGCGAGGCGCGCTTCCTCGTCCGGACCCATCATCTCGCGCACCACGCGCCGTCCGGTGTCTCGTCTGGTCATCGTTGCTCCTCGGGTCGAAAACTCCAGCGAACGGGATGGCGTTCGCGCGCTTTCCTTCGCGTTCGGGACGGGTCACACCCTTCGCTGTCTCGCGTCCGCGGCGGATGCATCGGCACGAGCGATCGGCTCATGCCGTCAGCTTCAGCACGCGATCCGCATTGCCGGGGCGATCTTCTCGCGGTCGTCGTCGGACACCGGCATCGCGTCGAGGAACGCCGTCGTCCTGTCCATCGGCATGAAGGGATGGTCGGCAAACAGCACGATGCGGTCGATCCCGAACGTGTCGAGCAGGAGTCGAAGCGGCGGCGCGGTCACGAAGCCGCCGGTGCTGACGTAGACCTGGTCGGTGATGGTCCGGCCGATCGGCCTCTGCAGGTGCTCAGGCGCGATGGTGCGCCGAACATCTGGTCGAATCGCGCCACCATCGCGGGCAGTCCCTCGCCCATGTGTCCGGTGACGAGGGTCAGCTCCGCACGCCGGTCGAGCGCGCCGGACAGGACCGGCCGCAGGACGTGGACCGCGGTGTCGACGTGCCAGCCGCAGCCGGCGATGCCGAAGATGCACGACAGGTCCTTCGGCAGTCGCCCGTAGTACGCGTCGCGCACCGGCCGCGGCGGGATGCCGGGATGCACGCAGATCGGCACGCCGAGCGCCTCGGCCTTCGCGAGCAGCGACCCGTAGAGCGGGTCGTCGAGGAAGCGACCGTCGACCCGTCGACGAGCGTCCCGACGAAGCCGTGCTCCGCGACGCAGCGCGCCAGCTCGTCGGCGCAGGCTTCGGGCGCGGTCCACGGCAGATGCGCGAAGCCCGCGAAGCGGTCGGGGTGCGCCCCCACCGAACGTGCGAGCGCGTCGTTCGCCTCGCGCGAACGCAGGGGCTCTCGGCGGAGGGCATCGGGTCCGCGCCCGGGCCCTCGTACGACAGGATCTGCATCGTGACGCCAGCCGCGTCCATCGCCGCGAGGCGCTTGTCCCCGAGGTCGTCCATCTTCTCGCCCGGGTCCGCCGGGCCGTACGGTTTGTCGGCGGCGAAACAGCCGCGCGCGAGGATCGCGTCGGGACCGACGCGCGCTGCGAGCCCTCGCAAAGCGAAGTGTTCTTCGACGGTGACGATGCGCATGAGCGTTCCTCGGCCGGGAAGCGAAAGACGAGCGATCGTCGCATGTCGTCGGGCGATCGAGCGCGGCGAACGGATCGTTTCCTGCGCGACGACGATCGTTCGAGGGCCGTGTTCGATGCGACGGTCCGACGCGGGATCGGAAGAGGCCGTCCGATGTCGGTGGACGCGGCTTCTCCGCGACGATCGATTCCCGCGACACGCGACGGATGTCGCACGACCCGAAGGAGCGTTCATGAAAGCATGGAAGTATCTCGCTCTCGGCTTCCTCGCCGCTGCGTTGACTGCGTTGACGGCCCCACGAGGCGCGGGGGCCGAGACGCTCAATCAGGTCCTCGGCACCTGGCGCATGGTCTCGGCGCTGATCGATCCGGGCGGCCGGAACGAGCCGGCCTACGGACCTGCGCCCAACGGACTCCTCGTCTTCACGGCCGATCTGCACTTCGTGGAAGTGCTGACCGACTCGACCATCGTTCCGTTCGCCTCCGGTGTCCGCGGCCAGGGCACCGCGGACGAGAACTGCGCCGCGATGGCCGGCAGCATCGGCTTCTTCGGCACCTATGCGGTCGACGAGGACGGCGCGTTCAGCGGCAATCGCGTGCAGGGTTCGACCTTCCCGAACTGGGTCGGCGACGTCCGCGCGCGCAAGGAGCTGCGGCTCGTCGTGGACGGCGACCGGATGACCGAGAACTTCCAGAGGCCGGACGGCACCCGCATCGTCATCGCTTGGCAGCGGGTGCGCTGACGCGGCTCGTCCGTACGAGCGCGACGGCGCGCGGGGCGCGAGGCGACCCGAGCGGGCCGAGTCGCCCGCCTATCGATCCACCTTCCTGAACTTGAGCAGGAAGTTGTCGGCCTCGCCGATCGACTCGTACTTCGCGTGGTCGACGTCGCCGAGCGCGTAGGTCGGCGGCAGCGTCCACACGCCCTTCGGCCAGTGCGTCGTGTCGCGCGGATTGCGCTCGATCTCGGAAGTGTCGACGAGCCTGAAGCCCGCACGCTCGATCTCGGCGATCGCATAGTCCTGCCGGACGTAGCCGTCGTCGGCCTTCGGATCCTGCGGCCGGTCCGGACTCGCACGATGATCCTCGACGCCGAAGATGCCGCCGGGCTTCAGGGCCCGGTGCACCGCCGCCAGCACCGTCGCGGTCTCTCCGTCGCTCATCCAGTTGTGCAGGTTGCGAAACGTTAGCACCAGATCGGCGCTGCCGTCGGGCGCGATCTCGTGACGGGACGCAGCGAGCTGCGTGAAGTGCACGTGGCCGAACCCTTCGGGACGCGCTGCGATCTTCCCGCGCAGCCGCGCCGGCAGGGCCGCGACGGCGCTCGCCGGATCCTGCGCGGTCGGGCTCTCGAGCGCCGCGTAGTACGTGCCGTTCGCATGCAGGTACGGTCCCAGCATCTCGGTCCAGTAACCGCCCGCGGGCCACAGCTCGACGACCGTCGCGTCGGGCCGGATGCCGAGGAAGGTCAGCACCTCGCGCGGATGACGCGCGCCATCGCGCGCGACGAACGGCGGATGACGGCCGGGGTCCGCGATCGCCCGGTCGAGAGGATCGGTGGTCGCGAAGGCCGGCGCCATCGTCATGCTCGCGGCGACGAGGAACGGCAGGAAAGAACGCATCGAGGAACTCCTTGTGGGCGATGACCGGAAGCCGACCCGCGCGGCCCGCGATCGTTGCATGATTTCGTATCGGCCGATCGTCGCGCGTGCCGGTGGGCAGGCATTCCGCATGCGTGCCGCACGCAGTCCACCGCGAGCGAGCGGCCGTTAGAATGCGCATCCTTCGCGCTCCGGTCCTGCGTCCTCGCGATCCTGCGGCGACTTCCGGACGCAGCGAAGCCATGCGAGCCCGGCGGCCCGCCGACGGCGGCGACCCCCTTCGTTCGCCTTCGCGCCCGTCGCGGCGAGTCGCTCTCCGATCCATCGTCCGCCGCATCGAGCACCGAACCAGCCATGTCCGAGGAACGCGCGCAACTCGAAGGTTCGATCGCAGCGCTCGATGCACAGCGCGCGCTGCTCGGCGACGCCGTCGTCGATACCGCGCTCGGTCCCATGCGGGCGCGTCTCGCGGCGCTGATCGAGGCCGGCGAACCCGCGGTCCGGCAGCAGTTGAAGCAGGTCACCATCCTCTTCCTCGACGTCGTCGGCTCGACGACGCTGAGTCAGCACCTCGATCCGGAAGGCATCAGCGCCGTGATGGACGACGCGCTCGAGCGCGGCACCGCGATCGTCGAGGGACATCGCGGCAAGGTCCTGCAGTACGCGGGCGACAACCTGTTGGCCGCCTTCGGGGCCGACGAGACGCGCGAGGACGACAGCGAATGCGCGGTGCGCTGCGGCCTCGCGTTGCTCGAGCTCGGTCGGGCACTCGGAAGCGAGGTCAGGTCGACCCATCGCCGCGACGGCTTCGACATGCGCGTCGGCATCCATACCGGCGGCGTCCTGCTCGGCGGCGGCGTCGATGCCGATGGCACGATCCGCGGCATCGCCGTCAACATCGCCGCACGCATGGAGCAGACCGCGCCGGCCGGCGCGTTGCGCATCAGTCACGACACGTATGCGCAGGTGCGCGGGCTCTTCGAGGTGCAGGCGCAGGTGCCGTTGACGATCAAGGGTGTCGACGAACCGGTACAGAGCTACTTCGTGATCCGCGCGAAGCCGCGCTCGTTCCGCATCGGCACGCGCGGCATCGAAGGCGTGGCGACGAAGATGATCGGCCGCGACGCCGAGCTCGAAGTCCTGCAGTCGGCGTTCAAGCGTCTCTTCGACGAGCGCCGGCTCGCGGCGATCACCGTCACGGCCGATGCCGGCATCGGCAAGAGCCGTCTGCTGTACGAGTTCGAGGCCTGGAGCGAGGCGCGACCGGAGACCTTCTTCATCTTCCGCGGCCGTGCCTCGTTGCAGACGCAGGGGCAGCCGTTCGGCCTGTTGCGCGACATCCTCGCGTGGCGTTTCCAGATCGCCGACGACGACACGCTCGACGAGGCCCGCAAGAAGATGGAGCGCGGCATCGTGCCGCTCTTCGAACACGACGACGGCCCCGATCTCGCCGAGGGACACGCCCACCTGCTCGGCCATCTGATCGGCATCGAATGGCGCGACAGCCGCCACCTCCGCGGCATCCTCGACGACCCGAAGCAGATCCGCAACCGCGCGTTCCACGCGGCCGCGCAGCTCTTGCGCCGCGTCAGCGCGCGCGACGGCCATCCGATCGTCCTCCAGCTCGAGGACCTGCACTGGGCCGACAACGAATCGCTCGACTTCCTCGCCTACCTCACCGAGATCGATCGGGACGTGCCGATGCTGCTGCTCGCGTACGGCCGGCCCACGCTCTTCGAGAGGCGTGCCGCGTGGTGTTCCGAGAGCATCCATCGCCGACTCGACCTGACGCCGCTCGGCAAGGACATGAGCCGCCTGCTCGTCAACGAACTGCTGAAGCGGCTGCCCGAGGTCCCGGCCGCGCTGCGCGAACTGATCACCGGCGGCTCCGAAGGCAATCCCTTCTACATGGAGGAGCTGGTCAAGATGTTGATCGACCAGGGCGCGATCGAGACCGGCGAGACGTGGAAGGTCGACGCCGAGCGCCTGATGCTGACCAGGGTGCCGTCGACGCTGACCGGCGTGCTGCAGGCGCGGCTCGACGGACTGCCGGCGGCCGAGCGCCTGACGCTGCAGGAGGCGAGCGTCATCGGCCAGGTGTTCTGGGACCGTGCGTTGATCGCGCTCGACGAGCAGGCGCGCGACGCGCTGCCGGCCCTCGTCAGCCGCGAGCTCGCGCTGCCGCGGACCGACGCCAGCACGGACGACCTGCGCGAGTACGCGTTCAAGCACGCGATCCTGCATCAGGTCACGTACGCGACGGTGCTCAAGCGGACCAAGAAGGAACTGCACGGCAAGCTCGCCCGCTGGCTCGCGGCGCAGACCGGGCTGCGGGCCAACGACTTCCTCGGCATCGCGGCCGAACACTTCGAGGAAGCCGGCGACGACGCCAACGCGGCCGAATTCCATGCGCGCGCGGCCGAGCGGGGCAGGACCCGCATGGCCCACGAAGCCGTGACGAAGCACGTGCAGCGCGCGCTGGTGCTGCTCGACAGGGACGAGGACGCGAGCACGCGGCCGCTCCGCTGGCGCCTGCTGGCGACGCGCGAGGCGACGCTCGACATACAGGGGCGGCGGCCCGAGCAGCGCGCCGACATCGAGACGCTCGAGTCGCTGGCCGAAGGGCTCGACGACGATCGCTCGCGAGCGTACGCCGCGTGGCGACGCAGCTA
>CALMOR010000074.1:2317-5905 GCA_937872165.1 uncultured Burkholderiales bacterium | reverse complement strand
CCGAGGAGGCGGGCCGCAGCGCGATGACCTGGGCGACGCGGGCCGGCGACGCGGAGATCCGGCTGCAGGCGCAACGCCTCGTCGCCGTGGCGCTCGCGGTCCTCGGCGATCCGGCCGCCGGCGAACGGATGGCCGACGACGCGCTCGCCGAGAGCCGCACTCTCGGGCTGCGCCTGATCGAGGCCGAGATCCTCAACGCGCTCAACGTCATCAGCAGCTTCGGCGCCAACCTCGCCGGCAAGCTCGACGTCGGCCGGCAGTCGCTGCTCGCCTATCAGGCGGCCGGCAACCAGAAGGGGGAGGCCGTCGCCCGCATCAACGTCGGCGCCGCATGGCTCGATCTCGGCAAGATCGACGAGGCGACGCGCGAGTCGGAGGAGGGACTGCGCCTCGTGCGCGCCAACGGCGACCGCGCGCAGGAGTGCACGCCGCTCTGCAACCTGTCGGTGCTCGCGCTGTGGCAAGGCGACGAAGCGCGCGCGCTGGCGCTGGCCCGTGCCGCGACCGAGACCGCGACGATCGTGCAGGACCGCTATCGCGAGGCCACGTCGTTGCTGAAGCTCGGCGACGCGGAACTCGCGCTCGGCCGCTACGCCGCGTCGATGGAGGCCTTCGCGCGGGCGCACGAGCTGGCCGTCGCGATCAGGAGCCGCTCGCAGCAGCACGATGCCGCCGCGGGCCTCGCGCGTGCGGCGCTCGCGCAGGGCGACACCGGGGCCGCGCTCGCGGCCATCACGCCGCTGCTGGTGCTCGATGCCGAAGCAGGGACCGAGCACGGTCCGCTCGACGGCACCGAGTTCCCGCGCCTGATCGAGCTCACCTGTCATCGGGTCCTGGTCCGCGCCGACGACCCGCGCGCGAGGGCCTGGCTGCGCCGCGCGCACGAGGCGGTCCAGGCCCAGGCTGCGGGGATCGCCGACCTCTCGTTCCGCGAGAGCTACCTGCGGAACATTCCGCATCACCGCGACATCCTCGCCGCATGGAACGCACGGAGCGGCGAGCGCGTCGACTGCTAGACTCCGCGCAGCACGAGGTGCCCGGTCCTCGCACGAGGGTCGGGTTAAACGGGAAGCCGGTGGGTCGAGGTCCTCGAGGGTCCGACGAATCCGGCGCTGCCCCCGCAACGGTCAGCGAGTAGCGAACGGCACGCAGCCACTGGGTGGGCTTTCACCTGGGAAGGCGCCGCAAGCTCTCGGCGCTCCCTGACAGCGCCGACACTCGCAAGCCCGGATACCGGCCTCTCGCACAGGCGCTGGCATCGCGGAGGGCGATGCGGAGCGGAAGGGGGTCGCGCGTGCGGCCCCGTCGTCCGTATCCGCCTCTCTCCGCCGCCGGCTTTTTCGGCTGGATCCGCACGGGGCGTGCGGTCGGAGATCCCATGTCAATCCGTCTCGAGGATCGCTCATCGATCCTGTCTTTCCCTGCGCAGGTCGCGGGTTCCCTCTGTTTCTTCATCGCGACCGCATGGCCGGTCGCGGGGGCCGCGCAGGCCACTCCGGACGAACGACTCGACCCGGTCGTCGTGACCGCGACGCGCACGCCGATCAAGGCTTCGGACGTCGTCGCCGACGTCACGGTGTTCGACCGCGCGATGCTCGATCGTGTCGAAGGCCGCACGCTGGTCGAGGTGCTGTCGCAGGCGCCGGGCGTGCAGTTCGCGTCCAACGGCGGTCTCGGCAAGTCGTCGTCGCTCTTCATCCGCGGCCTCGAAGCTCGTCACGTGCTGCTGCTGGTCGACGGCGTGCGCGTCGGCTCGGCCACGCTCAACACGCCGTCGTTCGACAACCTCCCGCTCGACCTGATCGATCGCATCGAGATCGTCCGCGGACCCTTGACCTCGCTCTACGGCAGCAACGCGATGGGCGGCGTGATCCAGATCTTCACGCGACGCGGACAGCCGGGCGTGGGCGCCAATGCGCGCATCTCCGGCGGCAGTCGCGGCTACAGCCTCGAGTCGGCGGGCGGCAGCTACGGCGCCGACGACTTCGACATCGCGGCCCAGTTGCAGCATCAGCAGACGAGCAGCTTCTCGGCGACCAATCCGCAGGTGCAGTTCGGCAACTACAACCCCGACGACGACGGCTTCCGCCAGAAGGCGGGCAGCCTGCGCGCAGGCTGGTCGTTCGCGCCCGGCTGGCGGCTCGAGGGCCTGCTGCTCTCGTCGGTCGGCAAGACGCAGCTCGACGACGGACCCGGCGTCGACTCGCGAGCCCGCATCCGCAACACGGTCGAGTCGCTGCAAGCCGCCGGGACGGTGCTTTCCGGCTGGCGCACGCAGCTCGAGATCGGCCGATCGCTCGACAGCTACGACACGGTCGCGTCGGTCAGCCCCTTCAACCTCGGCGCGATCCAGACCAACCAGCGGCAGTACGCGTGGGAGAACCGCGTCGCGTTGCCGCTCGGCGAGGCGCTGGTGCTGTTCGAGCGCATCGAACAGGACGTGACGCGGCCCGGCGCGCCGTTCGCGGTCAGCGACCGCGGCATCAACGCAGGCGCGCTCGGCTGGTCCTTCGACTACGGGCCGCACGACTTCCAGGCGAGCGTGCGGCGCGACCATTACACGCAGTTCGGCGGCAAGACTACCGGCGCGCTCGGTTACGCGTACAAGGTCACCGAGGACTGGCGCGTCGGCGGCTCGTACGGCACGAGCTTCACGGCGCCGAGCTTCAACCAGCTCTACTTCCCGGGCTTCGGCAATCCGGACCTGCTGCCCGAGACCGGCAAGCACGGCGAGGCCTTCGTGCAGTGGACCGCGGGCGTCCATCACGTGCGCCTCACCGGCTACGAGAGTCGCTACGACTCCTTCATCAGCAGCGGTCCTCTGCCGGTCAACGTGCCGCGGGTCCGCGTCGAGGGCGGCACGCTCGCATGGGACGCGCGTCTCGAGGCGTGGACGCTCGCCGCGTCGTACGACTACGTCGATCCGATCAACGACACCGCCGGCACGTCGACCTACCGAAAGCTGCTGCCGCGGCGCGCCAAGCAGTCGGCCAAGGCCAGTGCCGACTGGCAGCTCGGGCCGTACAGCGTCGGCGCTTCGGTGCAGGCCTACTCGCATCGCTTCGACGACACGACCAACTCGATCCGTCTCGGCGGCTACGGGGTCGTGGACCTGCGTGCCGACTGGGCGTTCGCGAAGGACTTCTCGCTCGGCGTGCGCGTCAACAACGTCGGGGGCCGCGACTACCAGACGGCCTTCGGCTACGAGCAGCCCGGCCGCGAGGGCTTCGTCACGCTGAGGTGGAGCTCGCGTTGAGCGACGCGGCCTTCCGCGAGCTCATCCTCGGCGGGCAGAAGAGCGGCAAGTCGCGCTCGGCCGAGCAGCGGGCTCGTGCGTGGCTCGCCGGCGGCGAGCGGCGCGACGCGCTGTTGCTCGCGACCGCGAAGCCGCTCGATGCCGAGATGACCGCGCGCATCGAACGGCATCGCCGCGATCGCGCGGCTACGCCGGGAAGGCGGCACCAGGTCGCCGGCCACGACGGTGGCGAACCCGATGCACGCCCCGTGACACAGCGCGGCGACGCTCCGGCCGCCCCGGCGACGCCGACCGCCACCGCTGCCCGCGCTAACACCGGAACGAACTCGCGT
>CALMOR010000074.1:1366-2307 GCA_937872165.1 uncultured Burkholderiales bacterium | reverse complement strand
CGACTGCCTGACGCTGTGGCTCACGCAACGGCTGATGCCGTTCGAAGGCGCACCCGCCAGCGACCTCGATCGCCAGGTCGATGCGCTCGCCGACGCCGTGGCCGCCGCGGCGGGTCCGGTCGTGCTCGTGTCCAACGAGATCGCCCTGGGCGTCGTGCCGATGCAGGCCGAAACGCGACGCTTCGTCGACGCGCTGGGCCTGCTGCATCAACGGATCGCCGCGGTCTGCGATCGCGTGACGCTGATGGTCGCCGGCTGCGAGCTCGCGGTGAAGGGACATCGATGAGCGTCCGAGCGGTCCGGCCTATTCGGGCGGAATGGCTGAAATGGCTGAAACGGCCGTTCCGGACGACCGCGACCCCGTCGTGGCTCGTGCTGGCGGTCGTGCTGGGCGCGACCGGGGCCCGCGCCGCACCCGTCCTCGTCGTCGACGATCGCGGCAGGCAGGCTCGCTGCTGCCGTCGATCACCGAGTCGGTCTGCGCGCTCGGCGCCTGCGATCGGCTGGTCGGCACCGATCGCTATTCGAACGCGCCCGAGTCCGTGCGCGCGCTGCCGAAGCTCGGCGGCCTCGACGACGCGCAGGTCGAACGCATCGTCGCGTTGAAGCCGGACGTGGTGCTGGCCGGCAAGTCCGCGCGCGTGACCGACCGCCTCGAGTCGTTCGGCCTCGTCGTGGTGCTGCTCGAGTCGCAGACCCATGCGGACGTGCACAGGTCGCTGGTCACGCTCGCGGCTCTCGTCGGCAGGCCCGCCGAGGCGGACCGCGTCTGGTCCG
The DNA here is from genome assembly GCA_937872165.1 of uncultured Burkholderiales bacterium. Taxonomy (GTDB): domain Bacteria; phylum Pseudomonadota; class Gammaproteobacteria; order Burkholderiales; family Burkholderiaceae_D; genus CAHJXF01. Next base: position 1,530 of record CALMOR010000074.1, on the reverse strand, counting down.
GCATCGAGCGCGACCTCTCGATCGCGGCAGCCCGCGTGCCCGCCGCGGCGCGCGGCCGCAAGGTCTACTTCGAGGTCGCGTCGGCGCCTTACGCGGCGGGCGCGGGCTCGTTCATCGGCGAAACGCTCGCACGGCTCGGGTTGAACAACGTCGTCTCCGCGGAG
>CALMOR010000074.1:0-1356 GCA_937872165.1 uncultured Burkholderiales bacterium | reverse complement strand
GGTCCGTTCCCGCGGCTCAACCCCGAGTACGTGGGCAGGAGCAACCCGGACATCATCGTCGCAGCGGAACGCGAGCTCGCGACGATGAAGGACCGCCCCGGCTGGAACGCGCTCGATGCGCTCGTACGCGGGCGGGTGTGCGGCTTCGACACCGGCCACTACGAGGTATTGATCCGGCCCGGGCCGCGGCTGGGCGAGGCCGCGCTGGCGCTGGCGGCCTGCCTCGCCGCGTTGCCCGCACCATGATCGCGACGACGGGCACGGCCGCGCGGCGCCGCATCCGTCTGCTGACGGTGCTCGGCGCGGTGGCGTCGCTGCTGGTCGTCCTCGGCATCGCGGCCGGCAGCGACGGGCTGTCGTGGCACGGCCTGCAGGCCGATCTCGCGAGCGACCAGGCCGCGCTGATCCTCGGCCGCATCCGCGCGCCGCGCACCGTCGGAGCGCTGCTGGTCGGCGCGCTGCTCGGTCTCTCGGGCGCGCTCGCGCAGGGACTGTTCCGCACTGCTCTCGCCGCTCCCTACCTGCTCGGCTCCGCCGCCGGCGCGTCGCTCGCGGTGGTCGCGGTCCTGGCGGCCGGCTCGATCGCGGGTCACGTCATCGGTCTCGCGACCGCGGCCTGGCTCGACCGCATCGGCCTCGTCGTCGCGGCCTTCAGCGGCGCGCTGGTCGGTGTCGGCCTCACGCTGCTGTTCGCGCGCGGCGCCGAGCAGACGGTGCGCCTGCTGCTCGCCGGGGCCGTCGTCGGCGTGCTGCTCGGTGCCGTCGGCGACCTGATGACGCTGGTCTCGCCGGACGCGTTGCGCGGCAAGCAGGCGTTCCTCCTCGGCAGCACCGGCTTCCTCGGATGGCAGAGCGTGCTCGCGCTCGGAGCGGGACTCGCGTTCGTGCTGCCGCTCGCGATGCGCTTCGGTCGCGTGCTCGATGCGCTGACCCTCGGCGACGACAGCGCGACCAGCCTCGGCCTCTCGCTGCCGCGCTGGCGACTCGTCCTCGTGTTGCTGTTCGCGCTCGCCACCGGCCTCGCGGTGTCGCAGGCAGGGCTGGTCGCGTTCGTCGGCCTCGCGTCGCCGCATCTGGTCCGTCGTCTCGCGCCGGGCCGACACGGATACCTGTTGTTCGGCAGCGCCGTCACCGGCGGCGTCCTGCTGCTCGCGGCCGACGTCGTCGCGCGCGCCGCGCTGGCGCCTCAGGAGCTGCCGGTGGGCGTGGTCACCGCGCTGGTCGGCGGCACCTACCTGTTGTGGCTGCTGCAGCGAAGGAAACTCGGATGACGCTGCGCGCGCACGAGGTCGGCGTCTCGCTCGGTCGGCGGCGCGTGCTCGACCGGGTGACGTGCCGCTTCGAACGCGGATGGAC
>CALMOR010000073.1 GCA_937872165.1 uncultured Burkholderiales bacterium | reverse complement strand
GCGTGACGGTGCTGGCCCGCACCGCGGCCGAAGCCGACGCCGCCGCGACGATGATCGCCAACGCGGTCGACGTCGACGATCCGCGTATCGTGCGGCGCCCCGCCTCCGCCCTCGCGGACGACAGCGACCTCGGCGACCGTCTCGTCACGGTCGACGTGCCGCGACTCGGAGCGCACGCGGTGGGACGGGCGTTGCGGAACGGCCTCGACCATGCGCTCGCGTTGCGTGCGGCCGGCCTGATCGTGTCGTCGGCCCTGGTCTGCCAGGGGACGATGACGACCACCGAGGACGCGCCCGTCGCGGCCGTCGAACGCCGCGAGGCCTTCGCGTGATCGAGATCCGCCGCACGCTCGTGCAGGTCGAGGACATCCGTCACGAGTTCGGTCCGGCTCCCGCCGAAGCGTTGCGACGCGGGGCCGTCGCGATCGTCGTGACCAACCCCTACGCCGGCCGCTACGAGCCGGACCTGCTGCCGATGATGGACGCGCTGACGCCGGTCGGCATCGACATGGCCGAGCGACTGCGTCGCGCGATGGACGTACCGGTCGAGCGCATCGAGACCTACGGCAAGGGGGCGATCGTCGGCGCCGACGGCGAGCTCGAGCACGGCGCCACGTGGCACGTGCCGGGCGGGTACGCGATGCGCGAACTGCTCGGCTGGAACGACGACCGCGCCGCCTGCGTCGGAGGGCGGGGCGACGCGAGGACGGGCCAGCCCGGCAACGCGCTCGCCATCGTCCCCGCGACCAAGAAGGTCGGTGCGCCGGGCACCGCGCTCGACGTGCCGCTGACCCACGTCAACGCGTCGTACGTGCGCAGCCACTTCGACGCGATCGAGGTGCGCGTGCCGGGCGCGCCCGCGGCGGACGAGATCGTCTTCGTCCTCGCGATGGGCACCGGCGCCCGCATCCATGCGCGCATCGGCGGCCTCGCCGCGGCCGGCATCGCGCAATGGAACGGACTGCGCTGACCGCGAAGAGGACCTCATGCCCGCCGCAATCCGCAAGCTCGTCGTCCAGGTGGACGAGACCCGCATCGAGATGGGTCGACCCGTCGATCCGCCGACCCGTCGCGCGCTCGCGATGGCGGTCGTCGACAACCCGTGCGCGGGTCGCTACGTCGAGGACCTCGGCGCGCTGGTCGCGATCGGCGAGGAGCTCGGCGGACTGCTCGGCGACGCGTGCGTGAAGGCGCTCGGCATCGACCCCGCGGCGGCCGAGAGCTACGGCAAGGCGGCCATCGTCGGCGAGGCGGGCGAGCTCGAGCATGCCGCGGCGATCCTCCATCCGAAGCTCGGCGCGCCGCTGCGGAAGGCCGTCGACAAGGGCGCCGCGCTCGTGCCGTCGGCGAAGAAGCGCGGAGGGCTCGGCACCGCGATCGACGTGCCGCTCGGCCACAAGGACGCGGCCTTCGTGCGCAGCCACTTCGATGCGATGGAGGCGCGCGTCTGCGATGCGCCGCGCGCACACGAGATCGTCGTCGCCGTCGTCGTCACCGACAGCGGCCGGCCGCTGCCGCGCATCGGCGGGCTGCAGGCCCACGAGATCGAAGGCAAGGACGGCTTGCGCTGAGCCGCCCGCTGCCGGATGTTCCCTCACACTCCGTCCTCCATCCTCAAGGAGTCCCCGATGAACCTGTCGCGAACGTTCCGGTGCACCGCCGTCGCCGCCTGCCTGCTCGCCGTGCTGCCGGTCGCGCACGGCCAGGACGTGATCCGCATCGGCGAGATCAACAGCTACAAGGCCCAGCCCGCGTTCCTCGAGCCGTACCGGAAAGGCATGGAGCTCGCGGTCGGCGAGGTCAACGTGGCCGGCGGCATCGACGGCAGGAAGCTCGAGCTGATCACGCGCGACGACAACGCCAGTCCGGGCGACGCGGTACGCATGGCCGAGGAACTGATCTCGCGCGAGAAGGTCGACGTGCTCGCCGGCGCCTTCCTGTCCAACACCGGACTCGCGCTGACCGACTTCGCGAAGCAGCGGAAGTTCTTCTATCTGGCCGGCGAGCCGCTGACCGACAAGATCATCTGGGGCAGCGGCAACAAGTACACGTTCCGCCTGCGGCCGGGCACCTACATGCAGGCCGCGATGCTGGTGCCCGAGGCCGTCAAGCTGCACAGGAAACGCTGGGCGCTGGTGTATCCCAACTACGAGTACGGTCAATCCGCGGTCGCCGCGTTCAAGGAACTGCTGAAGGCGGCGCAGCCGGACGTGGAGTTCGTCAACGAGCAGGCGACGCCGCTCGGCAAGCTCGATGCCGGCAGCACCGTGCAGGCGCTTTCCGATGCCAGGCCCGATGCGATCTTCAACGTGTTGTTCGGTGCCGACCTGTCGAAGTTCGTCCGCGAAGGCAACACGCGCGGGCTCTTCGAGGGACGCGAGGTCGTCAGCGTGTTGACCGGCGAGCCCGAGTATCTCGACCCGTTGAAGGACGAGACGCCGACCGGATGGATCGTCACCGGCTACCCGTGGTACGGCATCCAGACGCCGGAGCACAAGGCCTTCTTCCTCGCCTATCACGCGAAGTACAACGACTATCCGCGCCTCGGTTCGGTGGTCGGCTACACGATGATCAAGTCGCTCGCGACCGGCATCCGGAAGGCGAAGGGCATCGACACCGACAAGCTGGTCGCCGCGTTCTCGGGCCTCGTCGTCGAGTCGCCGTTCGGTCGCATCAGCTATCGCGCGCAGGACCACCAGTCGACGATGGGCGCGTTCGTCGGCAAGACGAAGAACGAAGGCGGCAAGGGCGTGATGGTCGACTACCGGTATCTCGACGGCGCGAAGTTCCTGCCGGGCGATTCGGACGTGAAGAAAATGCGCGCGGCCGAGTAGGGGTGCGGTCGAATGAAGGGTCGGAACCCGGTCGCGGTGCCGCGATGCGCAGGCCTCGAGAGCGCGCGAGCGGTCGCTCGGACCGAAGACTTTCGCAGCGTCCGGGCGATGGAGCGGGGCGCGTCTCCATGACCGGCCTCGATCGCCACGACGAGCGTCGGCGCGGCGTCGTCGATGCCATCGTCGTCGCCTCGACACCGCGTGTCGCGATCGATCCGGCGTGCGGACGATGACCCTCTCCGGCTTCCTCGTCCAACTGCTCAACGGCCTCGCCGGCGCGTCGTCGCTGTTCCTCGTCGGCGCAGGGCTGTCGCTGATCTTCGGCGTCACGCGCGTCGTCAACTTCGCGCACGGCTCGTTCTACCTGCTCGGCATCTACCTCGCCTACACGCTGACCGACCGGCTCGGCGGCGCGTGGTTCTGGCCGTCGCTGCTGCTGGCGGCGCTCGCGGTCGGCGCGATCGGCGCGCTGGTCGAGACGCTGCTGCTGCGCCGGATCTATCGCGCCCCGGAGCTTTTTCAACTTCTGGCGACCTTCGCGCTGATGCTGATCATCGAGGACGCGGCGCTGTACCTCTGGGGTCCCGAAGATCTGCTCGGTCCGCGCGCGCCGGGCTTCACCGGCGCCGTCGACATCCTCGGCCGTCGCTTCCCCGCCTACGACCTGCTGCTGATCGTCGTCGGTCCGGTCGTGCTCGGCCTCCTCTGGCTGCTGCTGACGAAGACCCGCTGGGGCACGCTGGTGCGCGCGGCCACGCAGGACCGCGAGATGGTCGGCGCGCTCGGCGTCGATCAGGCGTGGCTGTTCACCGCGGTGTTCGCGCTCGGCACGATGCTCGCGGGTCTGGGCGGCGCGCTGCAGCTGCCGCGCGAGCCGGCCAACCTCGGGCTCGACCTGTCCACCGTCGGCGACGCCGTCGTGGTCGTCGTCGTCGGCGGGGTCGGTTCCCTCCCCGGCGCCTATGTG
>CALMOR010000072.1:5883-6699 GCA_937872165.1 uncultured Burkholderiales bacterium | reverse complement strand
CGGCCTTACCCACCCCGGGGGGGGGGGGGCCCGGGGGGGCGCGGGGCGCCGGCGCCGCGACGACTTCGACGACACGATGCGGACCAACGTCTGGGCCGCGATGCAGATGTCGCCGGTCGTCGGCCCGCGCGTCGCGGCCGCGCGCGGCCGGCTGGCCGTCGTCAGCTCCCGGCTCGGCTCGATCGCCACGCGCGACAACGGCAAGTTCACCGCCTACCGCGCGAGCAAGGCGGCGGTCAATTCGGTGATGAAGGACGCGGCCCTGACGTATGGACCGCAGGGCGCGACCTGCATCGCGCTGCATCCGGGCTGGGTGCGGACCGACATGGGCGGCACGGGCGCGGACCTCGACGTCGCCGACAGCGCGAAGGGCATCCGCAAGACCATCGCCGGGCTCTCGCACGAGGACAACGGCTGCTTCTTCAGCTACGACGGCTCGGCGATGCGGTGGTGACGGTGGCCCATCGAGCCGCGGCCGCGACCGACCGGAGAGGAGCGCGATGAATGCGGCGACCGACGTCACCCGCATCACGTCCGGCTCGACCTTCGAGACCGTCGCCGGCTACAGCCGCGCGGTCGTCGACGGCGATCACGTGCACGTCTCCGGCACGACCGGCTTCGACTACGCGGCGATGACGATCGACGACGACCTCGTCGCGCAGACCCACCAGTGCTTCGTCAACATCGCCGCGGCTCTCCGCGAAGCGGGGCTGACCCTCGACGACGTCGTGCGCGTGCGCTATCTGCTGGTCGACGCCGCCGACTTCGAGACGGTCGCTCCGCTCTTCGGCCGCTACTTCGCGGTCGCGCGGCCCG
>CALMOR010000072.1:0-5873 GCA_937872165.1 uncultured Burkholderiales bacterium | reverse complement strand
GCCCGCGGCCACCGCGATGGTGGTCGGCCTCGTCGATGCCCGCATGAAGATCGAGATCGAGGTCATGGCCCGTCGACCCGGGCCGCTGCTTTCCCACGAGGGCGGCGGCGGATGAACGCGTCATGAATCCGGGTCCGTCGGCCAAGGCCTCGCAGTCGGTCGCGCAGAAGGGCCTGCGCACGCCGGAGCGGATGTTCCGCGCGGTGCTGTGGATCGTCGCGGCGATCTTCGCCGGCTTCCTGATCGGCCTCGGCTCGCTGGTGGTCCACGACCTTCCGACCGTCGACGGGGACGTGCAGCTGTCTGACTTGGTCGACCGTCCACGGGCCGCGTCGCTCGACGCCGCGATCCTGCGCGGAGAGGCGCAGAAGCGCGAAGCGGACGAGCGCATCGCGACGCTCGACCTGCAGGCGCAGTCGGCGCGAGCCGCCTATCGCACGGCGCGGTCGAGCTTCGAGAACTGGGTGGCCGCGCGGCAGAGCACGCAGCGGGCCGACCAGGATCCCGAGGTCATCCAGCGCACGCACGACCTCGACGGTCTGTCGTCGGCGTCGCGCACGGCCGACGCGGCGCTCGAGAAGGCGAGGGCGAGTTCGCTCGAGGTCGATCAACGGACCGGCGGCCTGCGACGCGATCGCGGTGCGCTCGACGATGCTGCGCGCGAGGTGTTCGACGCGGCGCTGCGACGGATGGAGCTGCGCGTCTTCCTGATCCGTCTCGCGATCACGCTGCCGCCGCTGGCGATCGCCGCATGGCTGTTCGTGCGTCATCGCAAGTCGAGCTGGTGGCCGTTCGTCTGGGGCTTCGTGTTCTTCGCGGTGTTCACCTTCTTCGTCGAGCTCGTCCCTTACCTGCCGAGCTACGGCGGCTATGTCCGTTACGTCATCGGCATCCTCGTCACCGTGGCCGTCGGCCGCTATGCGATCGTCACGATGCAGCGCTATCTCGAACGCCAGCGGGTCGCCGAGCAGCAGAGCGAGGCGGTGCGGCGCAAGGGCCTGTCGTACGAGCATGCGATCAAGAGCACCAACGCGGGCGTGTGTCCCGGCTGCGAACGCGGCTTCAAGGTCCACGACGGCGAGACCAACTTCTGCATGCATTGCGGCATGAAGCTGTTCGAGCACTGTCCGGTCTGCGCCCATCGGAAGAACGCGTTCTTCCATTACTGTCCGAGCTGCGGCACCGACCAGCCCGACCGGGACGTCGCGGTGCCCGACACGACCATCGTCTCGCCCGAGGCCTGAACCCCCATGCTGCTGACCGACGAGCAGGAAATGATCCGCGACGCCGTGCGCGACTACGCGCGCGAGCGCATCGCTCCGTTCGCCGCCGAGTGGGACCGCGACGCCACCTTCCCGGCCGACGCGCTGAAGGGCCTGGCCGCGCTCGGCTGCTACGGCGTGACGGTGCCCGAGGCCTGGGGCGGCGCCGGCCTCGACACGTTGTCGCTGTCGCTCATCATCGAAGAGATCGCCGCGGCCGACGGCGCGACGTCGACCATCGTCAGCGTCAACAACTGTCCGGTGTGCAGCATGCTCGATCGCTACGGCAGCGACGAGCAGAAGGAGCGCTGGCTGAAGCCGCTCGCGAGCGGCGCGATGCTCGGCGCGTTCTGCCTGACCGAGCCGCACGTGGGCTCGGACGCGTCCGCGCTGCGGACCACGGCGCGCAGGGACGGCGCCGACGCGGACGCCGACTACGTGCTCGACGGCGTCAAGCAGTTCATCACGTCGGGCCGGCATGCCGACGTCGCGCTGGTGATGGCCGTCACCGACAAGGCCGCGGGCAAGAAGGGCATCAGCGCCTTCGTCGTCGACACGAAGACGCCCGGCTACGTCGTCGCGCGCCTCGAGGACAAGACCGGCCAGCACGCGAGCGACACGGCGCAGATCCTCTTCGACGGTTGCCGCGTGCCGGCGGCCAACCGCATCGGCGACGAAGGGCAGGGCTACCGGATCGCGCTGTCGGGACTCGAGGGTGGCCGCATCGGCATCGCGTCGCAGGCGGTCGGCATGGCGCGCGCCGCGTTCGAGGCCGCTCTCGACTACGCGAAGCAGCGCGAGAGCTTCGGCCAGACACTCTTCGCCCACCAGGCGGTGCAGTTCCGCCTGGCCGACATGGCGACGCAGATCGAGGTGGCGCGCCAGATGATCTGGCACGCGGCGGTGCTGCGCGATGCGGGACGGCCGTGCCTCAAGGAAGCGGCGATGGCGAAGCTCTTCGCGTCCGAGATGGCCGAGCGCGTGTGCAGCGACGCGATGCAGGTCTTCGGCGGCTACGGCTACGTCACGGACTTTCCGGTCGAGCGCATCTGGCGGGACGTGCGCGTGTGCCAGATCTACGAAGGCACGAGCGACATCCAGAAGATCCTGATCGGACGGGCCCTGGCTTGAAGGGCCAGCGTTCGTACGACGGCGGCACGCGCCTCGAGGCGAGCGGGCCTCGGCGCAGGCGACCGTGATCCGGCATCGGTGGGTCGGTCTCGGCGAAGGCGAGTCGCTGCGTCGCGCGATCGACCAGTCGGTCGATCTCGTCGACCACGACCCGCGCTGGGCCGAGCTCTTCGCAGCGGAACGCGACCGGCTCATGGCGGTGTTCCCCGGCACCTTCGTCGAGATCGCCCATATCGGCAGCACGCCGATCGCGGATCTCCGTGCGAAGCCGATCATCGATCTGCTCGCCGGCGTGCGCTCGATGGACGTCGCGTACGCGCTCAACGAACCGCTTTGTCGCAACGGCTATGCGACCTCGCTCGAATTCAACGGCACGCTCACCGATCGCCAGTTCTTCATGCGCCATGCGAACGGCCGGCGCACGCATCATCTGCACGTGACGGTCCACGACTCGGGCGCGTGGCACGACCGCCTCGACTTCTCCCGGCTGCTGCGGGACGATGCGGACCTGCGGGATCGCTACGAAGCGCTGAAGAGCGATCTCGTCGCGCGCCACGCCGACGATCGCGAGGCCTACACCGAAGGCAAGTCGGCCTTCATCCGCGCGGCGATCGCCGACGGCGAGGCTCGCCCCCGGCCTCGTCGCTGAGACCTCGCATCCCCCGCTCATCGGAACGCCATCATGTCGACGACGACCGCATCCCCCTACGTCCTCCACTGCTTCGCGCAGTCCGGCAACGCGTACAAGGTCGCGCTGATGCTCGAGCTCGCGGGCGCCGAGTGGACGCCGGTCTGGAACGACTTCTTCGGCGGCGGCACGCGCGACCCGGCGTTCCGTGCGAAGAACGTCATGGGCGAGGTGCCGGTCCTCGAACACGGAGGACGGACGCTCGCCCAGAGCGGCGTCATTCTCGATTACCTCGCGACCACGCTCGGCCGCTTCGGGCCGGCCGACGACGACGAGCGGCGCGAGGTCCTGCGCTGGACGCTGTGGGACAACCACAAGCTGACGGCGAACATCGCGACGCTGCGCTGGATGCTCAACTTCACGCCGGCGGGCAGCAACGATCCGGCGGTCATCGCCTTCCTTCGCGCGCGAGCGAAGAGCGCGTTGAAGACGCTCGAGTCGCATCTCGCCGATCGTCGCTACGTCGTCGCCGACCGGCTGACCATCGCCGACTTCTCCCTCGTCGGCTACCTGTACTTCGCCGACGAATTCGGACTCGACTGGAAGGACCATCCGGCCGTCGCGTCGTGGACCCGGCGCATCGCCGAAGAGCCGCGCTGGAAGCATCCGTACGATCTGATGCCGGGGCATCCGTTGCCGTCGGAGGCCGCGTGACGTGGGACGCCTGTCGCGACGCTTCCTCGTGACGGCGCGCGCCAACCGGCTCGCCAACCGTCGCCTCGACGCGCCTGCCTGCGCCTGAGCCACGACGAATGGATCGTGCCGCGCACGAGCTTCTATCCGAGCATCGCCGCGACGCTCAACCACATCCTCATCCTCGACCGGTGCTACTGCGATGCGCTCGAGGAGGGCGGCCTCGGCGTGACGACCTACGCCGACCGGATGCCGTGTTCGACGATGGAAGGCCTCGCGGTCCGGCAGCGCGAGGTCGACGAGCGGCTGATCGCGTTCTGCGGCGCTCTCGACGCGGACGGCGACGATGCGCTCGCGCGGCAGGTGGCCTTCGATCGCGGCAAGCACGGCACTCCGCTCGACCGCATCGACCGCATCGACCGAACCCTCGCCCATCTGTTCCTGGATCAGACCCATCGCCGCGGACAGGTCATGCGATGCCGGCGGCGCGTCGGTGAAGCCGCCGCAGCTCGGCGAGTTCCTGATGGCCGACGACGCGGTCTTCCGCACCGCGGACCTCGCCGCGGTGGGCCTGACGGAAGACGCCCTGACGCGCTGACGCGTTGACGCGCGCCGGGTGCGCGGAGCGCAGCGGTCGTCACGGGTCGACGGCGTCGAACTCCGCGAACATCCGCCCGGCCTCGGGCAGCGACGACAGCGGCACGTAGTCGCAGACGGCGCCGAACTCGCTCCACAGCGCGCCGACCGCAACGTTGCCGTGCGCCGCCTCGATGGCCTCGGCCGAGCGCCACTCGAAGACTTCCACCAGCGTGCCGTCGACGCCGCGCATCGTGCAACCGGGGCGGTCGCTGACGAGACCTTCGTCGGCGAGCACCCGCAGATGCTTCGCGACGCAGGCTTCGAGCTCCCGGTCCATGCCGGGCTTCGGCTTGTACGCGACGATCGCGAAACGACCCATGGCAGGCTCCTCGAAAGGGAAGACGGGTGCGCATCGACGCGGCGACGAGGGCCGCGCCCGACAGAGCCACGACGACGATCGCGCTCGCCCCCATCGCGGAACGGACGACGAAGTCCGCGGGATCGCCCGGGACCGCCGAGGACAGCAGGCGACGGCGGCACGGCGACGAGGTGGGCGAAGGTCCAGGCATCGAAGGGAAGCGGGCGAAAGCGAGTGGCGATGCGCGATGGAGAAGGATACGATCGCTCCGGTCCGGCGTCTTCTTCCCCGTCGTCTCTCCGCTGTCGTCTTGTCCGCTCGCGCATGCTCAACAGTCTCGACCCCACGCAGATCGTCGCGTTAGCGGCCGCGCTCGGCTGGGCGAGCGGCATCCGCCTCTATCTCGTGCTGTTCGTGGTCGGCCTGGTCGGTCGCGCGGGCTGGGTCGCGATGCCCGAAGGGCTGCACGCGCTGAGCCATCCGATCGTGATGGTGGCCTCGGGCCTGATGGTCGTGGTGGAATTTTTCGCCGACAAGATTCCGTGGGTCGACAGCATCTGGGACACGGTCCACACCTTCATCCGCGTTCCGGCGGGCGCGCTGCTCGCGGCCTCGGCGATCGGCGCGCTCGATCCGCACGGCGGCGGCATCGGCACGCTGGTCGCGGCGATGCTCGGCGGCTCGCTCGCGGCCGGAGCGCATCTGACGAAGAGCAGCACGCGGGCGCTGGCCAACACGTCGCCCGAGCCGTTCAGCAACATCGGCCTGTCGCTCGGCGAGGACGTGCTCGCACCGGGCGGCCTGCTGCTCGCCTTCCTGCATCCGTGGGTCTTCCTCGTGCTGCTGGTGGCGACCGTCGCGCTGGCCGCCTGGATCGTGCCGAAGATCTGGCGCTTCCTGCGCCGCCTCATCGGCCATCATCCGAGACCCGCGCCGTCTTCCCTCCAGCAACCGACCCGTCCGCCGTCGCTGACGATGCGATGACCCGCGTCGTCTTCTGCGCGCCCGGCGCCAGAGCCGAGCCGTGGCTGAGGGACTTCGCCGCGGCGATGCCTGCGGTCCCGATCCTGGTCTGGGACGCGGAGGCCCGGCCGGCGGTCGGCGCCGCGGCCGAACCCGCCGACTACGCGATCGTGTGGACGCCGCCCGCCGCGTTCTATGCGACCCCGCCGGCGCTGAAGGCGGTCTTCAATCTCGGGGCCGGCGTCGACGGCCTGTTGCG
>CALMOR010000071.1:23176-25208 GCA_937872165.1 uncultured Burkholderiales bacterium | reverse complement strand
TGTCGACGCCGTGCGTCGTTCGCTCGCCGCGGTGCCGATCGCGACCTCCGTCGCGGTCCCCGTTCCGCTTCCTTCGACGGAGATTTCATGTTCGCTCACGCATCCCCGCGACCGGGACGCCGTCCCGCCTCGTTCGTCCACCGGACCTTGCCGATCGCATTGGCGACGATGGCGCTCGTCGCGTCGTCCGCGTGGGCGCAGCAGAAGTTCGTCAACGTGCTGACCGGAGGGCAGAGCGGCGTGTACTACCCGCTCGGCGTCGCGTTGAGCCAGATCTACGCGAAGGCGGTGCCCGACGTGCGCACCAGTGCACAGGCGACCAAGGCATCGGCCGAGAACCTCAATCTCGTGCAGGCCGGCAAGGGCGAGGTCGCGTTCTCGCTCGGCGACGCGTTGTCCGACGCGTACAAGGGCAACGAGGAGGCGGGCTTCAAGACGCCGCTGAAGAAGCTGCGCGTGATGGCGGCGATCTATCCGAACTACATCCAGATCGTCGCGAGCGCCGACTCGGGCATCCGGACGCTGGCCGACCTGAAGGGCAAGCGCATCTCGGTCGGCGCGCCGAAGTCCGGCACCGAGCTCAACGCGCGCGCGGTGCTGAAGGCCGCGGGTCTCACCTATGCGGACTTCTCGAAGGTGGAGTACCTCGCGTTCGGCGAATCGGTGGAACTGATGAAGAACCGTCAGCTCGACGTCACGCTGCAGTCGGCGGGTCTCGGCGTCGCGTCGATCCGCGACCTCGCGACCGCGGTCAACATCGTCGTCGTGCCGGTGCCGCCCGAGGTCGTGGCGAAGGTGGGCGACCCGGCCTATCAGTCGGTGACGATCCCGGCCAACACCTATGGCGGACAGACCGTCGCGGTGCCGACCGTCGCCATCCAGAACTACCTCGTCACGAGCGATGCCGTGTCGACCGACCTCGTCTACGCGTTGACCAAGGCGACCTTCGACAACCTCGACGTGCTGGTCGCCTCGCACAACGCGGCGAAGGTCATCTCGAAGGAGGCCGCCGGCAGGAACCCGCCGGTGCCGCTGCATCCGGGTGCCGAGAAGTATTACCGCGAGCAGGGCCTGCTCAAATGATCGCAGGGGTCTGCGCGTCCGATCGGGGACCGGCGACGGGTCGGTCGACGGCCGCGCTGTCGTCGACCGCATCGTCGAACGCACGGCCGCGCCTTTCGATCGACCCGCCGTCCGCCGAGTCGCCCGCGGCCGCATCGGAGTGCCCATGACGCAAGAGACCCAGGCCGACCTGCAGGCGCCCGCTCCGGGCACGCCGATCGCGTCGACCGCCGGCAAGGTCGACCCGCAGATCGAAGCGCACGCGGGGCCGCCGTTCCGCGGCGTGCTGTTCTACGTCGCGATCCTGTTCTCGACCTTCCAGCTCGTCACCGCGGCGTTCAGCCCGTTGTCGTCCGAGATCGTGCGCGCCGTGCACGTCGGCTTCCTGCTGCTCGTGGTGTTCGCGCTCTATCCGCCGCTGAAGACCGGCGCGATCGGCTGGGTGGTCGGGCTCGCGGGCTTCGCGACCGGCGTCTATCACTACGTGTTCGAGGCCGAGCTCGTGCAGCGCGCGGGCGAGCTGACCGATGCCGACTTGGCGGTCGGCATCCTCCTCGTCGTGCTGGTGTTCGAGGCCGCCCGTCGCGTGCTCGGCATCGCGCTGCCCGTCATCTGCGCCGCCTTCCTCGCCTACGGCCTGTTCGGCCAGTACCTGCCGGGCGCGTTCGGCCATCGCGGCTTCGACTTCGCGCAGGTCGTCGGTCAACTGAGCTTCGGCACCGAAGGCATCTACGGCACGCCGACCTACGTGTCGTCGTCGTACATCTTCCTGTTCATCCTCTTCGGGTCCTTCCTCGAACAGGCCGGGATGATCAAGCTGTTCACCGACGTCGCGCTCGGCCTCTTCGGCAGCGCGCGCGGCGGTCCCGCGAAGGTCGCGGTGATCTCGTCCGCGTTCATGGGCACCATCAGCGGCTCGGGCGTCGCCAACGTCGTCACGGTCGGGCAGTTCACGATCCCGCTGATGAAG
>CALMOR010000071.1:7847-23166 GCA_937872165.1 uncultured Burkholderiales bacterium | reverse complement strand
CTACAAGTCGGCCTTCGCGGGCGGCGTCGAGGCCACCGCGTCGATGGGCGGCCAGATCATGCCGCCGGTGATGGGCGCGGTCGCGTTCATCATGGCCGAGACCATCAACGTGCCGTACGCGGAGATCTGCAAGGCCGCCGCGATCCCGGCCATCCTCTACTTCTTCACGGCCTTCGTGATGGTCCATCTGGAAGCGGGTCGCGCCAATCTGCTCGGCATGCCGAAGGACCAGATACCCGACGCATGGGCGGCGCTGAAGGAGCGCTGGTACCTGCTGATCCCGCTGATCATGCTGGTGTACCTGCTGTTCGCGGGCTACACCCCGCTGTTCTCGGGGATGGTCGGTCTCGCGTTGACGGTCATCGTGATCTTCGGGTTCGGCATCATGGCGGGCATCGGCGCCTTCGGCCTGCGCGTGCTGTTCTGGATCGTCGTCGGTCTCGCATGCGCGACCTTCTTCCGCTTCGGCATCCCGGCCGTGATCGTCGTCGCGGCGCTGATGGCGGTGCCGCTCTTCGTGATGAAAGGCGGTCGCCAGACGCTGCGCATCTCCGTCGTCGCGCTCGCCGACGGCGCCAAGCACGCGTTGCCGGTCGGCATCGCCTGCGCGCTCGTCGGCATCATCATCGGCACGCTGACGCTGACCGGCGCCGCGACCACGTTCGCGGGCTACACATCCAGCTCGGTCAACAGAGCATCTTCGCCAGCCTGTTGCTGACGATGGTCGTGTGCCTGATCCTCGGCATGGGCATCCCGACCATCCCGAACTACATCATCACGAGCTCGCTGGCGGCGCCGGCCCTGCTGAAGCTCGGCGTGCCGCTGATCGTGTCGCACATGTTCGTCTTCTACTTCGGGATCATGGCCGACCTGACGCCGCCGGTCGCGCTCGCGGCCTTCGCGGCGGCGCCGATCGCGCGCGAGTCGGGCATGAAGATCGGCTTCCAGGCGATGCGCATCGCGGTGGCCGGCTTCATCATCCCGTTCATGGCGGTGTACGACCCGGCGCTGATGCTGCAGGGGGGCGGCCTCGCGGCGGTCGCCTACGTGATCTTCAAGACCATCGTCGCGATCGTGTTGTGGGGCGGCGCCGCGATCGGCTTCTGGGTCGCTCCGCTGAACGCGTTCGAACGCATCTACGCGTTCGTCGCCGCGTGCTTCCTGGTCTCGGCCGCGCCGTGGACCGACGAGGTCGGATTCGCCCTCACCGCGTTGCTGATCGTGTGGCACTACCTGCGCACGCGCGCCAAGCCGTCGTTGTCGTCGACGGCCTAGGCGAGGATGTCGGCGACGCTCGCCGCGTCGGCGCTGCTGTGCCTCGCGGCCGCGGGCCATGCGGTGTCGCTGCCGGCCGCGCGCTTCACGCTTGTGTGGCAGCACTCGATCGAGAAGATCGACTGGGAAGAGGACTACGTCGCCGCGGGCTCGTGGTTGTGCCTGTCGGGGGCGCGCATCCGCGGAACGGGAGCCGGGATGGAGCCGCCGGACGACGCGGTGCGCGTCGGTGCGGTCTATGCGTACCGGCCCGCGCAGCGCTGGTTCCGCTCGCTCGACCTCGCCCGGTCCTCGTACGTGGAGGACTATCGGCTCTGCATCGACGGCCGATGCCGGCCGCTGTCGACGTGGATCCCGGTCTCCGCGGGGGCGACGCGTATCGGCCCGTGCCCGCGTTGACGCCTCACACCATCGCGAGCGGCGTCCTCTGCGACGGCGGCCGGAACGCCGCATCGATCGCGGCGAGTTCCTCGTCGGTCAGCGCGAGGTCGGCCGCGCCGATGTTCTCCGCGAGGTGCGCACGGTCGACCGCCTTCGGGATCGCGATCACATCGTCGCGCCTCAGGACCCAGGCGAGCGCGAGCTGTGCCGCCGTGGTGCCGCGCGCGGTCGCGAGCGAGCGCAGCGTCGCGTCCTTCGCGAGCGAGCCGCGGCCGAGCGGGCAGTACGCCATCGTCGCCATCCGCAGCGTCCGCTGGTACGTGAGCAGATCGAAGTCCGCGCCGCGTTCGTCGAGCGCGTAATAGATCTGGTTGGTCGCGCAATGCAGCCTGCCGGACTTCGCCGTCAGCGTCGGCGCAAGACGCTCGAGCTCGCGCAGGTCGTCGAGGTCGAAGTTGCTGACGCCCCACTCGCGGATCGAGCCCGCGGCCTTCAGCGTCTCGAAGGCATCGACCGTCTCGGCGAGCGGCACCGCGCCGCGCCAGTGCAGCAGATAGAGGTCGACGACGTCGAGGCCGAGCCGCTTCCGGCTGCGGTCGCAGGCCGCGGGGACGCCGTCGCGATCGGCGTTGTGCGGATAGACCTTGCTGACGACGAACAACTCGTCACGCCGCACGGCGCCCGTGCGCAGCGCGTCGCCGAGCGCCCGGCCGAGCACGCTCTCGGCGCCGCCTTCGCCGTACATCTCGGCCGTGTCGAACAGTCGATAGCCGAGATCGATCGCGTGGCGCACGGCGCCGACCTCGGCATCGCGGGTCGCGGCGGACTCGCCCATCTTCCACGTGCCGAGGCCGATCGCGGGCACGCGTTCCCCGGTCGGCAACGCGACGGTCCTGGTCATGGGCTCTCCTTCGTCGACGGAGGTCGAGCGTGCCACAACGCGGCGCGGTCCGCGGCCGGACGGTCGGGACTATCCTGCGAAGGCGCCCTCTCGGAGCCGTCGCCATGACCGACTTCCTCGTCCGCCGCGACGACCTCCACGCGACGCGTCTTCGCACCGACGACCTCCACGCGACGCGTCTTCGCACCGACGACGCGGACGAAGGCATCGACGAAGGTCGCGTGTCGCTGCGCATCGAGCGCTTCGCGCTGACCGCCAACAACGTCACCTACGCGGCCTTCGGCGATGCGATGTCGTACTGGGACTTCTTCCCGTCGGGCGAGGACGGCTGGGGCCGCATCCCGGTGTGGGGCTTCGCGACCGTCGTCGCGTCGCGCCGCGAAGGCATCGACGTCGGCGAACGCTTCTACGGCTACTACCCGATGTCGACCGGCCTCGTCGTCGAGCCGGTCAAGGCGAGGCCGAGCGGTTTCGTCGACGGCAGCGCGCATCGACGCCGTGGACGCGCTGCCGCGCGAGCGGCCGGTCGTCTACGTCGACTTCGCCGGCGATCGCGTCCTGCGCGCGCGGCTGCATCGTCGCTTCGCGGACGGCATGCGACACAGCCTCGCGGTCGGCTCGTCGCACTGGGACGCCGAACGTTCGAGCGGGTCGGCCGAGCCCTTGCCCGGCGCCGCGCCCACCTTCTTCTTCGCTCCCGCGCAGATCCGCAAGCGCACCGCCGACTGGGGCGCCGACGGCTTCCAGCAGCGCTTCGCCGCGGCATGGCATGCGTTCGCCGATCGCGTCGCCGATCGCGAGCGGCCGTGGATGACGGTCGTCGTCGAGAGCGGACCGGACGCGGTCGAGCGCCTGTATCGACAGCTGCTCGACGGGCGCGCGCGACCGGAGGAAGGACGGATCGTCTCGATGGCGGCCTAGTCGAGCGGCGGCGCGACCGGCGTCGGCCGGCGCAGCAGCAGGACCGTCGCGCCGAGCACCAGCGCGATGGTCGCGACGATGCTCGGCAGGCGCATCGCGCCGAGCGCCGAGGGACCCGTGTGCGCGAGCAGCGGGCCGGCGAGTTGCCCGAGCGCGAACGACGCGGTCATGCCGGCCACGGCCCGCGTCGGCGAGCCGCGCGCGATGCGCCGCGCCTCCTGCAGCCCCGCCAGCGTGACGAGGATGAAGGTGCCGCCGACGCAGATCGCCGAGACGACGAGCGCCGCGATGCTCATGTGCAGCACCGGCGCGAGGGTACCGACCGCCATCACGAGCGGTGCCTTCGGCAGGAAGGTCGATGTGGCGATGGTCCCGATCGCGGCCGCGATGCCGAACGCGGGCCAGATCCAGCCGAACACCGCGGGGTCGTTGACGAGCGCGCGCGCGACCGCCGGCAGGAAGGTCGCCGGCACGATGTAGCCGAAGCCCGCGACGCTGTAGCAGACGATCAGCAGCCAGCTCTCGCGGTCGAGCGGCGGCGCGGCGGCGGCGCGCGTCGCATGGACCGTCGGCTCGCGCACGAGGCGCCGCCACGTGGTCACCAGCACGATCGCGCTGAAGACGCCGAGGACGGCCCACGCCCAGCGCGGATCGTCGACGGTGGTCGCGACGACGAAGACGATCGCGCCCACCACCGCGATGCTGACACCGACGGCGCCGAAGATCACGCCGCCGAGCGCGCCGCGGCCGAGAGTGCCGAGCTGCGTCAGCGCCCAGCCCGCGATGCCGATCATCACGAGTGCGCTGGCGACGCCGGCGACGAAGCGCAACGCGAGCCACACCGGCATGCCCGACGTCACCGCCATCCCGAGCGTCGACACGGCGACGAGGGCGAGGCCGGTGCGCGTCGCGGCGCCGGGCCGCGGAGGGCGGACGAAACCGAGCACGGCGCCGACCAGATAGCCGAGATAGTTGACCGTCGCCAGCCACGCGCCCTCGGCGAGCGTCAGGCCCTGGCTCTCCTGCATCAGCGGCAGCATCGGCGTGAACGCGAAGCGGCCGATGCCCATCGCCGTCGCCATGCAGAAGGCGCCGATGACGACGATGACCGCGGCGGACGGCGCGACGCGACGGCGGTCGAGCGGCGCGACGGGTTCGACGACACTCATGGCATGCCGTTGCCGCCGTACTTCCGGTACGGACCGCGCGCCGCGAGCCGGCTCATCCACGCGTCGACCGCCGGCAACGAAGGCCGCTCCATCGGCGTCATCGTCCACCGGTAGCCGGCGAGTCCGAGCACCACGTCGGCCAGCGTGAAGCGCGGGCCGACGACGTAGGCTCCGGTCCTCGCGAGCTGTTCGTCGAGCATGCGCATGTGACGGTTCCATTCGGCGACGCTGCGCGCGACGGCCTCGGGGTCGTCGCGGCCGGGGGCCTTCCGCACCAGCGCCTGGAACGCATAGCTCCATGCGCGGTTCAGCTCGCTCGCGAGCCAGTCCATCCACTGCTCGACGTGGGCACGCTCGGCTCCGGACGAAGGCAGCAGGTCGGTGCGGCCCTCTCGCATCGCGAGGTGGCGGCAGATGGCATGCGACTGCCACAGCACCAGATCGCCGTCGATCAGGACGGGGATCATCCCGTTCGGATTGAGAGCGAGGAACGCCGGCGTGCGCAGGTCGTCGCCGGCGGTCTCCTCCTGCTCGAAGTCGAGCTCGAGCTCGGCCAGCGTCCACTGCACCTTGCGCACGTTGATCGACGTCGATCGTCCCAGCAGCTTGAGCGCCATGTCCCGTCCTCCTCCGTCACAGCGTCCTGACCGTGCCGGCGACGCGGACCGAACTGCCCCGCTCGATCGGGATGTCGACGCGGATGCGGCTCGGCACCCCCATGTCGTCGCCCTGATCGATGGCGACCGAGCCGTCGTGCGGCCAGCCCAGATCGCGCAGGTATCCGGCGAGCGCCGCGCTCGCGGCTCCGGTGGCGGGGTCCTCGTACACGCCGCCCCAGGCGAACGCGTTGCGCGTCGAGAACCGCCGCGGTCCGTGCGCGTGCCCGAGCAGGACCGTGCCCCAGTCTTCGCGACGCATCAGCGCGCGGCCGCGCGCGAAGTCGTACGACATGGCCGCGAGCGTCGCGCGCTCCTTCAGCATCAACGCGAGATGGCGTGCGCCCGCATCGACGACCGCGGGCGGGATGCGGTCGTCGAGGTCGGACCGCGCCAGGCCGAAGAGAACGAGCGCCTCGTCGAGGGACCCGGTGTCCACCGGGTCGCTGCGCGTCGGCGGCGACTGCAAGGCGGCGGCGTGGCCCGATCCCTCGCGCCGGCCTTCGACCGTGATCGCCGCGTCGCGCAGGTCGAGCGCGAAGACGCCGTCTCCGTGACGCATCGCGAGCGCGGCGCCGAGCGCGATGGTGGCGTGGCCGCAGAACGGGACTTCGGCCTCGGGCGACCAGTAGCGCACGCGCCAGCGATCGCCGTGCGGCATCGCGAACGCGGTCTCCGAGAAGCCGACCTCGGCCGCGACGCGCTGCATGGTCGACGCGTCCGGCAGCTCGTCGGCGATCACGATGCCGGCCGGATTGCCGCCGACCTCGCCGTGGGCGAAGGCGGCGAGTCGCTGCACGCCGCGCGTGGCGTCGCTCATGGCGAGACCTCCGGCAGGGCCGCGCGCGGATCGCGGCGCGCGAGCCGACCGAGCAGATGCTCGACCTCGGCCCGGGCCCGCGTCGACAGCGCGGCCGCGGGCCGGCGTTGCGCGTCGCACGCGAGCAGGCCGCGCCGCATCAGCAGGTACTTGCGCACCGCGAGGCCCACGCCGGGCTGCTGCTCGTAGCGCAGCAGCGGCAGATGCGCGTCGAAGAGGTCGTGCGCCTCTTCGCGCCGACCCGCGGTCGACAGCCGCACCACGTCGCACAGCATGTCGGGGAAGGCATAGCCGGTATTGGCGCCGTCCGCGCCGCGCTCCATCTCGTAGTCGAGGAAGAGGCCGTTGTTGCCGGTGAGGATCGCGATACGGCGCATCGAGCCGTCGCGTTGGTGGCCGCGCAGCGTCGAGATCTTCTCGAGGCCGGGCCAGTCCTCGTGCTTCAGCATCGCGCAGCTCGGGTTCTCCGTCACGATGCGACGGATCACCGACGGCGTCATCTGCACGGTGAACGTCAGCGGGTAGTCCTGGACCACGAACGGTACGTCGGCACCGATCGCCTCGACGGCCTGCCGGTAGTAGCCCGCGATCTGGTCGTCGGTCCGCAACGTGTTGGGCGGCGCGATCATCACGCCGGCCGCGCCGCGGTCCATCGCGTCGTGCGTCAGCGCCCGCATCGCGGCGAATCCCGGAGCCGAGACACCGACGATCACCGGCAGCGACGCCGCCCGGCGGATGAAGCGCGTCGCGACCGCGACCGATTCCGCGTGTTCGAGCTTGGGCGCCTCGCCGAGCTGGCCGAGGACCGTGAGCCCGGTCGAGCCGCAGGCCGCGTAGAAGTCCGCGAGGCGATCGATCGACGCGTCGTCGATGGAGCCGTCGCCGCGGAAGGGCGTCGGCGCGATCGGGTACACGCCGTTCGCGTCGGCGGTGAGCCTTCGCACGGGACCGGGGTGCGCCTGCGGGTGCTGGTCCATCGTCATGCGTCGGGCTGCCCGCGCGACCACGCCTCGTAGCGCAGGCGCGTCGCGTCGTCGGCCGGATAGAGGCCCGGCAGCGGCACCCCGCGCTCGACCTCGCGCATGATCCATCCTTCGAGCCGCTCCTGTTCGATCGCGACGTCGACGACCGATTCGACGAGCGCGGCCGGCACCAGCACCGCGCCGTCGGCGTCGGCGACCACGACGTCGTTGGGGAAGACGGCCACGCCCCCGCAGGCGATCGCCTCCTGCCAGCCGACGAAGGTCAGCGCGGTCACCGACGCGGGCGCCGCGGTTCCGCGGGCCCACACCGGCAGTCCCGTGCCGAGCACGCCGTCGACGTCGCGTACCACGCCGTCCGTGACGAGCGCCGCCACGCCGCGCTTCGCCATGCGTGCGGCGAGGATGTCGCCGAAGATGCCGGCGTCGGTGACGCCCATCGCGTCGACGACCGCGATGCAGCCCGCGGGCATCGCCTCGATCGCGGTCCGGGTCGAGATCGGCGCGGCCCACGAGGCCGGCGTCGCCAGGTCTTCGCGTGCCGGCACGAAGCGCAGCGTGAAGGCGCGGCCCACCCGACGTCGATCACCGGCGCGCAGAGGCATCGCGCCGCGCATCCACACGTTGCGCAGCCCCTTCTTCAGCAGCACCGTGGCGAGCGTCGCGGTCGCGACCTGCGAGAGACGCTCGGCGATGACGGGGTCGAGGGGAAGAGGATCGATGCCCATGGTCGTGACGATGGCGAGGCGGTGCGGAGGGACGCACATGATGCCTGTCGCGGGAAAGCGTGTCGCGGCACGCCGCGTTGCTATGATCGTCGCCCGCGTCGCCTGCACGACGCCGCTCGGCCCTACGCGCCATGGACATCACGCACCTGCACCTGCACACGCGCGACCGCGCGAAGTCGGAGGCCTTCTATCGCGAGCGCTTCGGCCTCGCGACCTGCAGGACCGGTCCGTCGATCACGTTCATGCAGGGCGAGCGTGCCTTCCTGCTCGCATTGATGGACGACGCCGCGCCCGAGCCGGCGCCGTCGTGGTTCCACTTCGGCATGCGCATGGAGTCGCCCGACGCGGTGCGGGCCAAGCACGCGCAGCTCGCGGCCGACGGCGTCGACGTCTCGACCCCGATGCGGGACGAGCCGGCCATCGCGTCGTTCCGCTGCAGGGATCCGGACGGCTACGCGATCGAGATCTACTGGCTGCCCGACTGATGGACGAATCGTCGAGGGTCGCGGTCGTCACCGGAGCGGGCAGCGGCATCGGCCGCGCGGTCGCGCTGGCGCTCGCGGCCGCCGGTTATCGCGTCGGACTCGCCGGTCGCACGCAGGACAAGCTCGACGCGACGATCGCGCTCGCGCCCGATGCCGATCGCGGACGACTGCATGCACGGGCGACCGACGTCGGCGACCCGGTGTCGGTGCGCGCGTTCTTCGACGCCGTCGTCGACCGCTTCGGCCGAATCGACCTGCTCTTCAACAACGCCGGCACCGGCGCGCCGGCCGTTCCGTTCGAAGACCTGACCTACGATCAGTGGAAGGCGGTGGTGGACGCCAATCTCACCGGCACCTTCCTCTGCATGCAGCAGGCCTTCCGCGTGATGAAGGCGCAGACGCCGCGCGGCGGGCGCATCGTCAACAACGGCTCGATCTCGGCCGACGCGCCCCGTCCGCATTCGGCGCCGTACACGTCGACCAAGCACGCGGTCACCGGCCTGACGAAGTCGGCCGCGCTCGACGGCCGCGGCTTCGACATCGCGGTCGGCCAGATCGACATCGGCAACGCGGCGACCGACATGACGACGCGCATGCGCAGCGGCATCCTGCAGGCGCACGGCGCCGTCGCGGCCGAGCCGGTGATGGACGTGCGGAACGTCGTCGACGCGGTGCTCTTCATGGCGAGCCGTCCGCTCGACGCCAACGTGCTGTTCCTGACGGTGATGGCGACCGAGATGCCGTACGTCGGTCGCGGCTGACGGCCGCGAGCGGCCCCGGAGGTCCGCCCGCCGATCGCGACGGACGTGCATCATGGCGCCCCTTCCCGCATCGAGGCATCGCATCCCATGGAGGACAAGCTCGTGTCGCCCGCGGCGACCATCGACCTCGCGCTTTCGCGGCGCGGCGCTCTCCGTGGCCTCGGCGGCAAGGTCCTCCTCGCGCTGGCGACCGTCTATGTCGTATGGGGGTCGACCTACTTCGCGATCCGTCTCACGCTCGACTCGTTGCCGCCGTTCCTGCAGGGCGGCCTGCGTTTCGTCGCGGCCGGGACGATCCTCTTCGCGTTCCTGCTCGCGCGCGGCGCGCCGCTGCCGACCCTGCGTCAGTGGCGCGACGGCGCGATCGTCGGCGTGCTGCTGCTGACGCTGGGCAACGGGGGCGTGGTCTTCGCGGAGCAGTACGTGTCGTCGAGCGTCGCCGCCATCTTCATCGGCGGCGGTCCGCTCTGCGCGGCGCTCTGGTCCGGCTTCTTCGGATACTGGCCGCAGCGCATGCAATGGGTCGGCATCGTCACCGGCTTCGCCGGCATCCTGCTGCTGTCCGGCGGCGCGCAACTGGCGAGCCATCCGCTCGGCCTCGCCGCGCTGCTCGTCGCCGAGCTCTGCTGGACGCTCGGGTCGGTGCTCTCGCAACGCAGGCTGTCGGTCGCGCCGGGCGCGATGGGCTTCGCGACCGAGATGCTGGCCGGCGGCGCGGTGCTGGGGACCGTCGGCCTGCTGCACGGCGAGCTGCCGCGCCTGGTCGCCGGTTGGCCGCCGACGCCGCTCGTGGCCGGCGCCTTCGTCTATCTCGTCTTCGCCGGATCGCTCGTGGCCTTCTCGGCCTACATGTTCCTGCTGTCGAAGGTCTCGTCGACGATCGCGATCAGCTACTGCTACGTGAACCCTCTGATCGCGGTCCTTCTCGGCGTCTTCTTCGGCGGCGAGTCGCTGACGACGAAGGAAGCGATCGCGACCGCCGTCATCGTCGGCAGCGTGATCCTGCTGACGCGCGAGAAACCGGTTTCCTGAGGCGCGACACGAAGCGGGCGCTCGCCTTCGGACGGCGGGTCTCAAGTTTCGCAGGCTGCTGTCGATCAGAAAGCTTCGTAGCCGACCGATCGTCGCGCCGTGGCGCATCGCGAGGCGACGACCGTCTTCGATCGCCGCATGTCCGCAACCCGCGCCGCCCCCCTCCTGTCCGCACCGAAAGCGAGTGGCCTGACCGCTCCTTCGTCGGGTCGCGCGGCCGTGACGACCGAGCCCGATCCTTTCGGCGCCAGCGCGATCTTCGGCGCGAACGACGTCTTCGACCGAGGCTTCGCGTCCGCGCCGCTCGCCTTCGCGCCGGCGCCGAGCGATCCGGCCGAGCGGCTCGGTCTCTTCGACGCGCTCTCGCCGCTCGTGACGGACGTGGAGAGCCCTGTCCTTCGCGACCCCGAGGCCGACGGCGATCCCTTCCAGGACCTGATCGCCGACATCGCGATCCAGAAGTCGCGCGAGCCGTCGACCGCGTACGGCGACCAGCCGCGCCGGGCGCTGCTGCGCGCGATCGCCGAGATGGCCGAGACCCATGCGGTCGCGGCCGACCTGGCCTGCGAACGGACCGCGATCGACCTGCCGCTCGACCTTCCCGACCTGCGCCCGGTCGCCGCGTCCGGGCCGCCGCCGGTCGAAGGGACGGGCCGCCCTGCGCAGTCGATGCTGATCGTGCCCGACGTGATCCGCACCTGTCGCGACCGTCTGGCGCTGCACACGACCGCGGCCGATCGCCAGAAGCTCGACATCGTCGCGACGCTCTTCGACCACGTGCTGTCCGACGACCGCCTGCCGACCGACATCCGCAACACGCTGGCGCGACTGCAGTTGCCGGTCCTGCGCATGGCGCTCGCCGATCCGTCGTTCTTCGAGTCGCGCACGCATCCGACGCGGCGCCTGCTCGACCGGCTCGTCGCGTCGGCCGTCGACTGGGCGCCCGACAGCGCCGGCGCGCGCACGACCCGCAACGCGCTCGAGCGCGTGGTGCACACGGTGATCCGCGGCTCGTTCGAGGACGCCGGCGAACACGCCCGGTTGCTCGAGCAGTTCGAGCGATCGATCGTCGACATCGCGACCGCGGCCAGCGCGAAGCCGATCGCGCCGATCGCCGATGCCGAGGACCGCGACGTCCTCGTGATCAAGGCGACCATCCAGATCAGTCAGCTGCTCGCCGGCGTCGAGGTCGATCGCGAGATCCGCTTCTTCCTCCTCGACGTGTGGAGTCGCGTGCTGGTGGAGATCGCCTGTCGCCAGGCCGATCACGGACGCGACGCGTTGCTCGCGCGCGCGAAGCGGCTCTGCTTCGATCTCGCGTGGAGCGCGGCGCCGAAGGTGACCTCCGGCGAGCGTGCCCGGCTCGCGGGTCTGCTGCCGACGATGATCGCGGCGATTCGGGACGGCCTGCGCGTGATCGACTTTCCGGCAGCCGACGAAGAGGCCTTCTTCGCCGAGTGGACGCGCGTGCTCGCGTTCGCCGTGCGGGGCGGCCCCGGCATCCCGTTCCGGCTCGCGAAGGATCGCGACGGCGCCATCGGCATCGACGCCTTCGCCAGGTATCTGCGCGAAGGCAGCTTCGGGCCCGAGACCGTCCCCGATGTCCCGGCGGGCGGCATCGCCGCTCCGAACGAGGTCGGCCTGCGGACCGCCGACGACATCACGCCGTCGATGCTGCGCGCCGCGACCCCGGCCGAGAGGGCCGACGATGGCGCGTCGCCGGTCGAGACGGTCGCTCCGGTCGTGATCGCCGAGCTGAGGAAGGGCGAGTGGTTCGAGCTGCGCGACGCGAACGGCTATCTGCGCGTGCGGCTGTCGTGGGTCAGCCCGCTGCGATCGTTCTACCTCTTCATCGGCGCCGACAGTGCGCTGACGCGGTCCTTCGACCCGGCGACCCTGACCGACCTGATCGAGCGCGGCGACCTGCGCCGCGTCGCCGCCTGACGTTCACGTCATCCGCTTCGCGACTTCCTCGAGCATCACCTCGGTCGCGCCGCCGCCGATCGACTGGACGCGCGCGTCGCGCGCCATGCGTTCGATCGCCGTCTCGCGGACGAAGCCCATGCCGCCGTGGAACTGCACGCAGTCGTACATCACCTCGTTGACCAGCGTGCCGCAGAGCGCCTTGATCATCGAGACTTCCTTCGTGACGACCTGCCCCTGCGCGTCGCGCCACGCGGTGTTGAGGATCAGCGCCTTCGCCGCCTCGACCTGCGACGCGCGCCATGCGAGCCGCTGGCGGATGGTCTGCTTGTCCCACAGCGAAGACCCGAAGGCATTGCGCTGCGTGACCCATTCCATCGCGAGCTCGATCGCCCGCGAGGCCTCGCCCATCGACTGCGCACCGAGCACGATGCGTTCGTTCTGCAGGTTCTTCATCAGCGCGTAGAAGCCCTTGTGCTCCTCGCCGAGCAGGTTGCCGGCCGGGATGCGGCAGCCGTCGAAGACGAGTTCGGCCGTGTCGCTCGACAGCCAGCCGGTCTTCTTCAGGGGCCGCGCCACGGTGAAGCCCGGCGTGCCCTTCTCGACGATGAACATCGAGACCATGCGGTTGCGGCCCGCCTGGCCGCCGGTCTTTGCGGCCACGAAGAAGACGTCGCCGTGGACGCCGTTGGTGATGAACATCTTCGAGCCGTCGAGCACCCACTCGTCGCCTTCGCGCCGCGCGGTCGTGCGCATGCCCGCGAGGTCCGACCCCGCGTCGGCCTCGGTCATCGCGACGGCCGCGATCGTCCGGCCCGCGACGATGTCGGGCATGTAGCGATCGAGCTGCTCGGGCGTCCCGCCGTGAAAGAGGTGCGGGCTGGCCATGTCGGTGTGGACCAGCACCGTGATCGCGAAGCCGCCGTACGTGGAGCGGCCGAGTTCCTCGGCCAGCACGACGGTCGCGAGCGTGTCGAGCTCGCTGCCGCCGTGGCGGCTGTCGTAGCGGATGCCGAGCAGGCCCAGGTCGCCCATCTCGCGCAGCACGGCGCGTGGCGTGAAGCCGTCGTCTTCCCAAGCATCGGCCTGCGGCAGAACGCGGTCCTCGACGAAGCGACGCACGGTCGTGCGCAGCATCTCGTGCTCGACGGTTGAATAGGGCGAGCTCGCGGTGGAACGGATGGGGTCGGGTGCGTTCATCGGATCTTCCTTGGACGGGGCGGATCGCCCGCGCCGGGGCCTCGTTGCGGTTCGTCGGAATGAACCTAACAAACGTTAGGTAGAGTTCAGCACCGCGGCGCCGGGATGTCAATGCGGCCGGTCGTGCGCTGTCGCCCGGGACGCGGCCGGTGGCGGTCCACGGCGTTCGCGGTCGTCGCTGTTGTGAACCTAACAAACGTTAGGTAGAGTCGTCGTCCTGCCGCGCGGAAGTCGCGCCGAGGTCGAAGCGCGGCTCCCGTCGAATCGTCTTCCGCCATGGCCGCGTACGCGCAGGGTCCGCATCATCGTTCGCCGAGCGTCGCGTCCGATCCGGTCGCCGGCGAAGGGCGCCAGCTCATCCTCGATACCGCCGCCCGTCTCCTTCGCCAGGAAGGCTACGCCGCCACGTCGCTGCGCGACATCGCCGCCGAGTGCGGCATGAAGGCCGGCAGCCTCTATCACCACTTCTCGTCGAAGGACGAGCTCATCGGCGAGGTGCTGCGGATCGGCGTCGAGCGGGTCGCGGCCGAGGTGCGGCGCGCCGTGATGGCGCTGCCGCCCGACGCCGACGCGCGGACGCTGCTGCACATCGCGGTCCGTACCCACCTGACGGTGCTGCTCGAACTGCACGACTACACGTCGGCGAACGTGCGCATCTTCGGTCAGGTGCCGGCCCAGGTCCGCGACGCGCACCTCGGGACGCGCGACGCCTACGAGCGCTTCTGGAGTGCGCTGCTGAAGCGCTGCGCGCGGACCGGCGGGTGGAATCCGCGTCGCAAGCTCGGCCTCGTGCGGCTCTTCGTCATCAACGCGTTGAACGGGTCGCTCGAATGGTTCGCCGACGGCCAGTCGACCGTCGAACAGCTCGCGCACGAATTGACCGAGCTCGTGCTCGACGGGCTCGTCGCGCGCGAGCCCGTCGCGAAGCGCGCGCGACCGAACGCGCAGCGATGAGCACGCGGGTCGACGTCCGCTCGGAGACCTTTCGCGACAACGCCGCGAGCTACGCGGCGCTGATCGAGCGGCTGCGCGAACGCCTGCGCTGGTCGCTGGCCGGAGGCGGCGAGCGGCTGCGAGCCCGCCATCTCGACCGCGGCAAGGTGCCGGTGCGCGATCGCATCGACCTGCTGCTCGATCCCGGCGCCGCGTTCCTCGAACTGTCGGCGCTCGCGGGCTGGGGCCTCTACGAGAACCAGGTGCCCGCGGCCGGCGTCGTCACCGGCATCGGCAACGTGTCCGGCGTGGCGTGCATGATCATCGCCAACGACGCGACGGTGAAGGGCGGCAGCTTCTTCGCGGAGACCGTGAGGAAGCACCTGCGCGCGCAGGAGATCGCCTGGGAGAACCGCCTGCCCTGCCTTTACCTGGTGGACTGCGGCGGCGCGTTCCTGCCCGAGCAGGACCGCGTCTTCCCCGACTACGGGCACTTCGGCACGAGCTTCTATCACCAGTGCCGCATGAGCGCCGACGGGCTGCCGCAGCTGTCGGCGGTGTTCGGCGGTTGCACCGCCGGCGGCGCCTACATTCCCGCGCTGTCCGACGAGTCGGTGATGGTCGAGGGCACCGGTCGCATCCATCTCGGCGGACCGCCGATCGTGAAGGCCGCGATCGGCGAGGTCGTCGACGGCGAGACGCTCGGCGGCGCAGCGATGCACGCGCGCGTGTCGGGCGTGACCGACTACCTCGCGACGACGGAGCTCGAAGCGCTGCAGAAGCTGCGGGACATCGTCGCGCAACTCAACTGGCCGCGGCCGCAGCACGCGACGCGCCGCGCGGTGCGTGCGCCGCTGCACGACACGGCCGAGCTCGACGGCATCGTCGGCACCGATCTCAGGCAGCCGTTCGACGTGCGCGAGGTGATCGCGCGGCTGGTCGACGCGGGCGACGACGGCGGCTACGCGCAGGAGTTCAAGCCCGACTACGGGTCGACGCTGGTGTGCGCGTTCGCGCACCTGCACGGCTATCCGGTCGGCATCGTCGCGAACGACGGAGTGCTGTTCTCCGAGTCGTCGATGAAGGGCGCTCATTTCATCGAGCTCTGCAACCAGCGTCGCATCCCGCTGCTGTTCCTGCAGAACATCACCGGC
>CALMOR010000071.1:0-7837 GCA_937872165.1 uncultured Burkholderiales bacterium | reverse complement strand
TCACCGGCTTCATGGTCGGCACCGAGGCCGAGCGAGGCGGCATCGCGAAGCATTCGGCGAAGCTCGTCTACGCGGTCGCCACCGCGCGCGTGCCGCGCCTGACGGTGCTGATCGGCGGCAGCTACGGCGCCGGCAACTACGGCATGTGCGGCCGCGGCTTCGCGCCGCGCTTCCTGTTCGCGTGGCCCAACAGCCGCATCGCGACGATGAGTCCCGAGGTCGCGAGCACGGTGCTGGTCGAGCTGCGTCGCGGCTCGCTGAAGGGCGACGGCGACGGCGAGGCGCTGAAGGCGCTCGAGGCCGGGACGCGACGACAGTTCGACGAACAGAGCGACCCGTACTACGCCACCGCACGGCTGTGGGACGACGGGCTGATCGAGCCGTCGCAGACCCGCGACGTGCTCGGCATCTGCCTGCAGCTCGCCGACGCGAGCACGCCGCGCTTCGAGGGACCGAGTCCCGTGTATCGCATGTGATGGCGACGAACGTCCGGTCCGATCCCGCGGCGGGCCGGGACGGCGCTGCGTCGCCGACCGCCGCGCCCGCGTTGCCTCCACCGTCGGCATCTTCGTCCGCGCCGTCGTCGGCGCCATCGCCCGCGCCATCGTCGACCTCGCGATCCGCTCCGCTACCCGCTTCGGTCCTCGTCGCCAACCGCGGCGAGATCGCGTGTCGCGTCGTGCGCACCTGCCGTCGACTCGGCATCCGCACGATCGCGGTCCACTCCGACGCCGACGCGAACGCGCGTCACGTGCGCGAGGCAGACGTGGCGGTGCGCATCGGCCCGGCGCCGGCCCGCGCTTCCTATCTCGACGCCGCGGCCGTCGTACGCGCCGCGATCGAGACCGGCGCCGACGCGGTCCATCCCGGCTACGGCTTCCTGAGCGAGAAGCTGGAACTGATCGATGCCTGCCGGGGTGCCGGCATCGTCTTCATCGGTCCGCATCGCGACGCCATCGCGCGCATGGGCTCGAAGATCGAGAGCAAGCGCATCGCGCGGGCCGCGGGCGTGCCGTGCGTGCCGGGCTACGACGGCGACGACCAGGGCGACGCACGTCTGCGCGACGAGGCCGCGCGCATCGGCTTCCCGCTGCTGATCAAGGCCAGCGCGGGCGGCGGCGGCAAGGGCATGAAGCGGGTCGACGACGAGGCCGCCTTCGTCGCGTGCCTGCGGGCCGCGCGCGAAGAGGCGCGGGCCGCGTTCGGCGACGACCGCGTGCTGCTCGAACGCTACGTGCGACGCCCGCGCCACCTCGAGGTGCAACTGCTCGGCGACGGGCACGGCGGGCTCGTCCACCTGTTCGAGCGCGAGTGCTCGATCCAGCGCAACTACCAGAAGGTGATCGAGGAGGCGCCCGCGAATCACCTGACCGACACGGTGCGCGCGAAGCTCTTCGACGCGGCGCTGACGCTCGGCCGCACGATCGGCTACGACTCGACCGGCACGGTGGAATTCGTGCTCGACGCCGATCGCGACGACGAACCGTGCTTCCTCGAGATGAACACGCGGCTGCAGGTCGAGCATCCGGTGACGGAAGGCACGGTCGCGGCCGACGGTCTCGCGATCGACCTCGTCGAGTGGCAGATCCGTTGCGCGTTCGGCGCGGCCCTTCCGTGGACGCAGGCTGGTATCACGCGAGACGGATGGGCGATCGAGGCGCGCGTCAACGCCGAGGTGCCCGACGAAGGCTTCGGTGCATCCTTCGGCGCGATCGAACGCTACGACGAGCCGCGTCTCGACGGGGTCCGCATCGACAGCGGCATCGACGCGTCGAGCACCGTCACGCCGCACTACGACTCGATGATCGCGAAGGTGATCGGGTGCGGGAGCACCCGGGCGAGCGCCCGCGCGCGACTGCTGGCGGGCATTCGCGGCCTGCGCATCGAAGGCGTGCGGACCAACCAGTCGCTGCTCGTCGATGTCGTCGCGCACCCGGCCTTCGACGGCGTCCTCACGACCCGCTTCGTCGACGACGCCTTCGTCGGCGGCTGGCGCCCGGGTGCCGAACTCGTCGACGAGCGCCGCTGCGCGGCCGCCGCGGCCTGGTACTTCGCACGCGTCGCATCGACGCGCAGCGACCGCCCGCTCGACGCGCTCACCGGCTTCCGTCTGACGGCGGCGGCCGGACGTCGCGCGTTCGCCCGGGTAGGTGTCGGCACGCTCGAAGCGCGCACGACCGTCGCCATCGAGTCGCTGTCGCCGACGTCGGTCGCCTGCGCGATCGGAGGACGCGTCCATCGCTTCGAAGCATCGGTCGACGGCGTCGCATCGCACGACCGGCGCTATCGAGCGACCGCCTCGTCGTCCGCCGTCGGCCTGTGGTGCGACGGCGAGTGGCAGCGCTGCACGGTCCTGCCCGAGGTCGCCGTGCGAGCCGAGCGCGATGCGGCCGGCGACGGCGGCGATGTCGTCGTCGCCCATCTGCCCGGTGTCGTCAGCCGCGTCCTGGTCGAGGTGGGTCAGCGCGTCGACGCGGGCACCCCGCTCGTCGTCGTCGAGGCGATGAAGCTGTTCCACACGTCGACGTCGCCGCGCGACGGCGTCGTCGCGATGCTGCCCGCCGCAGCCGGCGCGACGGTCGACCGCGGCGCGGTCCTCGTCGCCCTCGTGCCGGCGAACGGCCCGCCGTCGAGCTAGCCGCTGCCGCATGTCCTCGACGAAGGTTCTCCCGATGATCGACTTCTCCAATGGCCGAGGCGTCGCCGCTCCGCTCGGTACCTACAGCCACACGGCTCTCGTGCCGGCGCACACCGAACTGCTCTTCGTGTCCGGGGAGCTCGGCATCCGCGCCGACGGCTCGACCCCGCCCGCCTCGAAGAACAGGCCGATCGGGTGTTCGTCAACCTGCCCGCCCTTCTGGCGGCACACGGCCTCGGGGCGTCCGACCTCGTCAAGCCGACGACCTACGTCGTCGCCGGTCACGACGGGCGCGTCGTGTCGGGCGCCCGGTCTAAGCACCTCGGCGCGCATCGTCCGACCTCGACTGCGGTCTACGTCGTGCAGCCGATGGACCCGGCGTGGCTCGTCGAGGTCGAGGCGGTGGGCGCGAGGCCGTGACGCGGGTCCCGGCTCGTTCCGGCACGGCGCGTCGTTCGTGTCGGGTGTAGAAAGCCCCTTCCGCATTCGACGAGAGGAGACCGACATGAAGGTCCATCGCAGGTTCGGCCCGTTGCTGGGCATCGCGCTGCTGGCGGGCGCGGGCGCGTTGTACGCGCAGGCGAGCGGTCTCACGCGCACGCTGGTCGCGAAGGCCGACGTGTCGGTCCCGGGTCGCGAGGCCGTGGTCGCGCGGGTCGAAGTCGCGGCCGGATCGCGCGCGGGCCGGCACACGCATCCGGGCGACGAGATCAGCTACATCACCGAAGGCCAGGTCGAGCTGCTGGTCGACGGCCAGCCGCCCCGCATCGTCAAGGCGGGCGAGTCCTTCGTGGTGCCCGCCGGCGTCGTCCACGACGCGTACGACAGCAGCAGCGAGCCGGTGAAGCTGGTCGGGGTCTACGTGGTCGACAAGGGCAAGCCGCTGGCGTCGCCCGCGCACTGACGGTCGATGCGGCGCGGCGGCCGCCGGGTCGGCTGATCCCGCGGGCGACGCCGCTCACGATCCGAAGCGGCGCAACCCTTCGAGCTCGACGATGCGGATGCCGCCGTACTCGATCGACAGCAACCCCTCGTTCTCGAGCCGCTGCAGCGCCTGGTTGACGCGCTGCCTCGACACGCCGGCGAGGTTGCCGAGTTCTTCCTGACCGATGCGCAGCGAGTCGCCGTTGCCCGGATACAGCAGCGGATGGACCATCGACCCGAGGCAGCGCGCGACCCGCGCGTCCGGGTCGAGCAGCCGGTCGTACTCGACCATCGCGATGAACTGGCCGAGCCGTTCGTTGAGGTGGTCGAGCAGGAAGCGGTTGAACGGGATGCTGCGCTCGAGCAGCCACTCGAAGGTCGTGCGCGGCATGCAAGCGACGCGGGTGTCGCGCAACGCGATCACGTCGTACCGGCGCGCTTCGTTCTTCAGCAGCGTGCCCTCGCCGAACCACGCGCCGTCCGGCATGCCGGCGAAGGTCGCGAGCTTGCCTTCGGGCGAGACGTTGCTCATCTTCAGCAGGCCTTCCACGACGCCCATCCAGTGGTCGACCCGACCGCCGCGCCGCGCGACGAACGCGCCGCCGGCGACGAGGCGCTCGGACACGTCGCACTCGACGCGCACGCGCTCGTCGTCGTCGAGACCGGCATACCACGGCGCGGCCCGCAGCATCCGCTGCAGCGTTCGGGCAGGCGCGGGGGTCGAGGTGTGCGGCATGGGAGGAGGACTCGGGGCGAGCGCATCGCGCCTGCCCCGCGGCCCGCGGCATTATCCCTTGCAGGTCGGCGGCTCGAGACCGAATGTCGTCGGGCCGACAGTCGTTCGACGACGGCATGCCTACACTCGGCGCGCCGGTCGTTCGCACGCGTGCAGGGTTAGCCCCTAACGCGCTTTGGGCGACCCGATGCGAAACTTGCGGGCTGAAAATTTCGGCCACGCAGAGGACCAGAGCACGCACCAGCGCGCCAGCACCACGGAGGCCACATGGAGCTTTGGTCAGATGACTGAAGGGGACGAAGAGGGCGGGACGCGAGACGACTGCGCGACGATGCCGCGTCTGCTCGTCGAGCATGCGAGGGTCCGCGGCGACCGCGCGTCGATCCGCGAGAAGGACCTCGGCATCTGGCAGACATGGTCCTGGTCGCAGGTGCTCGGCGAGGTCGAGGCGCTGGCCGCGGGCCTGTCGCTGCTGGGTCTCGGCCGCGGCGATCATCTCGCCCTCGTCGGCGACAACCGGCCGCGGCTCTACTGGGCGATGACCGCGGCGCAGGCGCTGGGCGCGGTGCCCGTGCCGATGTATCAGGACGCGATCGCGAGCGAGATGCAGTTCGTGCTCGAGGACGCGGAGGTCGCCATCGCGATCGCCGAGGATCAGGAGCAGGTCGACAAGCTGCTCGAGATGCTGCCGCGGCTGCCGCACCTGAAGACGATCCTCTACGACGACGCGCGCGGCCTGCGGCATTACCACGCGCCCGGGCTCAAGTCCTTCGACGACGTGCAGCGCGACGGCCGCGCGCTGCTCGGGCGCGATCCCGGCTTCTTCGATCGGCAGGTGGCCGAAGGAAAGCCCGACGACGTCGCGGTGATGCTGTACACGTCGGGCACGACGAGCAAGCCGAAGGGCGTGTGCCAGACCCATCGCGCGTTCATCGACGTCGCCCGCGGCGCGGTCGCGTTCGACGGCTTCGACGAGAACGACGAGGTGCTGAGCTACCTGCCGATGGCATGGGTCGGCGACCACCTGTTCTCGTACGCCGAGGCGATGGCCGCGGGGTACTGCGTCAACTGTCCCGAGTCGGGCGACACCGTGATGACCGACCTGCGCGAGATCGGGCCGACCTACTACTTCGCGCCGCCCCGCGTGTTCGAGAACCTGTTGACGCAGGTGACGATCCGCATGGACGACGCGGGCGCGATCAAGCGCGGGCTCTATCGCTACTTCATGAACGTCGCCAAGCGCTGCGGTGCGGACCTGATGGACCGGCGGCCCGTCGGTCTCGTCGACCGCATGCTGTACGCGCTCGGCGACGTCGTCATCTACGGGCCGCTGCGCAACGTGCTCGGCATGAGCCGCCTGCGGGTGGCCTATACCGGCGGTGCGGCGATCGGTCCCGACCTGTTCGGCTTCTATCGATCGATCGGCATCAACATCAAGCAGTTCTACGGGCAGACCGAGACCTGCGCGTACGTGTGCAAGCAGGAGACCGGACGAGTGCGCATCGACACCGTCGGCAAGCCGATGGCCGGCGTCGAGCTGCGCATCGCCGCCGACGGCGAGGTGCAGATCCGCTCGCCCGGCCTCCTGAAGGAGTACTACCGTCGACCCGCTGCGACGAGCGAGGCGCTCACCGACGACGGCTGGTTCATGACCGGCGACGCGGGCTTCGTCGACGACCGCGGCGAACTGAAGATCATCGACCGCGCGAAGGACGTGGGCCGCCTGCGCGGCGGCGCGCACGACGGCGCGCTGTTCGCGCCGCAATACATCGAGAACAAGCTCAAGTTCTTCCCGTACATCAAGGAGGCGGTCGCGTTCGGCCACGAGCGCGACAAGTGCTGCGCGTTCATCAACATCGACGTCGAGGCCGTCGGCAACTGGGCCGAGCGCCGCAACCTCGCGTACGCCGGCTACACCGACCTCGCGCAGAAGGACGAGGTCCATCGCCTCGTGCAGGACTGCATCGAGGAGGCCAACCGCTCGCTGTCCGCCGACGGCGCGCTGGCCGGCTCGCAGATCGAACGCTTCCTGATCCTGCACAAGGAGCTCGATCCCGACGACGACGAGCTGACGCGCACCCGCAAGGTCCGGCGCGGCTTCATCGCCGAGAAGTACGCGGTGCTGGTCGACGCGATGTACGCGGGCAGGGCATCGCAGTTCGTCTCGACCGAGGTCAAGTTCGAGGACGGGCGGCGCGGCCGCATCGAAGCCGATCTCGCGATCGGCGATGTCCGCGTGTTCGAGGCGATGGCCCATGCAGCCTGACCGTCTGCACAAGGAGGCCGACGAGGCGGGCTCGGCCGCCGGCGGCGCGGTCGTCGCGAGCGGCCGCCGCATCGGCGACGTCATCCTCGAACTCCGGTCCATCTCGCTGTCGTTCGGCGGCGTCAAGGCGCTGACCGACATCTCGTTCGACGTCCGCGAGCACGAGATCCGCGCCATCATCGGCCCGAACGGCGCCGGCAAGAGCTCGATGCTCAACGTCCTCAACGGCGTCTACCACCCGCAGGCCGGGCGCATCGTGTTCAACGGCGCCGAACGGCGCGACATCAGGCCGCACGCGGCCGCGCGCGAGGGCATCGCGCGGACCTTCCAGAACATCGCGCTCTTCAAGGGCATGAGCGTGCTCGACAACATCATGACCGGCCGCAACACGCGGATGCGCGGCAACTTCCTCCTCGACGCCTTCCATCTCGGCTTCTCGCGCAACGAGGAGCTGCGGCACCGCCGGCACGTGGAGGAAGTCATCGACTTCCTCGAGATCCAGCACATCCGCAAGACGTCGGTGGGCCGGCTGCCGTACGGACTGCAGAAGCGCGTCGAGCTGGCGCGGGCGCTGGCCGCCGAACCGAAGCTGCTGCTGCTCGACGAGCCGATGGCCGGCATGAACGTCGAGGAGAAGCAGGACATGTGCCGCTTCATCCTCGACGTCAACGACCAGTTCGGCACGACCATCGTGCTGATCGAGCACGACATGAGCGTCGTGATGGACATCTCGGACCGCATCGTCGTGCTCGACTACGGCAAGAAGATCGGCGACGGCACGCCCGACGAGGTGCGCAGCAATCGCGACGTGATCGACGCCTACCTCGGGGTGGTCCATTGAGGCCGGGTCGCTGATGCAGTTCTTCGTCGAGGTGCTGATCGGCGGACTCCTGTCCGGCGTGATGTATTCGCTGGTCGCGCTCGGCTTCGTGCTGATCTACAAGGCGTCCGGGGTGTTCAACTTCTCGCAGGGCGCGATGGTGTACTTCGCCGCGCTGTCGTTCGTCGGCATCCTCGCGAAGGGCGTGCCGTTCGGTATCGCGCTCGTGCTCGCGCTCGCGATCATGATCGTCTTCGGCGTGCTCACCGAACGCTTCGTGCTGCGGCCGCTCGTCAACCAGCCGCCGATCTCGCTCTTCATGGCGACGATCGGCCTCGCGTTCTTCCTCGAAGGGCTCGGCCCTTTCCTGTGGGGCAACGAGAGCCACGAGATCCGCCTCGGGATCCCGGACGAGCCGCTGCCGTACTTCCTCGATCGCTACGACATCGCGAT
>CALMOR010000070.1 GCA_937872165.1 uncultured Burkholderiales bacterium | reverse complement strand
CTACGGTATCGTGGCGGGCCGACCGAACGACGACAAGGAGACCCTCGTGCCCTCACGCTCCCGCCCCACCGCCGCCTGTCGATTTCTCGTCGCCGTCGCACTGGCGACGACCGTGCTGTCCACGCGCGCGGAAGTCGGCGTGACGAACGACACGATCCTGATCGGCCGCACGACCGGCGTCACCGGTCCCATCGCGGGCACGATCAAGGAGAACACCGAAGCGATCGACGCCTACCTCGACTGGATCAACCGGCATGGGGGCGTGAACGGTCGACGGGTCATGATGAAGACCCTCGACGACAGCTTCGATCCGAAGAAGGCCGGCGACAATGCGCGGCGGCTGATCCGCGACGACCAGGTCTTCGCGCTGCTGATGCCGCGCGGCACGCCGCACACCGAGGCGGTGTTGAAGGTCGCGGAACCGGAGGGCGTGCCGGTGGTCGCCCCGTCGACCGGCGCCGAGATCTTCCACAACCCGGTGCGGCCGCTGGTCTTCAACGTGCGGGCGAAATACCAGGACGAAGTGATCGCCGCGATCCGCCACTTCGCGGCGCTCGCGATCACTCGCATCGCCATCGTCGCGCCCACCGACAGCTTCGGCAAGGACGCGCTCGAGGGCTTCGATCGCGGCATGGCGAAGGAAGGACTGAAGCCGGTACTGGTGTCGACCTTCGATCGCGCCAAGGGCGATTCGGTGACGGCCGTGCCCGACATGATGAAGGCCGATCCGCGCGCGGTGATCGTGATCGGAACCGGTCCGGCGGTGACCACCTTCACCCACGAGATGAAGGCCAAGGGCAGCACCGCGCAGTTCGTGACGCTGTCGAACAACTCGTCGGCGGCCTTCGTCAAGGATCTCGGCAGCGACGGACGCGGCGTGCTGATGACCCAGGTCTCGCCTGCCGCGGACAGCGCCCGCACGCTGATCGGACGCGAGTTCATCAGGGTCGCCAAGTCGTCGGGCGCGACGCCGTCGTATGCGGCGATGGAAGCCTATTGCGCGGTCAAGGTCCTGGTCGAGGGCCTGCAGCGCGCCGGACGCGACCTCACGCGCCGCAACTTCGTGGCCGCCATGAACGGCATGCGCAAGTACGACCTCGGCGACCTCGTCGTCGACTATTCGCCGGCCCGCCACACGGGCTCGACCTTCGTCGAGATGACGATGATCGGCGCCAACGGCAACTTCATCCGCTGACGCTCACGCGGGACGCAGACGGGGCACGGCCGCGAGCAGCGTCCTCGTGTAGTCGTGCGCCGGATGCTGCAGGACTCGCTCGGCGGACCCCTGCTCGACGATCTTTCCCTTGACCATCACGGCGACGTCGTCGGCGAGATATTCGACGACGCCGATGTTGTGCGTGATGAAGAGGTAGGCGATGCCGAGCTCGCGCTGGAGCTGCTTCAACAGGTTGAGGATCTGCGCCTGCACCGACACGTCGAGCGCAGACGTGGGTTCGTCGCAGACCACGAGGCTCGGCTCGACGGCCAGCGCGCGCGCGATCGCGAGACGCTGACGCTGGCCTCCGCTGAACTCGTGCGGGTACCGGTGCATCGCCTCGTTGCGGATGCCGACCTGGTCGAGCAGCGTCGCGAGCCGCGTCAGTCGTCCCGCCGCATCGAGATCGGGACGCAGCGAGATCAGCCCTTCCTCGAGGATGTCCGACACCCGCATGCGCGGATCGAGCGACGCGAACGGGTCCTGGAAGATGATCTGGATCGCCGGCCGCATGCGCTTCAGGGCACCGCCCTCGAGCCGGTCGAGGCGCTCGCCCCGAAGCAAGGTCTCGCCGCCGATGACCGCCTGCTCGCGCAGCAGTTGCAGCAGCGCCTTCCCGGTCGTGGTCTTGCCGCAACCCGACTCCCCGACCAGGGCGAGCGTGCGGCCCGGCGCGATCGAGAACGAGACGCCGTCGACGGCCTTGACGAAGCCGACGGTCCGCCGCAGCACGCCCTTGCGGATCGGGAAGTGGACGGTCAGGTCCCGCACCTCGAGGAGCGGGATCGACGACGACGACGGACGCGCCTCGGACACGCCTTCGACGCGTTCGGGAGGCGGGCGCGGGCGCTCGGCCTCGGGCAGCGTCGGATCGTAGATGAAGCAACGGACCGGATGGGTCGCGACCGGACGGGTTCCATCGCCGGAACGAACGGCGCCGACCTCGTGGAAGAGCGCCGGCGCGTACGAGCGGCAATGGTCCACCGCCGCCACGCAACGATCGGCGAAGCGACAGCAACGGAAGTCGAGCGTCAGCGGCGGCACGGTGCCGGGGATCGCCGCGAGCGGCACGTCGCGCTTGCCCGACTCGGGCAGCGCATCGAACAGCTTCACCGCGTAGGGATGCAGCGGCCTCGCGAAGAACTCGTTCGCGTCGGCCACCTCGACGATCTGTCCGGCGTACATCAGCGCGACGCGATGGGCCATCTGCGCGACGACCGCGAGATCGTGCGTGATCAGCATCATCGCCATGCCGAGCCGCTGCTGCAGACTCTTCAGCAGGTCGAGGATCTGCGCCTGGATGGTCACGTCGAGCGCGGTGGTGGGCTCGTCGGCGATCAGCATCTCGGGCTCGGCCGCGAGCGCGATGGCGATCATCACGCGCTGCTTCTGCCCGCCAGACATCTGGAACGGATAGTCGTCGATGCGCCGCTCGGGCTCGGGAATGCCGACCAGCTTCAGCCATTCGACGGCCTTGGCCCGCGCCGCTTCACCGCGAAGCGCGGTATGCGTGACGATGGTCTCGACGATCTGGTCACCGACGCGCAACACCGGGTTCAGGCTCGTCGACGGGTCCTGGAAGATGATGCCGATCTTGCCGCCGCGCCGTTCACGCATGCGCGACTCGGGCAGAACCAGCAGCTCCTCGTGGTCGAGC
This sequence comes from uncultured Burkholderiales bacterium, assembly GCA_937872165.1. Lineage (GTDB taxonomy): Bacteria > Pseudomonadota > Gammaproteobacteria > Burkholderiales > Burkholderiaceae_D > CAHJXF01. The sequence goes on along the minus strand of CALMOR010000070.1, from coordinate 5,014 downwards.
GTGACCGAGCCTTCGTCGACGCGGCCGTTGTCGGGCAGCAGACGCATCAGCGCCATCGCGGTCATCGACTTGCCGCAACCCGACTCGCCGACGAGGGCGAAGGTCTCGCCGCGCGCCACCGAGAGGCGCACGCCGTCCAGTGCCTTGACGAGGCCGGCATCGGACTCCAGTGCGACGTGGAGCTGCTCGGCGACGAGGATGTCCAGGTCGGAGCGCAACAGCGCCGACGCCGACGTCGGGTCGACGCGCATCGGGTACGACGCTTCGGGATCGTCCTGCGGACCGTGCGCGTCCTCGCGGACGACGCTCACGACTGCAGTCCCGGCTTGCCCCGCAGCGACAGCGGCACGAGGACCTTGCGACGGATCTCGTTGGCGATGCGGCGCGGCTTCCAGGTACGGGCGCGCGGATCGAACGCGTCGCGCACGCCGTCGGCGAAGAGGTTCAGCGCGAGCACCAGGCCGAGCATGAAGACGAACGCGGTGACGAGGTTCCACCACACGATCGGATCGCGGGCCATCTCGCTCCTCGCGAGGTTGAGCATCGTGCCGAAGCTCGACATCGACGGATCGACGCCGACGCCGACGTACGACAGCACCGCTTCGTAGAGCACGATCTGCGAGAACTCGAGGACCAGCGTGATGATCACGATGTGCATCACGTTCGGCATGATGTGGCGCGACATGATCTTGCCGGCGCCGGCGCCGAAGGCCTGCGAGGCCTGGACGTAGTCGAGCTCGCGCAGCTTCAGCGTCTCGCCGCGCACGAGGCGGCACATCGTCGCGAACTCGGTCAACCCGACGATCAGGCAGAGGAACAGCAGCTTCAGGTCCGAGCGTTCGATGCCGGTCTCGAAGAGCTGGGCGTTCTTGTCGATGAAGACCTGGATCAGCAGCACGCAGGCCGCGATCAGCAGCACCGGCGGGATCGACGAGACCACCGTGTAGAAGTACTGGATGAGGTCGTCGGCCCAGCCGCGCAGGTAGCCGGCGACGATGCCGAGCACGAGCGCGAACGGCAGCGTGGCGGCCGTCGTCAGCGCGCCCATCACGATCGCGGTACGGATGCTCTTGACGACGCGATAGAACACGTCGTTGCCGGTGAGGTCCGTGCCGAACACGTGATAGCCCGCGGCCAGCGACACGAGCAGGCCGACGACGACGCCGACGGCGAGTACCGTGCGCGAGACCGTGCTCCACGGCATGCCCGCCTCGGCCGAGCGCATGTGGCGCCACGCGCCGGCGAGGCCTTCCTTCCGTCGGCTCGCGACGCCGCCGGCGACGAGCAGCATGACGGCCATGCCGCCGATGAGGCCGAGGACGACGCCGGTCACCGCGCGCGTCGCGAGGTCGCCGAACCAGTCGCGCGCCGGGTCCGCGAGCTGTCGACCGCCGTAGCTCAGGCGGGGATAGACACGCACGGTCGAGCCTTCGCCCGCGGCCGCTTCCTTCGAGAAGCCCTGGTAGGCGAGCGGCATCGAATAGGTCTTCTCGCGCGCGTCGCGCAGCGACGCGAAGCCGAGGTCGAGCAGCGACAGCGTCTCGCCCGAGTAGACCGCACCGGCCGCGCCCTTGCCGGGCGAGGCTTCTATGCGGGGCCGGAAGTGGACCGAGTCCAGCATGGCGATGCAGACGAGCACGCCGAGCACGATGGCAGCGGCCATCGGCGTGGGCGCGACGAACACGCGTCGCCATGTGCGGCGCGCATTCGCGTTGGACATCACGCGCGTCGCGTACCACGCGGTCATCGCGAACACGATCCAGACGAACACGTCGGTCCACAGGAAGACGATCTTGGGCATCGGCGAGGAAGGTTTGAGGGCGTCAGGCCAGCCGGACGCGCGGGTCGGCGACCGTGTACGCGACGTCCGCGAGCACGAAGCCGACGACGTAGAGGATCGCGCCGAGGAACACCATCGAGCGGACCACCGCGAAGTCCTGCTGCCCGATCGCCTCGATCGTGTAGCTGCCGAGACCCGGGATGCCGAAGAACGACTCGAAGACGATGCTGCCGAGGAAGAGGATGGGGAAGATCGTGAAGACGTTGGTGATGACCGGGATCATCGCGTTGCGCAGCACGTGCTTGAACAGCACGGCCTGTTCGGTGAGGCCCTTGGCGCGGGCCGTGCGCACGTAGTCGCGCGACAGCTCTTCGAGGAACATCGCGCGATAGAGCCGCGCGTCGTAGCCGAGGCGCGAGACCAGCGTCACGAGGACCGGCAGCGACAGGAACTTGAACAGGGCCCAGCCGTCGGAGAAGCCCGAGATCGGCACCACCCGCATCAGCTTCGAGAACACGTACTGGCCGGCGATGATGTAGAAGAGGCTCGAGATCGACAGCAGGACCACCGTCAGCACCACGCCCCAGAAGTCGAGGGCACTGCCGCGGAAGAACACCATCGCGAGCGAGAACACGACCGACACGAAGATCGTCAGCGTGAAGACGGGCAGCTGCAGCGCCACCGACGGACCGATGCGGGTCGCGATCTCGTGGCCGATGTCGCGACCCGAGTCGGCCGCACCGAAGTCGAGCACGAAGAGCCGCACCGAGCGCTCCCAGAACACCGTGGCGGTCAGCTTCTGCGTCCCCTCCGCCTTGTCGTTCCACAGCAGCGGCTTGTCGTAGCCCTTCTGCACCTTCCAGTCGTCGATCTGCTGCTGCGAGATGTACTTGCCGCCGATGTTCAGGCGCGCCATGTCGTCGGGCGTGCTGACCGTGAAGAAGAGCACGAAGGTCAGCAGGTTGACGCCGATCAGGATCAGCACGCCGTAGAGCACGCGACGCAGGAGGAACGCCGCCATCAGCGCGTCCTCATGCGGAGCGGCCGAACGGAGAGGGCGATGCGGACAGCGGGACCTGCGCGCCGAGCGCGTTGGTCCGCTCGCGCGCCTTGAACGCGCGCCACGCGGGCCAGAGGCCGAGCGCGAACAGCAACGCGATCACCCACAGCGGCCAGAAGTGGGCAGGATTCCATTCGCGCACCAGCCGCGCCCGCAGCGCCGGATCGATGCGCTTGAACTCGAACACGTTGCGGACCATGTAGCTCGGCTTGCCGTTGCTCGTCCACGGCTGGTAAGAGCCGACCGAGTACGGGTTGTAGCCCCACAGCCACGGCGAGTCGCGCCGCACGATGTCGACCATGCGATCGATCGTCGCCTGCTTCTCGGGGCCGTCGTCCAGGTAGCGCATCTTCTCGTACAGGTGGTCGTACTCGTCGTTCTGGTAGTTGGCGGCGTTCTCGCCCTGCCCCTTCGTCAAGGCTTTCGAGTTCGGGCCGTAGAGCAGGAAGAGAAAGTTCTCGGCATCGGGATAGTCGCCGACCCAGCCCCACCAGAAGACCTGGGCCGAGCCCTGGTTCATCTTGTCCTGGAAGCGGTTGTAGTCGGTGGCCCGCAGCTCGAGCTGCACGCCGAGCTTCGCGAACTGCTTGATGACCCAGTCGATCTCGGCGCGCAGCTCGGGCGTCGGCACGCGCTGGTAGTCGTAGTTGAGCACCAGCGGCTGCCCCGACTTCGCGTCGCGGCCACCCGGATAGCCGGCCTCCTCCATCAGCTTCTGCGCGACCGCGAGCGACTTCCGCACGGCATGGCCGCCCTTCGCATCGTCGACCCAGTCGTAGGCGGCGGGGTTCATGCCCGCCTTGCCGGTGCGGTAGCCGAAGACCACCGGCGGCAGCGGTCCGGTCGCCGCCGGCCCCGCCTTGCCCTGCTGCTCGAAGAGATCCGAGAACTCGTCCCAGTCGACCGCGATCTGCAGCGCCTGGCGCAGCTTGCGGTTGCGATCGAGGTCGGCCGCGGTCTTGCCCTTGCCGACGATCGGGTCCCACCAGTTGAAGCCGATGTACCAGTTGACCGCTTCGACCGCACGCGGGAACTTGAAGCCCTTCTCGGCGAACTCCTTCGCGGTCGCGTCGGAGTCGCGCGCCTCGCTCGACAGCTCGAGGCCCCACTCGAGGTGGTCCATGTCGGGCTCGTCGAGATAGCCCTGGCGCCACTTGCTCTTCATCGGCAGCCGTTCCTTCTCGATGCGCACGACGATCCTGTCGACGAACGGCGTGGGCTTGCCGCAGTCGTCGAGCAGGCCCTTCTCGCGATCGCCGGCCTCGCCTTCGCACGGATACGGAACGACGCGATAGTTGGGATTTCGGACCATCGTGTGGCGCCGGTTCTCGATGTACTCGGTCGCCATGTAGGGCCCGGTGCCGGCCGGCCAGTAGTTGAGCGACAGGTTGTGCTCGATCATCCCCGGCTGCGAATAGAACTCCTCGGCCTCCCATGGCACCGGCACGAAGAAGGTCATCGCCAGCCAGTACTTGAACTGCGGGTACTTGCCGACGACGCGGATGCGCAGCGTATGGGCATCGAGCGCGGACGCGCCTTCGAAGGGGATCTTGCGGAAGTCGAGGAACGGCAGGTCGCGATCGGTCGGAGACAGGCCACGACGCAGGTCGGCATCGACCTGCTTGACGCGCCTGGCGTAGTCCTTCATGCCGACGATGTACTCGTTCATGATCGAGAACGCCGACGACTTCACGCGCGTCGTCGCCATGCGCTTGATGCCGTAGACGTAGTCGTCCGCGGTCATCTCGCGCGTGCCGGTCTGCGGGAAGTCGGTCAGCGCGAACTTGTCCGAGACGTCGGATGCCTCGAGGCCGCGATAGACGAACGAACCGTCGGGCTTCTTCGCGAACGCGGGATGCGGCGCGTAGAGGATGCCCTTGCGGACCTTGATGTCGTAGACGCTCTCGGCCACCGTGTCGCCGGGCGCATCGGCGGGCAGCTCGTTGCCGTCCTTGTCGAGGTAGCGCGGCACCGGCATCTCTTCGGCGACGCGCGGGATCAGCGTGTAGGGACGCTTCAGGTAGTGGTACTGCAGCAGCGGCTCGTAGATCGCGAACATGAACGGTGTCTCGTTCGCGCTGTAGGAGCTGGTCGGATCGAGGTACTTCGGCGACGACTCCTGGGTGGCCGTGAAATACGTGTTGGTCCCTTCGGACCCGGGCGGGTTGGGGTTG
>CALMOR010000069.1 GCA_937872165.1 uncultured Burkholderiales bacterium | reverse complement strand
ACGCGATGGCCGTGGTGCCGCAGGAGAGCACGCTGCTCCATCGCAGCGTGATGGACAACATCCGCTACGGCTGTCCGCATGCGAGCGACGACGACGTCCGTCGCGCGGCGCGCGACGCGCTCTGCGACGTCTTCGTCGAACGGCTGCCCGACGGCTACGACACGCTGGTCGGCGAACGGGGTCTGCGCCTGTCGGGCGGGCAGCGGCAACGCATCGGCATCGCGCGGGCGCTGCTGAAGGACGCGCCGCTGCTGCTGCTCGACGAGGCCACGTCCGCGCTCGACAGCCCCGCCGAGAGCGCGATCCAGCTCGCGTTGCTGCGGTTGATGAGCGGCCGCACCGTGATCGCCGTGGCGCATCGCCTGTCGACGCTGTCGTCGTTCGATCGGGTGATCGTCATCGTCGACGGGCGCATCGAGGAGGACGCGACACCGGAGGCGCTGCGGCGCGGCTCGGGTCTCTATGCGCGCATGTGGCGCCTGCAGGCCGAAGGGCTCGACGTCGCGTGACGCGTCAACACGGCGGCGCGTCGTCCTCTTCCACGAAGCCGAAGAGGCCGCTCGCACGGCGCGTGGACCTCGCGATCGCGGCCGTCATCGCGTCGCGATCGGCCGCGACCAGCGTGAAGGCGGAGCGGGCGCGCGTGATGCCGGTATAGACCAGTTCGCGCGTCGCGACCGGACTCGGGCGGGGCGGCAGGACCAGCACCGTGTGGTCGAACTCCGATCCCTGGGCCTTGTGGACCGTCATCGCGAACGCGCTCTCGACCTGGTCGAGGCGGCCGACGCCGACCGACCGGAAGCCACCGCCGTCGACGAAGCACGCGCGGAGGCCGTCGTCCGGGGCGCATCGCAGCACGACGCCGACGTCGCCGTTGTGGACGCCCAGCGCGGCATCGTTGCGGGTGACCAGCACCGGCCGGCCTTCGTACCATTCGCCGTCCGCCGCCACGCGCCGGTCTTCGGCCAGCCGCGCGCGGATCGCGTCGTTGACGGCGCGCACGCCCCACTCGCCGTCGCGCACCGCGCACAGCACGCGGAAACCTTCGAAGGCCCGCAGCACGTCGCTCACCCAGGCGTCGTGGTCCCCGCCGGCCCGGCGCCGCACGAGGTCGAGATAGTCGCGATAGCCGCGGCTCGCGAGCTCGGTCACCGTGCTCGGCGAGGCGGCCAGGACGCGTCGCGCCGATCCGCCGGTTCGCGTCGCGAAGACGCGGTCGGCCTCGTCCGCGTCGCCGAGGTTGACCGCCTTCGCGAGCGCTCCGATGTCGCCGTCGAAGCGCTGGCTCCTGCGCAGCACGACGATGCGCTGCGCGAGCGCCGATCCCGCCGGATCGGCCAGCTCGTCGGGCAGGCGCTCGCCGCACACGGCCTCGACGTAGCGGAGCGTCTCGGGCCGGTAGCGACCGGCCTCCGCGTCGCGGCACAGCTCGCCCAGCACCGCGCCGGCCTCCACCGACGCGAGCTGGTCCTTGTCGCCGAGCAGCACGACGCGGGTCGTCGCGGGCAGCGCGGCGAGCAGCGCGTCCATCATCTCGACCTGGATCATCGACGCTTCGTCGACGACGACCACGTCGACGTCGAGCGGATCGGCCGCGTCGTGACGGAAGCGGCGGGTACCGGGCCGCGTGCCGAGCAACGCGTGGAGCGTTCGCGCGGGCCCGACGCGGGCCGCGAGGTCGCCGAGCGGGAACGCGTCGCCAAGCGAGGCCCGAAGGGAATCGAGCGCCGCCTCGATCGACTGGCGCAGGCGGGCCGCCGCCTTGCCGGTCGGTGCCGCGAGCGCGACGCGCAGCGATGCCGGGTCGTCGGCCATCGCGAACAGCAGCGCGAGGCAACGCGCGGCGGTCCAGGTCTTGCCGGTGCCGGGTCCGCCGGTGACGATCGTGAAGCGGCCCCGCAGCACCATCGCGCACGCGATCTTCTGCCAGTCGACCGGCGCGGCCGGTCCGTCGCCGACCGGGAACAGCCGATCGAGCCAGCGACGCGCGCCGGCCTCGTCGACCGTGTCCAGCGAGCGGCAGCGCCGGGCGACATCGGCGGCGACGCGGCGCTCGTGGGTCCAGTAACGCCGCAGGTAAAGAGTCTTTCCATGCAGGACGAGCGGCCGGCGACCTTCGACGGCGCCGACATCGACCGCGTCGCAGCGCCCGAGGGCTTCGGCCCACGCGTCGGAGCCGGACGGCAACGCGTCCATCGTCCGCGCGAGCGCCCGCAGCGCGTCGTCGCCCCACCCGAGCAGCCGGTCGCGCTCCGTGAACACTTCGTCGAGCACGATGCAGGCATGGCCCTGACCCTCGACGTTGGCGAGCAATGCGACGGCGAGGAGTGCAGGCCCCTCGGCCGCCGGACAGAGGTCCGCGACGAAACGTGCGAAGGCCGCGTCGAGCCGCCGCAACCAGCCGCGTTCGCTCCACTCGTCGACGGCCTGCAGCACCAGCCTTCGCGTCGCGGCCGCTTCGTTCACGACGGCATCCCCTCGCGCGAGCCGAGCGCCGCGTCGAGCGCGTCGAGCAGCGCCAGCGGCGGCTCGACGACGTGGCATCCGGCGCGCGGCCCCCCGATGCCGCGCACGAACAGATAGAGCGCGCCGCCGAGTCGACGCGCGGGGTCGTAGCCGGCGCCGAGCCGTTGTCGCAGCAGCCGGTGCAGGGCGAGCAGGTAGATCGCGCTCTGCACGTCGTAGCGATGGTGGGCCATCGATGCGGCCAGCGCGTCGGCCGTGTAGTCGTCGTCGTCGCGCCCGAGCGCGTTGGACTTGTAGTCGAGGACCCAGTAACGGCCGTCGACCTCGAACACGAGATCGGCGAAGCCCATCAGCATGCCGCGCAGCGTCCGGTCCGGGAGCGCCGGCCGCTCGCGACCGTCGAGCAGGTGCTCGCGGCACAGCCGATCCATGCGCCGCGCGTCGACGCCTTCGCTCGGGAACCAGAACTCCATCTCGGGGACGATGCGGGGCAACGCGTCGAGTGCGCGGCCGATCGGCGGGAGCGTCGTGGTCACGATCTCGCTCATCCAGCTCACGACATCGTGCGCGCGCGATCCCCAACCCTGGCGCTCGCAGCGACGCGCGAGTTGATCGCGCAGCGACGGGTCCGTCGCCAGCGCGAAGCGATGCGCAGCGAGCCACTCGAGCTGGTCGTGCAGGAAGTTGCCGGCCAGCGCACCGCGCGGGAAACGATGCCGCGGCGCGTCCGACGGGACCGCCGGCTCGGTATCCGCCTCGGCTTCTTCGTCCGGACCCGACAGCAATTCCTCCTCGACCGCGGGAGCCACGATCGCCGCGACGGCCGGGACGCGCGAGAGATCGCGGACGAAGGCCGAGAAGCTGCCGATCGACCAGTCGCGCTCGAAGCCTGCCGCATAGGCGGGCCGATCGATCAGCGGCGGCGCCGCCGCAGGCCGGTACGTCGTTCGTCCGGTCTCGCCGTCCACGGCGACCAGCCGCACGTCGCGCTGCCCGTCGAACACGCGATGCAGCCGGGCCGCGATGTCGCTCTCGCCGAGCGGCGTGTCGCCGCCGATCAACCAGCCGAACGCGCTGCGATGGAACGCGCAGCGATCGCCGTTGCCGTCCTTCAGCGGAGCGACCCCAAGCCACAGCGCATGCCGCGCACGGGTCAGCGCGACGTACAGCAGCCGCATCTCCTCCTGCCGCTGCTCGAGGTCCGCCGCCGCCCTGTCGTCGTCGTCGACATCGAAGACGAGCCGATGTCCGCCTTCGCCGTCCGGCAGGACGGCGACGTCGCCGTCGTTCCATTTCTTCCGTCGATAGCTGCACGCGAACGGCACGTAGACGATCGGGTACTCGAGTCCCTTCGCGCTGTGGATCGTGACGACCCGGACGAGTTCGGCGTCGCTCTCGAGACGCAGGATCTGTTCGTCCGCACGTCTTCCGCCGAGCCCGATCTGGTCCGCGAGCCAGCGGATCAGCGCCTGCTCGCCGTCGAGATGCAGGCTCGCGGCCTGCAGCAGTTCGGCCAGGTGCAGCACGTTGGTGAGCTTGCGTTCGCCGTCGGCGCGCGCGAGCCAGCGGGCCGGCAGGTCGAGCAGGTGGAGGCTCCGCCGAAGCATCGGCAGGACGCCCTGGCGTCGCCACTCCGCGTTCAGCGTCTTCAGCGCGTCGAGCCGCGCCTCGAAGGCCACGTCGTCGTGTCCCGATGCGGCGAGCGCCGCGAGCGGAAGGTCGACCAGCGTCGTCGCGAAGGCGACCCTCGCACGGCGCGCGTCCATCGGGTTCGCCACCGCCCGCAGCCAGTGCAGCAGATCGCGCGCCTCGTCGGTCGCGAAGACCGAGTCCTGGTCCGACAGGAACGCCGATGCGATGCGTCTACGTTGCAGCGACGCCCGCACCGAGGCCGCTTCGGAGCGGTCGCGGACCAGCACCGTGATGTCGGCGGGCTTCAATCGCGCGAAGCCGCCCGTCGCATCGACGAAGCCGGCGCGTTCGTCGACGAGCGACGTCGCGATGTGCTCGGCGCAACGCTCGGCGAAGCGGCGTTGCACGTCGCGCCTCGCCGCGAGCTCGTCGTCGTGCGCGATGGTCAGCGCGGCGATCGGACCGCGCGCATCGAAGAGAGCCTCGCTCCTTCCCCGCGCATCGACCGGATGGAAGGGCAACGGCCACTCCGACGTTTCGTCCTCGCGAGCGAAGCGGAACGCGCTGCCGTCGCGCGCCTCGGCCTGCCCGAAGAGATGGTCGATCGCAGCGACGAGACCGGCGGTCGCACGCCAGTTGGTCGTCAGCAGGTAGTGGCGATCCGCCGTCGCCGTGCGCGCCTGCAGGTAGCTCTGGATATCGGCGCCGCGAAAGCCGTAGATCGACTGCTTGGGATCGCCGATCAGCAGCAGCGCGGTGGCGGCGTCGTCGTCGGCGATGCGGTACAGGCGATCGAAGATGCGGTACTGACGAGGCGACGTGTCCTGGAACTCGTCGATCATCGCGACCGGATACTGCGCGACGATGCGCCCGCGCAGACGCTCGCCGTTCGGCCCCGCGAGCGCCTCGTCGAGACGCGCGAGCAGGTCGTCGAAGCCGAACGCGCCGGCCCGGTGCTTCAGGCTTCGCAGTCGGGCGCCGACGCCGGCGGCCGCGTGACGACGCAGCGCTTCGGTCGTGTCCGGCAACGCCAGCACGGTCGCGATCCGCGCCTGGAGGTCGTCGAACAGCGACGGCACGTCGACCGTCCGTCCCGGCTTCAGCGACTCGTGCAGACCTTCGCGCGAGAGCCGATGGATGGCCGCCTTCCACGGGAACGGCGTCCCGTCGGGCGCCGACAACCAGCGCAGGAGCTCATCGAGCCAGCCGTCGGTTCGTCCGGTCTGGAAACGCGTGCCGACGAAGGGATGGCCCGGCGACGCCAGCTGTTCCCGCACCCAGGTCCGGATCGCCTCGATGCGTTCGGCCCATCCGTCGCGGACGCTCTCGAGCACCGCCCGCCGCGCGTCGCGGCCACGCCGCCAGACCATGCCCAGCGACTCGTCGTTCTCGGACGACGCATCGATGTAGCGCATCAGGAGGCGAACGTCGGCCAGCAGCGCGTCGACGTCGCGCCATACGGTCGTGATGTCGTCGACCGCGTCGCGACCCAGCGGATAGACCTGCTGCCGCCAGTAGTCGCGGGTCGCTTCGACGAGCATCGCCTCGTCGTCGGGCTGCAGTTCCTCGTCGAACAGGCTGCCGCTGTCGAACGCGTGCTCGCGCAGCATGCGCTGCACCCATGCATCGATGGTGAAGATCGCGGCGTCGTCCATCGCTTCGGCCGCCGTCGAGAGACGCCATGCGGCCGTCTCGCGCGCGGCCTCGTCGGGATAGGCGGCGAGCAGCTCCCGCAGCAGCGCATCGTCGTTCGCGATCCGGGCCGCATCGCGGAAGCCGCGCGCCGCATCGACGAGCCGCGACCGGATGCGGTCCGACAGCTCGCGCGTCGCGGCGCGCGTGAAAGTCATCACGAGGATCTCGTGCGGCGCGAGCGTCCGCGCGAACGCCGCCTCGCCGCCATGACCGAGCACGAGGCGCAGATAGAGCGACGCGATGGTCCAGGTCTTGCCGGTCCCCGCGCTCGCCTCGATCAGGCGACTGCCTCGCAACGGGAACGAGAGCGGCTCGAGCGATCGGGTCATCGGACGGCCGCCATCAGACGATCGCGAGCGGGGCGTCCGCCGCGAGAAGGTCGACGTCGGCCGCGACCCAGCGCGTCATCGGCTCGAAGAGACGGCGCGGGTACGACGCGAAGCGTCCGTCCGCGGTCAGGGCCTCGAAGTCCGGCCACAGCCGCGCGAGGCTGAACTCGCGGCCTTCGCCTTCCCGGACCGTGAAGTCGCCGTCGTAGACCTCGCGCCCGCGCGAGGGATCGGTGACGAAGGCGAGCGCGGTCCGCTGCGCGAACGGCAGCGCCTGCGCCATTCCTTCGCGCCAGGCATCGATCAGGTCGGACAACGTCTGTCGAGCGACGTCGCCGTCGATGGGCCGCAGCCGCAGGGTCGCATCGCAACCGATGACGAAGCCGTGCGCGGGCCGATCGCAGGCGCTTGCGACGAGCGTGCGCACCCACGCGTCGAGCAGGCGATCCACCCGGAGCCGTCCCCCCTTCGCATCGAGGACCTTCGACGGCGTCATCGACGCGCGTACGACGCGCGTGCCGTCCGAGCGCAGACCGTCGAGCCAGTCGTCGACGATCGCGTCGATCGACGCGAAGCGCAGCGGCTGGCGCGCGGCCGCGTCGGGGAACGCTCGCTGGAACTCGACCCAGCGTCGCAGCATCGGGCCGACGACGGAGCCCATGTCGTCCTCGACCTGCGCGCCGAGTTCGAAGAGCGGCAGGCGACCGGACCCGCGCAGGCGACGCAGCCGGTCCGCGACCATGGCGGTCGTCCCGTCGCGCAGGGCCGTGTCGGGATCGGCGAGCAACGCGTTGCGCAGGCCGTAGCGTTCGAGCCCGTCGAGCGTGAACGCCTCGTCGTCGTCGACCGACGCCTCGTCGTCTACCGGATGCACCGCGAGGCGAGCGCGGAAGAATTCGCGTGCGGGATTGCGCAGGAAGCTCGCGAGCATGCCGATCGTCAGCGGCCGGTCGATCGCGTCGAAGGCCGGCGCGGCGCCGTCGTCCTCGAGCGACGGCGGAACGCCGTGCGCGACGCGCCACTCGCGCGCGTAGCTGACGAGCCCGCCGCTCTCGAAATAGCGGCGCGCGAACGGCTGCAGCGGATGGACCGTCGTGCGGTCCGCGAGCACGTCGCGACCCTCCGGACCGCGCCAGCACGTCTCGAGGTAATCGCGCAGCTGCGACACCAGGACCGACGGCGGCTGCATCGCGTTGTCGCGGGCGCTGCGTCCGCACCAGCTCACGTAGAGGGTGCGGCGCGCGGACAGCAACGCTTCGAGCATCAGATAGCGATCGTCGTCGCGGCGCGAACGATCGCCGGGCCGCTGCTGGCCCGGCGACGCCATCAGGTCGAAGTCGCCCTGCCGGCTGCGGCGCGGGAAGTCGCCGG
>CALMOR010000068.1 GCA_937872165.1 uncultured Burkholderiales bacterium | reverse complement strand
CATCGTCACGTCGTCGCTCGAAGGCGTCGCGCACGTCGCGCGCTGCATCGAGCTCGGCGCCGAGGACTATCTCTACAAGCCGGTCGACCCGGTGCTGCTGAAGGCGCGGGTCGCGTCGAGCCTCGAGAAGAAGCGGCTGCGCGACCGGCAGAAGCAACTGATCGCCCGCTTCGCGACGTCCGAGGTCGCGCAGGACCTGGAGCGCTCGGGCTTCGCGCTCGGAGGCCGCCACGTCGACGCGTCGGTCATGTTCTGCGACATCCGCGGCTTCACGGCGCTGGCCGAATCGCAGCCGCCCGACGAGACCATCGAGCTCCTCAACACCTGGTACACGCTGATGTTCGACGCGATCAACGGCGCGGGCGGCGTGGTCAACCAGATCATCGGCGATGGACTGATGGCGATCTTCGGCGCGCCGCTGCCGCTCGACGACCATCGGCGCTGCGCGGTCGAGGCGGCGCTCGAGATGATCGAGATGATCGGCCTCTTCAACGCCGAGCGCGCGGCCGTCGGCAAGGGAGCGATCCGCATCGGCATCGGCATCGCGTCGGGCGCGCTGATCGCGGGCTATACCGGCACGCAGACCCGTGCGACGTACACCTGCGTCGGCGACACGGTCAACCTCGCGGCCCGTCTCGAAGCGCACACCAGGCAGGTGGCCCACGACATCCTCGTCGAGGCCGCGACGCTCGACGGCGGACACGCGGGCGTGGCCGCGACGTCGGTCGGGCAGGTGGTCTTCCACGGCAAGGCTTCGTCGGTCGAGGTCTTCGCGATCGAGCGCCTGCCGCCGACCGCCGCTACCCCATCGCCTGCCGCATCTCGTCGGGCGTGACGTCGCGCACGTGCGTCGCGAGCGACCACCTGTGGCCGAAGGGATCGACGAGCACGCCGTAGCGATCGCCCCAGAACATGTCGGCCAGCGGCATCGTGACGGTGGCGCCCGCGTCGGCGGCCCGCGCGAACGCGGCGTCGACGTCGTCGACGTAGACGTGCACCGTGACCGGCGTTCCCTTCAACGCGAGCGGACCGAGCGCGCCCCATTCGGGCATCTCGTCGCACAGCATGAAGACCGAGTCGCCGATCCGCATCGACGCGTGCATCAGCCGACCGTCGGAAGCGGGCAGGCGCGACAGCTCGACCGCGCCGAACGCCTTCGCGTAGAACGCCATCGCGTCCGCGGCGCCGGCGCAGACCAGATGCGGCGTGAGGGTGTGCATGCCATCGGGCACGTGCTTGACGTCGGACATCGCGGATGTCTCCTCGTGAATGGTGGCCGCCCCGGACCGGATCCGTCGATGCGTCGCCGGTGTTCGTCGCCCGTCGGGTGCCCGGCATCGTACGCCGCGCGCCCGGGCCACGAGCTCACGACGCTTCGTCCCGGCGGAGGCCGGGCCAGGTCCGTGTCGCGGAGGGGTGCCGCCGTTTTCGCATCTCCGGCCGCCGGATGAGACCTCGACCGACGAACGATGCAGTCGCCGCCGTCACAATGGCGGCGATGTCTCCCCTCCCCAAGAACGCGACCGCTCCCTTCGGGCCTTCCGAAGTCCACGGCAGCGTGATGCTCGGCACGGCCACGCCGCTGTGGCGGCGGATGCTGTGGAGCTCCGGTCCCGGCCTCCTGATCGCGGTCGGCTACATGGACCCCGGCAACTGGGCCACCGACATCGAGGCCGGGTCGCGCTACGGGATGGCGCTGTTGTGGGTGGTGCTGCTGTCGAGCGTCGCCGCGATGCTGCTGCAGACCCTCAGCCTGCGGGTCGGCATCGTCGCGCGGAAGGACCTCGCCCGGGCCTGCAGGGAGCGCTATTCACCGGCCGCGAGTCGCGCGCTGTGGCTGCTGGCCGAGCTCGCGATCGTCGCGTGCGACGTCGCCGAGGTCCTCGGCACCGCGCTCGCGCTGCATCTGCTGTTCGGCTTCTCGATCCTCGTCGGCATCGTCGTCACGGCCTTCGACACGGTGCTCGTGCTCGGGCTGCAGGGTCGCGGCTTCCGTCGCATCGAAGCGATCGTGCTCGGTCTCGTGCTGACCATCGCGGTCTGCTTCGCGATCGAGATCGCGATGGTGGGCGCGGACTGGTCCGCGGTCGCCGGCGGCCTCGTGCCCGGCATCGCGTTGCTGCACGACGGCCACGCGGTGCTGGTCGCGATCGGCATCCTCGGCGCGACGGTGATGCCGCACAACCTCTACCTGCACTCTTCGATCGTGCAGACCCGTCACGTCGCCGACGACGACGGCAGTCGTGCCGATGCGATCCGCCTGTCGACGATCGATACGGTCGCGGCGCTGTCGCTGGCCTTCTTCGTCAACGCGGCGATCCTCGTCCTCGCGGCGTCGGCGTTCCACGCCAAGGGCCACGGCGACGTCACCGAGATCCAGGACGCGTACCACCTCCTCGATCCGCTGGTCGGCGGAGCGCTGGCCTCGGTGCTGTTCGCGATCGCATTGCTCGCAGCGGGACAGAGCTCGACCTTCACCGGCACGATCGCGGGCCAGGTGCTGCTCGAAGGCTTCCTCGACCTGCGGATCCCGAACTGGCAGCGTCGCCTGATCACGCGCGTGCTCGCGCTCGTGCCGGCGTTCCTCGGCGTGCTGTGGCTGGGAGACGCCGGCCTGGGTTCGCTGCTGGTCGCGAGTCAGGTGGTGCTGAGCATGCAGCTTCCGTTCGCGATCTGGCCGCTGATCGCGTTGACGAGCGACCGCGGCACGATGGGCCGATTCGCGATCGGCCCGGTCACGAAGAGCGTGGCGTGGGCCCTGTTCGTCGCGATATCTGCGGCGAATCTCTGGCTGCTGAAGGATTTCGCGGGTTGACCCCGTCGTCCGGACGGCGTTCGTCGTCCGGCTCCTGCCCGCCCTTCAGCTCGTCGCGGATCTGGCCGTAGGCCAGCAGCGTGAAGATCACGTTGCCGCCGATCATGTTGCCGATCAGCGTGGGCACGAAGAAGCCGCGCGCCACCTCGGCCACGCTGTTCGATCCGTCGAGGACGAGATAGGCGGCCTCGACCGTGCCGGCGACGACGTGCGCGAAGCCGCCGAGCGCGATCAGGTAGGTCATCAGCACGATGATGCCGAGCCGCGATCCCTCGATGCCGGCGAGGATCCACACCAGCGACGCGATCAGGAAGCCCGCGACCATCGCGCGCGCCATGGTCTCCATCGGCTGCGCCTGAAGCACGTGCGTGCTGACCGAGTGGACCGCCTTCGCGAGCTCGCGGTCGAGCGCGCCGCTGTAAAAGAGGAAGACCGCGAACAACGACGCACCGACGACGTTGGCCGCCAGCACGACGGCCCACAGCCTGAGCATCATCACCAGGTTGCGCAGGTGCGAACGCGCCATCACCGGCACCACGGCCGTGATGACGTTCTCGGTGAAGAGCTGCTGGCGGCTCAGGATGACGATCACGAAGCCGACGCTGTAGCCGAGCTGGTAGACGATCGGCGACCAGCCGCCATCGGGCAGATAGCGCATCAGCATCGCCGGCGTCAGCACCGAGAAGCCGATGCTCAGACCGGCGACGAGGCCCGACCACCACAACGCCAGCACCGACCGCTCGAGTTCCTCCTGTCCGTTGCGCCGGATGATCTCGAACAACACCGGCGCGCGATGCGGCATCTGCTCGCGGATGTTGGTTTCCTCTTCCTGCGTCAGCTCGACCGACGATTCTTCGGGCGCGCTCTGGGGCTTCGGCATCTCGGTCTCCCGGCTCGGGTACGACAGCGGCCGACGATGCCCGTGCGGGCCGCGCGCCGCCATGGGGCGTGCGCTGATATTGCTGCCCCTGCCGACGACGGCTCAGCCGTCGCTCTGGTCGGCCGCCGCGAGTTCGGCGAGCGCACGGCTGACCGGCCCGGCCTCGCGCGGACGCACCACGCGCGCCATCTCCTTGCCGTCGCTCAGGAACACCAGCGTCGGCCACAGCCGGACGGCGAACGAGCGGCCGAGCGGACGTCCCTTGCCGTCCTCGACGCGCAGATGCGCGACGCCGGGAAAGTCGGCGAAGGCCTCGTCGACGACGGGTCGCGCGGCCTGGCAATGGCCGCACCACGACGTGCCGAACTCGACGACGACCGAGCCCGGCATCGCATCGATCTCGGCCCGCGAAGGTCCGTCGCTCCTATAGTCCTCGCCCATCGTCCGCTCCCGTGGCAGTCGACGCGCCCGTCGCGCGCCGACCGGTGAGAGGAACGCCGCCGCGATCGGTTCCGCGACCTCGGCGAGCGAGCGCGCGGTCGAGCTCGTCGCGATCGGCCGGCGCGAGATGCGACCGCGCGCAGTCGAGCAGGCCGGCGAACATCGGTGGCGGCATCTGCGCCCGCAGGCCGGCGAACATCGCGGCCCGGGACCCGGCGGTGACCGACGGCACCATCCATCGCAGGATGCCCGTCATCTCCGCCGGTGCGATCGACGCGAGCAGCCGGTCGTGGATGCCGGTCAGCTCCTCGTCGGTGTAGCCGGCCCACAGCGCCGCGTTGTGCGCGGTTTCCGCGACGATCATGTGCTCGAGGTTCCCGGCCACGAACAGCGACAGGTTGCGGTACAGCTTCGGCAGCGCGGCGTCGCGCGTGTCGGCGGATGCGGCCTCGGCGACGCGCACGTCCTCGTCCAGGTCGGCGATCGCCTGCAGATGCTCTTCGTGGTCCCCCGCGACGCGTTCGCTCGCGCCGCGGGCGCGCGCCTCGATCGCCGGATGGAGGTAGCGGCTCTCCTTGTCGACGTGCGACGCGCACATCGCGAGCAGCCCGCGGACCGCCGCGAGGGCGGCGCCGGTCGCCGCGGCATCGCAGGCGTCGGCGCGGCCGACCTGCAGCAGCGTCTCGCACAGCGCGGCGCGCAAGGCCTTGTGGATGTCCGCGTAGAGATCGACGCGCGCTGCGGAGGGGATGGTGGCGGGGCGATGACCTGGCCCGCGACATTGCCGGCGAGACTCGTGTTCATGACTTCGGTTTTCCTCGATCGTGGGCCCGGCGGGGAGGAGCGGTCCGGGCCCGAGCGGACTGCGCTTCGCGACGCATGTCGGTCGATCCGTCGCAAGAGGCGCATTGTCGGAAACGTCGACGGTGTTCGCATCGGCGGGTCGACGAGCCGCACGAAGAGGGAAACGAAGCGCAGGACGCGCGGACGGAGCGTGCGCGCTTCGCCATTTCGTGTAGCGTCCGCTACACCAGTCGCAGACGCCTCGCGATCCACGAGCGCGTCTCGGCCGGATCGATCACCGCATCGATCTCGAGCGTCGCGCCCATGTCGAGCGCGCTGCCCTTCGCATACTGGGTCGCGACGAGGCGCTCGTACAGCGCGTCGCGTGCGGGACCGTCGCCCGCGGCCTCGAGCTCTCGCCGATAGCCGAGCCGCACCGCGCCTTCGAGCCCCATCGCGCCGAACTCGCCGGTGGGCCACGACACGATCGCCGACGCCGCGTGGAAGCCGCCTCCGGTCAGCGCCATGGCACCGAGCCCGTAGGCTTTGCGCAGCACCACCGCGACCAGCGGCACCGTGACGCGGGCGGCCGCGACGAAGAGCCGGCCCGCATGGCGCACCTGTCCGCGCGCCTCGATGTCCGGGCCGACCATGAAGCCGGGCGTGTCGACGAGCGACACGATCGGCAGGCCGTGCGCGTCGCACAGTTCCACGAAGCGGGCGGCCTTGTCGGCCGCGTCGCCGTCGATGGCGCCGCCGCCTTCCGACGACTGGCTGACGAGAAGGCCGACCGAGCGGCCTTCGATG
>CALMOR010000067.1:6026-15067 GCA_937872165.1 uncultured Burkholderiales bacterium | reverse complement strand
GCGAGAGCGCCGCGCGCAGGCTCGCAGCGGCGCTGTCGGCCTCGGTCTTCCGCGCATACGGCCCGACCCGTACGCGATAGAGACCGGCGACGTCGCTGACCTGCAGCTTCGACGCGACGGCCGGGTCGATGTCGCGCGCGACGTGCGACGCGAAGCTGTCGGCCCCGGCCTTGACGCGGAAGGCGCCGAGCTGGAGGTAGAAGCCCTGGCCGGTCGTGATCTCGGGCAACGCGGCCGCGGGCTGGCGATCGGGCAGCGCCACCAGATCGGGCGTGCTCGCGACATCGACGCGGGCCGGGACGTCCAACGGCAACGAACGGGACAACGACTCGGTCGCGATGGTCGGCGTCGGCGGCAAGCTCGGCCCCTCGCGCTGCGTCAGCGCCTCGATGGTCAGTCCCGCGAGGGACGATGAAGCGGACGACGACGAGGGTGCGGACGGGACGGTCGAGGCCGGCGGGACGCCCGAGGCCGCGAGCAACAGACCGGTCGTCGTCGTCGGGATGCGACCCGCCGCGATGTCGGCCGGCTGCAGCATCTCGACCTCGATCAGGCCGCTGCCGCTGCTCAGGTAACCGACCTTGTATGCGGCCGCGTACGAGAGATCCATGATGCGGTTGTGCAGGAACGGGCCGCGATCGTTGACGCGCACGATCACCGACTTGCCGTTCGACAGGTTGGTCACGAGCGCATAGCACGGGATCGGCAGCGTCGGATGCGCGGCCGTCATCGCGTACATGTCGTAGATCTCGCCCGACGACGTGCGCTGCCCGTGGAACTTGCGGCCGTACCACGAGCCGGTGCCCCGCTGCCGGTAGGTCGCGCCCGACAGGTCGGGCACGTAGTCGACGCCGAACACGTTGTACGGGCGATTGGCGCCGCTCGCGTACTTCTCGATGCGCGGCACCGCGTCCGGCAGCAGTTCGAGGTTGGCCGGCGGGTTGTCGCCCGGTCCGTCGTCGAGGTAATAGCCGCCGCCCTTGCGAAGCGGCGACGACGAAGCGGACGGAGCGGCCGGCAGGGGGGCGATCGTCCGCGACGCGCCGTCGTCCTTGCGGTGCGTCGTCGTCGAACATGCGGCGAGCAACAGGCCCGCGGCCACGAACGCCACGAGCACGCCGGGCGCGGCAGGCGCCTCCGGCAATCCGATCGACGATGCCGTCGCGGTCGTGTCCATCGCGTCAGGTCTGCACGATCTTCTTGTTCCGCTGCACGCTCATCAGGATCCCCGCGCCGATCGCGAGCGTGACCAGCGCGGTGCCGCCGTAGCTCATGAACGGCAGCGGCACGCCCACCACCGGCAGGACGCCCGACACCATGCCCATGTTGACGAACGCGTACGTGAAGAAGATCAGCGTGATCGAACCCGCCAGCAGCCGCGAGAAGTAGGTCGGCGCGTTGGCCGCGATGACGAGACCGCGGAAAATCAGCGCGCTGTAGAGCAGCAGCAGCAGGATGATCCCGACGAAGCCGAACTCCTCCGCGTAGACCGCCAGGATGAAGTCGGTGGTGCGCTCGGGGATGAAGTCGAGGTGCGTCTGCGTGCCTTTCATGTAGCCCTTGCCGGTCACGCCGCCCGAGCCCACCGCGATCGCCGACTGGATCGTGTGGAAGCCGCGGCCGAGCGGATCGGGGGGCGGGTCGAGCAACGTGCAGATGCGCTGCTTCTGGTAGTCGTGCATCCCGGGCCACGCGACCTCGGGCCGGCAGATGCGGTCGCCGACGAAGATCAGCGCGGTCGCGCCGATCACCGCGGCCAGCAGCACCGGCAGGATGAGCTTCCACGACAGGCCGGCGAAGTAGATGACGTAGAGGCCGGCGGCCATCACCAGCAGCGCGGTGCCGAGGTCGGGTTGCTTCGCGATCAGGCCGACCGGCACGACCAGCAGCACGCCGGCGAAGACGAAGTCGCGCAGCCGCACCATCGTCTCGTGCTTGTGGAAGTACCACGCGAGCATCAACGGCACGCCGATCTTCAGCAGCTCCGACGGCTGGATCTGGAGCGCACCCACCGTGAGCCAGCGGCGCGCGCCGTTCTTCACGGTACCGGCCACGAAGACCGCGACCAGCAGCAGGACGCCGACGGTGTAGACCGGGATCGCGAAGCGCATCATCTTCTGCGGCGGGATGTTCGCGATGAACCACATCGCGAGGAAGGCCGCGACGAAGTTGCGCACCTGGCCCTCGAAGCGTCCGGGGAAGTCGTAGCCCGCGCTGTAGAGCGTCACGAGCGAGAACGCGCAGAGCAGCAGCAGGATCAGCGACAGCGACGGGTCGAAGACGAACACGTAGGGCCGTGCGCGACGCCACACCGACATCAGCGGCGCGTCGTTGCTGATCGCGAGGCTCATCTCGCTGCCCCGTCCGAGGGCACCGCGCGGGGACCGCGACGACAGGACGATGGCCTCGGCATCAGTCGGGCTCCTCGGGCGACTCCGGCACTTCCTCCACCGGCTTATTCGGATCGACCGGCAGCTTGCCGAGCAGGTAGTAGTCGATCGCGCGCCGGGCGATCGGCGCGGCGGCCGCGGCGCCGAAGCCGCCGTTCTCGACCAGCACCGCGAGCGCGATCCGCGGGTGGTCGGCCGGCGCGAACGCGATGAACCACGCGTGGTCCTTGAGGCGTTCCTGGACGTGGGCGTCCTTGTACTTCTCGTTCTGCTTGATGCCGAACAGCTGCGCGGTGCCGGTCTTGCCGCCCGACGTGTACTGCGCTCCCCGGAAGGCGGTCGCGCCGGTGCCGCTGGTGTTGACGCCGACCATCGCGTTGCGGACGAAGTCGAGGTTCTTCTGTTGCAGCTTGATGCGGAAGCTCTCGGCCGGGACGGTCGCCGTGCGCTCGCCGGTGCGCGCGTTCTCGATCTCCTTGACGAGGTGCGGCTTCATCACGATGCCGTCGTTGGCGAGCGTCGCGACCGCGTGCGCGAGCTGCAGCGGCGTGTACGAGTTGTAGCCCTGACCGATGCCGATCGAGATCGTGTCGCCGGGGAACCAGCGCTTCATCTCCGGCTTCCTGAAGGCCGTGCGCTTCCACTCGGTCGACGGCAGCACGCCGCGACGCTCGCCGTCGAGGTCGACGCCGGTGATCTGCCCGAAGCCGAACGGCCGCATGAAGTTCGCGATCATGTCGATCGGCATGTCGGCCGCGAGCATGTAGTAGTAGGTGTCGCACGACGCGACGATGGACTTGTACATGTCGACGGTGCCGTGCCCGCCTTCCTTGTCGTCGCGGAAGCGATGGTTGCCGAAGTTGTAGTAGCCCGGATCGAAGATGGTCTGCTGCGGCGTGCGCTTGCCGTTCTCGAGCGCGGCGAGAGCCAGGTAGGGCTTGAAGGTCGAGCCCGGTGGATAGGTGCCCGACAGCGGACGATTGATCAGCGGCTTGTCGATCGACTCGTTGAGGTTCTTCCAGTTCTCGGCGTCGATGCCTTCGACGAAGAGGTTCGGGTCGAAGCTCGGGCGCGACACGAACGCGAGGATGTCGCCGGTCGCCGGCTCGATCGCGACCAGCGCGCCGCGCCGTTCGCCGAAGGCTTCCTCGACCAGCTGCTGCAGCTTGACGTCGATCGACAGCACGAGGTTGTCGCCCGACAGCGCCGGCGTGCGCGACAGCGTGCGCACCGCGCGACCCGATGCCGTGACCTCGACCTCCTCGGCGCCGGTCGTGCCGTGCAGCTGCTGCTCGTAGCGCTTCTCGAGGCCTTCCTTGCCGATGTAGTCGGTGCCCTGGTAGTTGGTCAGCAGGTCGACGCCTTCCTTCTCCTCGCGTTCCTCGAGGCGGTCGAGGTCCTTCTCGCTGACGCGACCGATGTAGCCGATCACGTGCGCGGCGCTGTCGGCGAGCGGGTACTGGCGGAAGAGACGCGCCTGCACCTCGACGCCGGGGAAGCGATAGCGCTGCGCGACGAAGCGCGCCACCTCCTCTTCGGAAAGCCGCGTGCGGATCGGGATGCCTTCGAAGGTCTTGGTCTCTTCGAGGAGCTTGCGGAAGCGGCGCCGATCGCGCGCCTCGATCGGGATCACGTCGGCGAGCGCGTCGATCGTCGCGTCGAGACCGGCGACCTTCGACGGCGTGATCTCGAGCGTGGAGGCCGAGTAGTTGCGCGCGATGACGACGCCGTTGCGATCGGTGACGATGCCGCGGTTGGGCGCGATCGGCACGAGCGAGATGCGGTTCTCGTCGGCCCGCGCCGCGTAGTTGTCGTGCCGCACGATCTGCAGCGTGAGATAGCGCGCGACCAGCACGCCGAAGCAGATCAGCACGAACAGCATCCCCGCGATGAGACGCAGCCGGAAGATGTACAGCTCGCGCTGCGTGTCCTTGAATTCGGTCATGAGTGCCGCGTCATCGACGCATCGTCGTCAGATCGGCCGGGTCTCGTCGCGCTCGAGCGGTCGCCGCTGCGGCGCGAGCAGAAGCCAGGTCGCGAGCGGCCACAGCAGCGCCGTCGTGACGCTCTCGAGGAAGAGCTGCCAGCCGGGAAAGGGCGCGCCGATCACGAGGCGCACGACGAGCACGACGAGCTGCGCGACGACGAAGAGCGGCAGCACCTGCAGCGACTGGAAGAAGACCGGGAAGGACACGACCCGACGATGCAGCATGATCGCCCCGTACGACAGCAGCGTGTAGGCGAGCGCGTTCTCGCCGAGGCGCGCCGCGGCGTGGACGTCCATGAAGAGTCCCATCGCGAACGCGACGCCGATGCCGACCCGCCTTGGCTGATGGATGTTCCAGAACACCAGCACCAGCGCGACGAAGTCCGGCACCGCCATCAGCCGGCCCCACGGCATGAGGTTGAAGACGAAGGCGATCAGCAGCGACGACGCGATGAAGGCGGGATTGGCCGGCCGCAGCAGGTACTGCTTGTTGGCGAAGCGCGACGCGCCGATCGAAGGCGGCGGCGGCATCGGCACGCGCGTCCTCATGCGAACGCCTTCACGCGCGGCCTCATGGAGTCCGGGTCCCGCGCTTGACGCGGGGCGAGACCGCGGGCGGCTCGTCGGCCGGACGCGGGACGGGCTTCGCGGTCAGCAGCACCAGCACGTGACGGTTGCGCTCGATGCCGCCGGTGGGCGCGCACAGGATGCGGGCGAACTGGAAGGCCGCGTTCCGCTCGACGCTCAGCACGTGGGCCACCGGCAGTCCGTCGGGGAAAACGCCGTCGAGGCCGGACGTGACGAGCAGGTCGTCCTTCTTGACGTCGACGTTGGACGGCATGAAGCGCAGGTCGATCTGGCCCGCCGACCCGCCGGCCGCGTTGCCGTACGCGATGCCGCGCACGCCGGTGCGCACGACCTGCACGGCGATGGCCTGCTCGCGATCGGTCAGCAGCGTGACCTCGGACGAGAGCGGGAAGACGCGCGTGATCTGACCGACCACGCCCGACTCGTCGATGACCGGCTGGCCGCGATCGACGCCGTCGTTGCCGCCGCGGTCGAGGATCACTTTGCGCGAGAACGGATCGCGCGCGTCGTAGAGGATCTCGGCGGCGACCGACTTCGCATGCAGGCTTTCGCGCAGACCGACGAGGTTGCGCAGATGCGCGTTCTCCGCTTCGAGGGCCTCGGCCCGCAAGGCCGTCTGCGCGAGCGTGTTCTTCTCGCGTGCGAGGTCGCGGTTCTCGCCTTCGACGCGGTCGAGCGACTGGAAGTAGCCGAAGAAGTTGCCGAGCCACTGCGTCGGTGCGAGCACGCCGCGCTGCACCGGATAGAGCGCGGTGCCGAGTCCCATGCGCACGTAACGCAGCGCCTCGAAGCGCGTGTCCGCGATCAGCAGCGTCAATCCGAACACCGAGAAGAAGAAGAGCCGCGCGAAGGCCGACGGGCCTTGCTTGAAGAGCGGTGGAGCGACCTGGTCCATGCGCTCGTCGCCGACGCGTCAGCGGCTGGGGAAGGGGATGCGGACGACGATGCGTTCGCGGACGGCGGCGCTCGAAGCATCGAGCGACTCCGCGCGCGCATCGGTCATCTATTCGTTGGTGAAGATGCTGCCGAGCTTGTCCATGCGCTCGAGGGCCATGCCGCAGCCTCGCACGACGCAGGTCAAGGGGTCTTCTGCGACCACGACCGGAAGGCCGGTCTCCTCCATCAGCAGGCGGTCGAGGTCGCGCAGCAGCGCACCGCCGCCGGTCAGCATCATGCCCTTGTCGGCGATGTCGGCACCGAGCTCGGGCGGCGTCTGCTCGAGCGCGCTCTTGACCGCCGACACGATGTTGTTGATCGGGTCGGTGAGCGCTTCGAGGATCTCGTTCGAAGAGATCGTGAACGAGCGCGGCACGCCTTCGGACAGGTTGCGTCCCTTGACCTCCATCTCCTTGACCTCGGAGCCGGGGAAGGCCGAGCCGATCTGCTTCTTGATGGCCTCGGCGGTCTGCTCGCCGATCAACATCCCGTAGTTGCGACGGATGTAGTTGATGATGGCCTCGTCGAACTTGTCGCCGCCGACGCGCACGCTGCCCTTGTAGACCATGCCGCCCAACGAGATGACGCCGACCTCGGTGGTGCCGCCACCGATGTCGACGACCATCGACCCGGTCGCTTCCGACACCGGCAGGCCGGCACCGATGGCGGCCGCCATCGGCTCCTCGATGAGATAGACGTTGGACGCGCCCGCGCCGAGCGCCGCATCGCGGATGGCGCGCTTCTCGACCTGCGTGGAGCCGCACGGCACGCAGATGATGATGCGCGGGCTCGGGCTGAAGAGCCGCGACTCGTGGACCATCTTGATGAACTGCTTGATCATCTGCTCGGTCACGACGAAGTCGGCGATGACGCCGTCCTTCATCGGGCGGATGGCCTCGATGTTGCCGGGCACCTTGCCGAGCATCGCCTTGGCTTCCTTGCCGACGGCCTGGATGGCCTTCTTGCCGTTGGGTCCGCCTTCCTGGCGGATCGCGACGACCGAAGGCTCGTCGAGCACGATGCCCTTGCCACGGACGTAGATCAGGGTGTTGGCGGTGCCGAGATCGATCGCGAGGTCGGTCGACAGATAGCTGCGTAGGAATCCGAACATGGACGTGTCCTGCTGACCGCTGTCGCCGCCGGCATCGCGAATGAAGGCATCCGTCGATCGGTCCGCATGACAGCGGGAAATCATTCTGGGCGCACCCGGCTCGACTGGCCTACGTCGATGCTGCGCGCGATGCTCGCGTCGATCAGCTGCCGGTGAACGTTCTCGGGGAGGTCTCGTTATCGGTTCGACAAGCCGGCGGACGAAGGTGACGGGAGCAGGTGCAGGCCCCGCGACGGTCTCCGACAGCTCAAATCGACCCGGGATAATACCCTATAATCGACGTCGTTTTGACCGACGTTGACGTGTTTTGCAGGGACGGCGCGAATCCTCTCACCCCGCTCGCGGACCGATCGATCGACCCGTCGTCAGCCTCCCGCCGTCCGCCCCGGCCTTCCTTTCCATACCCTCGGCATGTCCTCGCCCTTCACCCACGACGACGTCACGCGTCTCGCCCGGCTCGCCCGCATCGCGCTGACCGCCGACGAGACCGCCGCGACGACGGTACAGCTGGCCGGCATCCTCGCGTTGATCGAGACCATGCAGGCGGTCGACACAGACGGCGTCGAGCCGCTCACGACACCGCTCGCGGCGCTCGCCGCCTACCCGCTGCGTCTGCGCGACGACCGCGTCACGGACGACGACCGGCGCGCGGCCTTCCAGCGACCGGCACCGAGCATCGAGAACGGACTGTATCTCGTGCCGAAGGTGATCGAGTGATCGGTCGCGCTTCCCGCTTCGCATGCGGTCCCGTGTCCGATGCATGAGTGCACCGTCCGGCAGCTGAGCGATCTGCTCGCCGAGCGCAAGGCCTCGAGCGTCGAGCTGACGACGATGTACCTCGCGCGCATGGCGGCGCATCGCGAGCTCAACGCGTTCATCGACGTCGTCGCAGAGGTCTCGCTCGCCCAGGCGAGGGCCGCCGACACCCGCATCGCGCGCGGCGATGCGGGCCCGCTGACCGGCGTGCCGATCGCGCACAAGGACATCTTCGCGACGCGCGACTTCCGCTCGACCGCGGGCTCGCGGATGCTCGAGCGCTACACCAGTCCGTTCGACGCCACCGTCGTCGAACGGCTCGCGGCCGAGGGCGTGGTCACGCTCGGCAAGGCCAACTGCGACGAGTTCGCGATGGGCTCGTCGAACGAGCACTCGTACTTCGGCCCGGTGCTGAATCCCTGGGACACGAAGGCCATCCCGGGCGGCACGTCGGGCGGCTCCGCGGCCATCGTCGCGGCACGCCTCGCCCCGGCGGCCACCGGCACGGACACCGGCGGCTCGATCCGTCAGCCCGCGGCGATGTGCGGCGTCACGGGACTCAAGCCCACCTACGGACGCGTGTCGCGCTGGGGAATGATCGCCTATGCGTCGAGCCTCGACCAGGGTGGCCCGATCGCGCAGACCGCGGAGGACTGCGCGCTGCTGCTCAACCACATGGCGGGCTTCGACACGCGCGACTCGACGTCGGTCGAGCGCGCGCCGGAGGACTTCACGCGCGACCTCGCGACCTCGCCGCTCGCGGGTCTTCGCATCGGACTGCCCGCGGAGTTCTTCGGCGAGGGCACGTCGCCCGACGTCGAGGCCGCGGTGCGCTCGGCCCTCGCCGAATACGAGAAGCTCGGCGCCACGCTCGTCGACCTGTCGCTGCCGCGCACCGAGCTGTCGATCCCGGCCTACTACGTGATCGCGCCGGCGGAAGCGTCGTCGAACCTGAGCCGCTTCGACGGCGTGCGCTACGGCCATCGCGCCGCCGACTACGACGGCCTCGAGTCGATGTACGCGAGGACGCGGGCCGAAGGCTTCGGCTGGGAGGTCAAGCGCCGCATCCTCGTCGGCGCCTACGTGCTGTCGCACGGCTACTACGACGCGTACTACATCAAGGCGCAGAAGCTGCGTCGATTGATCGTCGACGACTTCCGGAGCGCGTTCGAAGGAGTCGACGGAAGC
The DNA here is from genome assembly GCA_937872165.1 of uncultured Burkholderiales bacterium. Classification (GTDB taxonomy): domain Bacteria; phylum Pseudomonadota; class Gammaproteobacteria; order Burkholderiales; family Burkholderiaceae_D; genus CAHJXF01. The sequence goes on along the minus strand of CALMOR010000067.1, from coordinate 6,111 downwards.
GGGTGCGACGTGATCATGGCGCCGGTCGCGCCCACCGTCGCGTGGAACATCGGCGAGAAGACCGACGAACCCGTGTCCGAATACC
>CALMOR010000067.1:2213-6016 GCA_937872165.1 uncultured Burkholderiales bacterium | reverse complement strand
GCCGGGGATGTCGATCCCCTGCGGCTTCGGCGCGCACGGTCGACCGGTCGGCCTGCAGATCATCGGCAACTACTTCGACGAGGCCCGCATGCTCGGCATCGCGCATCGCTTCCAGCAGGCGACCGACTGGCATGCGCGGGTCCCGCCCGCCTTCGCGTGAAGCGATGGGTCGTTGGTGCGTTCGGCGTCGCGCTGCTGACCGCTTGCGCGTCGAGGCCGACCCAGATCGCGTACCGGCCGATCACGATCGACGCTCGCTGCGAGCAGCGCGAGGAGGACGGCTTCCGCGAGGACGCGCGGCTCGTGGTCGCGGACGACCGCGTGCGCACGATCGACTGGCGACTGTGGGTGGGCCAGCGCGGCAGCTGCCGCTTCGCGCTGGACGACTTCCGCCAGACGCGCGAGAAGCCGCAGGTCGAGCTCCTCGCCGTCGACGGCAGCGGGTGCAGGCTGTTCGTGTGGCAGGAGCCGGGCCGCGTGACGCTCGCGCACACGGACTGCGAGGCGCGCTGCACGTCCGGCATCTACGACGAGGCGTGGCCGGTGTCCTTCGATTCCGCGACCGGCTCGTGCGCGGTCGTCCCTTGAAGCACGGCCCGCGATGACGCTGTCGACGTGGCTCGCGTTCTTCGTCGCCGCGTGGCTGATCGGCCTGTCGCCGGGCGCGGGCGCGATCGCGTGCATGAGCAACGGGATGCGCTACGGCTTCCGACGCTCGATCCCGAACATCGTCGGATTGCAGGCCGGCGCCACCCTGCTGATCGCGATCGTGGCCGCGGGGCTGGGCGCGATCCTCGCGACGAGCGTGGTCGCGTTCACCGTGATCAAGTGGTTCGGCGTCGCCTACCTGCTGTGGCTCGGCCTCGCGCAGTGGCGGGCGCAGGCCAGGCCCCTGCGGCTCGACGACACGACCGTGCTGTCCGGCACGCAGATGTTCGCGCGCGCGGTGCTCATCAACCTCGGCAATCCGAAGGGCCTCGTGTTCATGCTCGCGGTGCTGCCGCAGTTCATCGATCCGCGGGCTTCGCAGTGGCCGCAGTACGCGCTCTGCGCGGCGACCCTCTTCTGCACCGACGCGGTCGTCATGAGCGGCTACACGCTGCTCGCCGCGCGCGTCTTCGCGTCGCTGCGCGAACCCCGTCACATCCGCTGGCTGAACCGCACCTTCGGCGGTCTCTTCGTCGGCGCCGCGCTGCTGCTGGCAACCTTCCGGAGGGCCGCACCATGAACTGGGAAGTCGTGATCGGGCTCGAGACGCACACGCAGCTGTCGACCGCGTCGAAGATCTTCAGCGGCGCGTCGACCGCGTTCGGCGCCGAGCCCAACGTCCACACGGCCGCGGTGGACCTCGCGTTGCCGGGCACGTTGCCGGTGCTCAACCGCGGCGCGGTGGAGCGTGCGATCCGCTTCGGCCTCGCGATCGGCGCGACCATCGCGCCGGTGTCGATCTTCGCGCGGAAGAACTACTTCTATCCCGACCTCCCGAAGGGCTACCAGATCAGCCAGTACGAGATCCCGGTGGTCCAGGGCGGCACCGTCACGTTCGTCGTCGATGCGGCGTCGAGCCCCGGCGGCAAGGCCGAGACGAAGACCGTCAACCTGACCCGCGCGCATCTCGAGGAGGACGCCGGCAAGTCGCTGCACGCGGACTTCGTCGGACTGCACGGCGAGAAGAGCAGCGGCATCGACCTCAACCGCGCGGGCACGCCGCTGCTCGAGATCGTCACCGAGCCCGAGATGCGGTCGTCGGCCGAGGCCGTGGCCTACGCGAAGGCGTTGCACGGTCTCGTGACGTGGCTCGGGATCTGCGACGGCAACATGCAGGAGGGCTCGTTCCGCTGCGACGCCAACGTGTCGGTGCGGCCGATGGGATCGACCGCGTTCGGCACGCGCTGCGAGATCAAGAACCTCAATTCGTTCCGCTTCATGCAGCAGGCGATCGACTACGAGGTCGAGCGGCAGATCGCGCTGATCGAGGACGGCGGCACGGTGATCCAGCAGACCCGTCTCTTCGATCCCGACCGCGGCGAGACCCGCGCGATGCGCAGCAAGGAGGACGCGCAGGACTATCGCTACTTTCCCGATCCGGACCTGCCGCCGCTGACCATCGCGCCCGAGTGGGTCGAGCGCGTCAGGGCGGGGATGCCGGAGCTGCCGGCCGCGATGCGCGAGCGGCTGGTCGCGGACTACGGGTTGTCGTCGTACGACGCGCAGGCGCTGACGGCCTCGAAGGACATCGCCCGCTTCTTCGACGACGTGGTGACGAAGCTCGGCGCTCAAGCGAAGCAGGCCGCCAACTGGATCATGGGCGACATGTCGGCCGCGGTGAACGAGCGCGGTGGCGACTGGTCGCGCCCGCCGCTCGACGCGCCGACGCTGGCCACGCTGATCGCCCGCGTGGGCGACGGCACGATCAACGCGAAGCAGGCGAAGACGCTGTTCGCGGAGCTCGCGGCGGCCGACACGCCGAGCGCGGACGTCGACGCTCTGATCGCCGCGCGCGGTCTCGAACAGATCTCCGACAGCGGCGCGCTCGAGGCCGCGATCGACGACATCCTCGCGAAGAGTCCATCGCAACTCGCGGACTATCGGGGCGGCAAGGAGAAGCTGTTCGGATACTTCGTCGGCCAGGCGATGAAGGCGACCGGCGGCAAGGCCAACCCCCGACAGCTGAACGAGCTGCTGAGGAAGAAGCTCGCGGGGTGAGGGGCCGCGCGCGACGGCAGAGCCGGGCGACGACGCGGGTCCCGCCGTTCCAGTGATCGCTACCGAACCGCCGCCTTGTTCGAGCTCGTCAGGTCGCGATAGCGCCGCACTTCTTCGTTGTAGCGTTGATTGATGCGCTCGACGTCCGCCTGGCGCATCTTCATCGACGCCTGCTCGTCGTCGATCAACGCCTGGTTGTCGTCGAGCTTGCGCTGGTACAGCGGTGGCAGCTTGCCCTTGTAGACCTCGCCGTCCTGGACCAGCGTCCTGCGGTCCTTCATCAGCTCTTCGATGCGCGCCTTCGAACCACGGATGCTGTCGTCGGCATCGGCGAGCGATCGCCTGCGGGCGGCCTCGATCGCCTCCTCGTTCGAGTAGGCAGCGAGCAGCGCCGAGTCGCGGCGACGCTTCTCGCGCGCGGCTTCGTCGGTATCGCGGCGCAGCTTGTCGTCGATCTCCTTCTGGCGCGTCTGCTCCGCCGTCAACGGCGGTGCGATCTCGCGTCGCAGCACACCGGTCGGACCGAGCTCGCGCATCACGCCCGCGCACTCGGTGATCGGCCGGTCCGACGTGATCGTGTGACCGGCGTGATCGCGACAGCTGTAGAGGTTCTGCGCGGCGGCGTCCGACGTCGCGATCGCGACGCAAACGACGAGCAGCGCGCGCGGCCCACGATTCATGTCGATCCCCCCGACTCGTCCGCCCGAGCGCCGTAGCGCTCCCGGTAGGCCGCCACCGCCGCGGCGTGCGCCACGAGCGCGTCGCCCGCGAGCCACGTCATCAGATCGTCGAGGTTCGCGATCGCGAACACCGGGATGCCGTACTCGGCCTCGAAGGTCTGCACGGCAGACGCCCGCGACGGGCCCTCGTCGTCCTTGCGTTCCATTCGGTCCATCGCGATCAGTACCGCGACCGGCGTCGCGCCCGCGGCCCGGATGATGTCGACCGCCTCGCGTTTCGACGCGCCGTCGGTGAGCACGTCGTCGACGATGACGACGCGTCCCTGGAGTTTCGCGCCGACCAGCACGCCGCTGTCGCCATGGGTCTTCGCCTCCTTGCGGTTGTACGCGAAGCCGATGTCGCGGCCGCCATCGGAC
>CALMOR010000067.1:0-2203 GCA_937872165.1 uncultured Burkholderiales bacterium | reverse complement strand
ATTCTATGCGATGACCCTGATCGCGGCCGCGAGCGTGATGCCCTTGTAGGCCGGTCCGAACAGCATGTCGTAGGCAAGCCCGTTCTCGCGCTCGGCCGCGATCAGGGTCATCGCATAGAATCGCCCGAGCTCGCCGACCGACGCGCCGCTGTCGAAGCGCGCGGTGTTGAAGAAGTAGGGAGAGCGCCGTCCCGCCTTGGTGGTGAAGTCACCGAATGCGAGGGCTCCTCCCCTGAGCGCGAAGTCGATGAACTGGCTGCGATGGTTCGTCAAGTCATTCTCTCGTTCGTCGCGTCGTTCGTCCGTTGCCAACACCGACGCATTCGCCGACGGCAGGTCCGTCGCAAGACATGGTCCCGAATAATCCATCGATCCGTCCCGCGCGGCACGACGACATCAAGGCCCGCGTCGCGCCCGAAGGGCTCGGCCGGACCGGGATCCGCATTATCTCGTTGAACATGAATGGCATCCGCTCCGCGGCCCGGAAAGGCGCGTTCGAGTGGCTCGCTATGCAACAGGCCGACATCGTCTGCGTGCAGGAGCTGAAGGCGCAGCAGGACGACATGACGACCGAATTGCTCGCCAATGCTACCCACACCGGCTGGTTTCATTACGCGGAAAAGAAGGGTTATAGCGGCGCTGGGCTCTACGCACGCGTCCCGCCGGCTACCACCCGCGTGGGATTCCGCTCGGCCGAATTCGATGCGGAGGGCCGCTACGTGCGTGCCGACTTCGACCACGACCCGGGAACCGAAGGACCCGGCTTCGCGAAGCTGTCGGTGATCAGCCTCTACATGCCGTCGGGCTCGAGTTCGCCCGAGCGACAGCAGGCCAAGTTCCGCTTCCTCGACGAGTTCCTGCCGCATCTGGCGCTCTTGATGCAGGAGAACCGCGACACCGGACGCGAGTTCGTGATCTGCGGCGACTGGAACATCGCGCACCGCGAGATCGACCTGAAGAACTGGCGCGGCAACCGGAAGAACTCCGGCTTCCTGCCCGAGGAGAGAGCATGGCTGTCGCGCGTGTTCGACGAACTGGGGTGGGTCGACGTCTATCGCCGCCTGCATCCCGACACGACCGGCGAGAGCTACACGTGGTGGAGCAACCGCGGCCAGTCGTGGGCCAACAACGTCGGATGGCGCATCGACTACCAGATCGCGACGCCGGGCATCGCGTCCCGAGCGGTGGCCGCGCGCATCTGGAAGGAGACCCGCTTCAGCGATCACGCGCCGCTGACGATCGATTACGACGCGTCGCTCTGACGCCCCGCGTCAGAACACCGCGTGGTCGCCGCGCTCGACGACCGCGCTGCCCTGCACGACCCGCGCATAGAAGTCGAACAGCGTCTCGGTCCCGGTCGACGGTGTCGCGGCCGCGTCGTAACGACCGCTGACCGGGTCGAGGACCAGCATCGACTCGGTCGCGTAGTAGCGGCCGATGCGAGCGAGCTCGGCCTTGGTGGACAGCGACGGCACGACGCGCCCCGCGGCACCGAGCGCGGCCGCGACGACGTCGAGCAGCGCGACCGGCACGTGCGCGAAGCGCGGCGTGCGACCGACGAGCGTGAACAGGCGCTCGCCCTGCTGCAGCGGCGTGATCGCGTCGCCCGGTCCGCCGATCGGCAGGATGCGGTCGAGACGACGGTCGTCGTCGAGGCAGTCGGCCAGATAGTCGGCGAGGTCGCCGTCGCCGATCGGCTTGCACGACGTCAGCGTGCCGTCCCCGAAGACGAGATAGGGCCTGCCCCGCCGCACGCGCTCGATCTGTCCGGACAGCGACTTGAAGAACGCGGTGGGCCGCACGATCGAATAGCGGACGCCCGATGCCACCAGTGCCGCCTCGAACGCGAGCTTGGCGTGCTGGAACGCCAGTCGCGGCTTCTGCACGCAGAGGGCCGACAGCAGCACCGCCCGCGAGATGCCCGCGTCCATCGCCGCGTCGAGCGCCTGCAGGTGCGCGCGATGGTCGATGGCCCAGGCGTCGGCCGGTTCGCCGGTGCGCGACGCGAGGCACGACACGAGCGCATCGAAGCGTTCGCCGCGGAAGCCGTCGTGTCGCAACGAGGCCGCGTCGGTGACGTCGCCGATGCGGACCGTCGCACCGTCCGCCAGCGGCGCCCGGTCGGTGGCTCGCGGACGCACCAGGCACACGACCTCGTGCCTGCGACCGACCAGCGCGCGCACCGCCGCCCGGCCGATGGTGC
>CALMOR010000066.1 GCA_937872165.1 uncultured Burkholderiales bacterium | reverse complement strand
CCGGCACGAAGATCGGCAACGCGTTCTTCGCGAGCAGCATCGCCTACTCCGCCACTTCCTGGAACGTCGGCAGCAGCGCGCTGATCGCGAAGGCGATCAGCGTGGACGGCGCGACCAGCGATCGTCGCAGGTTGTCGATCATCTTCCAGCGTCCGTCGGCCGGCACGGAACGCGGCCCGCGGAAGTGGCCGAAGACCCACGGAACGAGCTGCCAGTCGCCGCGCGTCCAGCGGTCCTGGCGCTTCGCGTCGACGTCGTAGCGCGACGGGAACTCGTCGATCAGCTCGACGTCGGTCGCGAGGCCGGCGCGCACGAAGATGCCTTCGAAGAGGTCGTGGCTGAGCAGCGTGTCGTCGGGCACGCGACCCGCGAGCGCGGCTTCGAACGCGTCGATGTCGTAGATGCCCTTGCCGGTGAACGACCCTTCGCCGATCAGGTCCTGGTAGACGTTCGAAGCCGCCGCCGCATACGGGTCGATGCCCGAGGGCCCCGAGAACACGCGCTGGTAGAACGACCCGTCCCGTCCCATCGGCAGAGCCGGCGTGACGCGCGGCTGCAGGATCCCGTAGCCGTCGACGATGCGCTGGCGTTCGCGATCGAAGCGCGGCGCGTTCAGCGGATGCGCCATCTTCCCGATCAGGCGCAGTGCCGTGTCGCGCGGCAGCCGCGTGTCGGCATCGAGCGTGATCACGTAGCGCACCTGCTCGGGTACCCGCGTCGAGGCGCCGGCGACTTCCGTGAAGGTGGTGTCGGTCGCGCCGCGCAGCAGACGGTCGAGCTCGTGCAGCTTGCCGCGCTTCCTCTCCCAACCCATCCAGCGCTGCTCGGACGCGTCGAACACGCGGCGGCGATGCAGCAGCAGGAAGCGTGGTCCGGCAGACAGCGGCGGATGGCGCCGGTTCAGCTTCGCGATCTCCTCGACGGCTCTCGCGAGCAAGGCCTCGTCGCCGTCGACCAGCGCGGCGTCGGCGTCGGGCCAGTCGGTGACGAGCGCGAAGTGGACCTCGCCGGTCGACCCCGACAGGTAATGGACCTCGAGCCGCTCGACCTGCTCGCACAGGTCCTCGGGACCGTTCAGCAGCGTCGGGATCGCGACCAGCGTGCGCAGAGAGGCCGGTGCTCCGTCCAGCAGCTCGAGGCCTGGCAACGGTTCCGGCATCACGAAAGAGCCGAGCAGGCGATTGACCAGCGCGGTCGCCGCCTCGGTGAACGGGAGGAACGCGAAGAGCGCGAAGCCGATCAGCGGCGCACCGCGCGTCATCGGCTGGTCGAGCGCCGTCATCGCGACGGCGAGAAGCGCCGCGGCGACGGCGAGGTTCGCGACGATGTAGCCGCCCATGCCGCCGCGGATCACGAGACGCTCGACGCGCAGCGCGAGCGTGGGCCTGAAGCCGAGCGATCGTTCGAAGGCCGCGCGACCGTTGCCGATCAGGTGATGGCCCGGGTCCGCGACGCGCCTGGCCTCGACCTCGTCCTCTGCGGCAGCCCGCGTCTCGTTCGCGGCGCGAAGCGCGAGCGCTGCCACCTCGAGCTCTGAATGCGCAGACCAGCGCGCCAGTGTCTCGATCGCGCCGCGATAGAGGTGGCGCGTCGAGAAGTCCATCGCGGCGAAGGCGCTGTCGGCCCGCAGCCGCGCGTCGACGAGGCTCATGCGTTCGAACAGGTCGGTCCACGCGATGTCGCTCATCATCCGCATGCTGAGGATGATGTTGCGCACGGTGACGTTGGACGCGGCCTGGCGCTGATGGGCCCGCTGCACGACGAGTTCGATCGACGAACCCTGACGGTTCAGGCGTTCCTCGAGCCAGCCGAGCGCGGGCGTCGTCATCGGGTCCTGGTTGCGCAGGCGCTTCGTGAGTTGCGCCGCGAAGATCTCGGACAGGTTCGCGATCGACCGCGTCGCGATGTCGGCCTCGAGCGCGGACCTCTCGCTGCCGACCTCGAGCAGGCGATCGGCGAGGGCTTCGGCATCGTCGCGTTCGATGCGCTCCTGCGTGATCTCGTCGGCGAGCCGGCGCAGGTTCTCGATCAGCACGATCTTCAGCGTGATCGCGACGGCCCACAGCTCGCCGATGGTCAGCGGCTCCACGCTCTTATACGCCGCGATGAAGCGTCGCAGGACCTCGGGGTCGAAGTGGCTGTCGGTGTGGGCGACGAACGCCCACGCGATGCCGAACACGCGCGGATAGCCGGCGAAAGGTCCGTCGGCGAGCTTCGGCAGCTGCTTGTAGAAGCCGACCGGCAGATGGTCGCGCGCTTCGAGCACCTGCTCTTCGACGAGGTGGTAGTTGTCGAGCAGCCACTCGGCGGCCGGCACCGCGCCGCGACCGCCGGCGAGCTCGACCGCGCTGGAGCGATAGGCGGCGAGCAGCACGGCCGCGTTGTCGTCGAGTCGGGCATGCAGGGACGGCACCGACGGCGGTGCGTCGGTCACCGGCTGCGCCTCCGCGAGGCTGCGCGCATGCTGCTCGAGACGATCGATACCGAACAGTTCCTCGCGGACCGGCGACGGATCGCTCCATAGCGAGCCGGGGCTTTCGGTGCGACGGGTGCGGCGGGAGCGAGGGGCAGGAATGATCATCGGATCGCTTATACGGCAACGCGAACGGATTCGCCGCCCGACGACGCGACGACGTGCTTGTGGGACGATGTCCGAAAACGGCCAGGAGCGGGGGCGCGGCCCACCACCCGCATAGAATCGGCGGCCCGGCGCGGTTCGAGGACGATCGCGCGTCGCAACCCACGAGGTCGTCATGAGCCGTCTCTTCGAACCGTTGCGGATCGGTGGCCTGCATCTCGCCAACCGCATCGTCGTGGCGCCGATGTGCCAGTACTCGGCCGACGAAGGCACGGCCGGCGACTGGCACATGATCCACCTCGGCCATCTCGCGCTGTCCGGCGCCGGACTGTTGATCGTCGAGGCGACCGCGGTCTCGCCCGAGGCCCGCATCACGCCCGGCGACCTCGGCCTCTATTCGGACGCGAACGAGGAAGGTCTCGGCCGCGTGCTGAAGGCGATGCGCGCCCATGCGCCGATCGCGATCGCGATCCAGCTCGCGCACGCGGGCCGCAAGGCGTCGAGCCGCGCGCCGTGGGACGGCGGCAGGCAGATCCCGGTCGGCGAGCCCGGCTCGTGGACGGCCGAGGCACCGTCGGCCGTGGCGCATTCGCCGGGCGAGGACGCGCCGACGGCGCTCGACGCCGATGGCCTGCAGCGCGTGCGGGACGACTTCGCCGCGACCGCGAGACGCGCCGCGCGGCTCGGTTTCGACGGCATCGAACTGCATGCGGCGCACGGCTACCTGCTGCACGAATTCCTGTCGCCGCTCGCGAACCGCCGCACCGACGCGTACGGCGGCAGCCTCGAGAACCGCATGCGCTTCGTGCTCGAGCTGTTCGATGTCGTGCGCGACGCGTTCCCGGTAGAGAGGCCGGTCTGGGTGCGCCTGTCGGCGAGCGACTGGGTCGACGGCGGATGGGATCTCGAATCGTCGGTCGTGCTGGCCGCGGCGCTGAAGGCGCGCGGCTGTGCGGCCATCGACGTGTCGAGCGGCGGCGTGTCGCCGCAGCAGTCGATTCAGCTCGGGCCCGGTTATCAGGTGCCGTTCGCGAAGCGCATCAAGGCCGAGGTCGGATTGCCGACGATCGCCGTCGGCCTCATCACCGAAGCGGAGCAGGCCGAGGCCATCGTCGCGGACGGCGAAGCCGACGCCGTCGCCCTGGCGCGCGCGATGCTGTACGACCCGCGCTGGCCGTGGCATGCGGCGGCGAAGCTCGGTGCCACGGTGTCGGCGCCGCCGCAGTATTGGCGCTCCCAGCCCCGCGAGTACAAGGACCTGTTCGAGCACTCGACGTTCGGCATGCGGTGACGCCCGCTGTCGTTCGGCAATTGCACGAAGCGCAGCGAAGCCGATCGCAGTCGATCTCCGTACATATCGCCCTCCTTAAATGCGGCTCACGTCTTTCAGGTCGATTCTTTACACGGCCCCAGCACCGATCGCCGCGGCTTCAAAGGCTCTTCCAACCGCATCGGCGACAAGCGGAATTGGTACGGTAATTGCGCTCGCGACCCCACCGCCGATCGCAACGGCGACGCCGCCGTGTCGGTCGGCGAGCAGCTCTGTCTGGGGGGCGCCTTCCCCGGCGTCGACGGCGTGTCGGGCTGCAGCAGCGGCGCGACGCAGAACCTCGCGGTCGTCAACGTCGGCTTCGGTCCCGACCCCGCGTACTCGCTGTCCTTCGGCGCGGTCGGCTTCGCGTCCGTCGTCAGCGATCTCGCCTTCGACAGCGGCAGCGGCTTCGTCCCCGATTCGGGCAGCGCGCTGATCTCCGGGATCGACCTCTTCGACGTCGTCGGCGTGCGGGCCGTACCCGAACCCGCGAGCGGGCTCCTGCTCGCGGTCGGCGTGCTGGGCCTCGCACTGGCGCGCCGCCCGATGGCACGCCGCAGAGACTGACGCCCGGCTTCATCGCCGAGCGGACGTCCACGGCCGCTTCGGTACCCCGTCCCCCGAAGCAGCCCCACGCGTCGCCACGAGCGCGAGTTCGCGAACGACGCATCACCCGAAGAGGCGTGTCATGCGCTTGCTACCGAAGCTCGTCCTGTCCGCGGTCGTCGCCCTGGCGGCCCTTCCCGCCCATCCGTCGAGTCATCGCGAGGCGCCGATCGTGGCGCTCGACCAGAAGGCCGACATCACCGATATCCACGCGTTCCGCAGCTACGACAACTCGAGCGTCACGCCGCGCGTCACGTTCGTGATGAACGTCGATCCGTTCCTCGAACCGGGCAACGGGCCGAACTGGTTGCCGTTCGATCCGGACATCCTGTACGAGATCAAGATCGACAACAACCAGGACGCGGTCGAGGACGTGGTGCTGCAGGTCCGCTTCACGACCGAGCAGCGTCTGCCGAACGTGTTCCAGGCCTACGTCGGCGCCGCAGCAGGCCTCGACGCGCCGCCCAACTCGCCGGCACCGGTTTCGCCGGGCACGCCGATCGTTCCGCCGGCCATCACGGCGCTCGACGGACCCGGTAGCGCCGGCCTCGGCACGCGCCGGAGCCACACGGTCACGCTGGTGAAGAACGGCGTCTCGACGCCGATCCTGAACGCGACCGGCAATCCGTTCTTCGCCGTGCCGGTCAACGCCGGTCCGCGCACGATGCCGAACTATCCGGCGCTGTTCGCGCAGGGCATCTACAGCACCAGCGTGGCCGGCGTGAAGGTCTGGGCCGGCACCGCGGACGACCCGTTCTTCATCGACCTCGGCGCCGCGTTCGATTCGTTCAACATCCGCGTCGGCGCCGGAGGCGGCGCGCTGACGCCGTCCAGGACGCGAGCCTGACGAACGTCGCGAGCGACACGGTGTCGGGCTACGCGGTCAACTCGATCGCCATCGAGGTGCCGGTCGCGCTCCTGACGAGCACCGGCAACGTCGAGCCGGCGACGTCGACCGCGGCCACCATCGGCGTCTGGGCGACGACCTCGCGTCCGCGCACGACGCTGCGCCGCACGCCGCTCGCGGCGGTCAGCAGCGGTGCCTACAGCCAGATCCAGCGCCTCGGTAATCCGTTGATCAACGAGCTCCTGATCGGGACCGGCTCGAAGGACCGCTTCAGCATGGACGTTCCGAAGAACGACGCGCAGTTCGCGTCGTTCTTCCTCAATCCGACGCTGGCCCGCGTGCTGAACGCGATCTACGGCGTCGCGGTGCCGACGCCGCCGCGCGCCGACCTGCTGCCGCTCGTCACGTACGCGCCGCCGATCGCGGCGCCGGGCACGCCGCCCGGTCCGGTCGCCGACCTGCTGCGTCTGAACACCGGCGTGGCGCCGACGGCGCCCGGCTCGACCAGTCGCCTCGGGTTGATCGGCGGCGACGCCGCGGGCTACCCGAACGGCCGTCGACTGTTCGACGACGTCGTCGACATCTCGCTGCGCGCGGTCGCCGGCATCTTCGCCGGGCCGACCTATGCGTATCCGCTCGGCGACGGCGTCAACGTCAACGACGTCCCGTTCAGGACCGCCTTCCCGTATCTGGCCGATTCGCCGAGCGGCCGTCAACGCCGCCACCTCGATCCGGGCGAAGCGGGCTGCGCGCAGGGCGGCGGGCCGGCCTGCGCTTTCAACTGAGCGATCGTTCCGCGTCCGACGCCGCGTCCGAGGCCGCGTCGGACGCGCGCGGGCGACCGGGCTCCTCGACGAATCGCGTATTCTTCAATTTAGTTGAGGTCTAAAGCTTCTTGTCGGGAGAGCCCATGTCGATCCGCTTCGCTCGTTCGTGCCTCGTCGCGTTGTCGGCGGCGACGGCGGTTACCTCCGCTCACGCGCAGATCCGGGTCGGCGTCGATCTAGCGACGACCGGTCCCGCCGCGTCGATCGGCATTCCGAGCAAGAACGTCGTGCAGATGTGGCCGACGGAGATCGCCGGCAGGAAGATCGAGTACATCGTTCTCGACGACGGCTCCACGCCGACCGGTGCAGTGTTGAACGCGCGCAAGCTGACGTCCGAGGACAAGGTCGACGTCATCGTCGGTCCGAACACCACGCCCGCGGCGATCGCGACGCTGGACGTGCTCGCCGAATCGCAGACGCCGATGATCGCGCTGGCCGCGTCCGCGTCGATCGTGCTGCCGGTGGACGCGAAGCGGTACTGGGCCTTCAAGATGCCGCAGAACGATTCGCTGATGGCCACCGCCGTGACCAGGTACATGGCCGACGTCGGCGTCAGGACGCTCGGCTTCATCGGCTTCAGCGACGCGTACGGCGAGAGCTGGCTCACCGAGATCAACCGGCTCGTCGACCTGCGCGGCATCCGCGTCGTCGACGTCGAGCGTTATAACCGCACGGATACGTCGGTGACCGGCCAGGTGTTGAAGCTGATGGCCGCGAATCCCGACGCGATCCTGATCGCGGGTGCCGGCACGCCGTCGGTCACGCCGCAGCTCGCGCTCGTGCAGCGCAACTACCGGGGCCGCATCTTCCAGACCCACGGCATCGCCACGCCCGAGTTCCTGAAGGTCGGCGGCAAGGACGTCGAGGGCACGATCTTCCCGACCGGACCCGGTGTCGTCGCGCAGCAGTTGCCGAACGATGTGGCGTCGAAGAAGGTCGCAGTCGACTTCGTGAAGAAGTACGAGGCGTTGCACGGTCCCGACTCGGCGACGCAGTTCGCGTGCGATGCGTGGGGCGCCTGGCTGCTGCTGGCCGACGCGCTTCCGAAGGCGTTGAAGGTGGCGCAGCCCGGCACGCCCGAATTCCGCAAGGCGCTGCGCGACGCGATCGAGAGCACGAAGAATCTGACGGTGCCGCAGGGCGTGATGAACCTCAGCGCGGCGGACCATCAAGGCTTCGATCAGCGGGCCCGCGTGATGGGGAAGATCGCCGGCAACCGCTTCACGTTCCTGTCGGAGTAGCCGAAGGCGGCTACCCGGTACACAACTCCACCGTCGCGTCGAACAGACGCTCGCCCGGCGTCGCGAAGCGCTCGCATGCGGTGAAGTGGTTGGCGCCCGGCAGCGGCACGTCCTCGCGCAGGTTGGCGGCCCACGCGATGCCGATCTCGCGGTCGTGTCGCTTGAACTCGTCCGACTCGTCGCCGCCGACGGCCGTGATCAGCGGCGCGCGGGTCGCGGGCGTCATGTAGAGCGGCGACAGCGGCGCGACGCGATCGAGCGTCAGGAAGAGATCGCCGTTCAGATACGGCGTGTGACGGATCGGCTCCATGTCGTAGAGGCCGCTGATCGCGACGCCGCCGCGCAGCAGGTCGGCCGGCAGACGCGGGTCGTACTGCCGCCAGCGCGCGGCCATCATCATCGCCGTCAGATGCCCGCCGGCCGAGTGACCCGAGACGACGATGCGGTCGCGCGCGATGCCGAGCGATCGCGCATGGGTCCAGACGTGCGCGAGGGCCGCGAGGTTCTGTCGCACGATCGTCTCCATCGGCACGGCGGGGGCCAATGCGTAGTCGACGACGACGACCTTGATGCCGCGCTCGACGTAGCCCGGCGCGATCCACGAGAACACCGACTTCGACAGCGAGCGCCAGTAGCCGCCATGGATGAAGACCAGCACCGGCAGCGGCTTCGTCGTGCGCGCCGGCTCGAACAGGTCGAAGCGTTCGGACGGCGTGCTGCCGCAGGCGATGTCCAGCCGCGAAGCGAGCGAGGCGCGAGCGGCGGCCGCTTCCTCCGTCCATCGCGCGAGCAGGTCGCGCGTGCCGGGCACGCGCAGACCGTTGTCGTACTGGTCGTTGCCGAATGCGGGCGGATAGGACGGCGGTGGCGGCAGTGCCATGCGGGTCGTCGTTCGATGGTGGCCGACCGCGGCGATCGACATCGGGCGTGCGGCTGTCCACGCAGCCCGCGCTCGCCCTGGGACGAGCGCCGAGCCCGCGTCCGAGGTCTTCGAAGTCTAGCAAGGAGCAGGGATCGTTCCGCTCCGTTCGACGCCCCGTTGATCGATTGCGGTCGTTGATGCGCGATCGTTGATCAGCGATGGCCCGTCAGGTCGTAGGGGGTCGCCGGCCCTCGGCGGTCTCGCCGAGACGGATGCCGGCATCTAAGCGGTCCGCGTCGATGTCGCGAAAGCCGTACTCGATCGGTCTCTCGAGCGTCGCTTCCGGATGCGCCGACGCGAACGCGGCGATGACGAAATGGACCACCGACTCGTAGGCCTCGCGCGTCGCGGTGATCCGCAACGTCCCACGATGGAACGCTTTCCCGCGACAGGTCGTCGAGGGCTTCGTCGATCTGCAGCAGGGCGGGCTCCAGCGTCCGCAGCAGGCGCGCACCTGCTTCGCTCGGAACCACGCTACGACTGTCGCGTTGGAGAAGGCGGATGCCCAGGCGCGTCTCCAGCCGCCTGATCGTGACGCTGCGCGCCGACGTAGACAGGCCGACCTCGGCAGCGGCACGCGTGAAGCTCCCCGCGCGCGCGACGACAGCGACGAAGGTCTTCCGATCATCGAGGCTGCAGGGCATGAGCGTTCAACTCGTTCGAGGGGGCGTCCGGACTTTGTCGACAACCCGATTACGGGAGGCCGTTCGGGCGCTCCAGAAGCAGGCCGGAACATCGAGAGTTAAACGCGACGACGGCGTCTCGCCGCGCGCGACGACAGGTCCTCGTCGATGGAAAAACCATGCGCAAGAGATCGATCGCCGGTCGTCTTGCACCGACGTTCCGGCTACGTTACGGTCGTCCGCTCGGTCGAATGGGACCGTGAAAGGAGGGGCACGCTTTCTGGGTCGCAGCGCTCGCTCCCTCTCGGAAATCAGCGCCCGGACAAAAGCCTAACGGAGGGGTCAATGGCCAGTCACGACAACGATTCGGAAGCGATGGCACTCATCAAGTCGAGTGGTGTTCTCAATCCCAACATGACGATGGACAAGATTCTGGAACTCACGCAGAAGCTGAGCGCCATGTCGCCGGCCGTTCAAGCGAATGCCGAAGGCGTCGCGCAGGCTCTGCACACCGATACGTTCATTCACAGTCATTTCATCTACAAGCACGAATCGAAGTGATTCGCGCCGAATCTCGTGCCTCGTGCAATTGCAGGAGAAGCGAGACGAGGGCGTCGCGCGCGACGAAGCGGCGCCCTCCATGGACCGGCTGGTTGCTTGTCGACGGCGAGCGATCTCATGGGTGACGGATCATCTTTCGGATTTCGAACCGGCGAACCGCGATGAATTCTCGATCCGGGATTTCAAATCGATAGCGGAGCTGACCATCGTATTGGTCCGGTTATTGGAGTCGAATACCGTACGGGATCCTGCTTTCGCGCGATCGGAAGCGATCGCATTGAGAAACTGGAAAGCATTCGTCATCGAGACGTGCTCCAGCTCGCGCTATCGCGATGCGCTGGAGCGGTCGCCTCACGACGTGGCGGTCGTCGTCTTTCCCTACGTCCTGTTGCGGGCGATCGGCGTGCGCATGCGGCGTTGCGAAGCGGCAGTGGCGCGTCTGACGGCGCTCGGATTTCCGGACTCGATCGAAATGGTCCCGCACAGGGAACTGGATCGACGATATTTCTATTGGCGCGCCGGATTGCTTCGGCGCGAACCGGATTGGAAGAGTCTTTATCGCCGTACGGCGCTCGCGCGGATGAAGAGCGTCCTACACGTCGATCTCTGGACCGCCTATGCGATCACGCACACGATCTTCTATCTGGGTCGTTTCGGAAACGACCGATGCATCGGCTCATGCGCTTCGGCGATTCGCATGGCGCGAATCGTCGATTCGCTGCTGATCCACTACTGCCGGATCGGCAACTGGGATCTCGTGGGCGAGCTGCTGATCGACGCGGCTTCGTTGCCGGACGTCGATCGCACGATCTACGCGACTTGCTTCGAGCGTTTCTGTCGCACCTGGGAAGACGACGGCTCGCATGGGCCGGATGCCGCACCGATCGAGCCCGCTCCGGCCGACGACCGGTCCGCGCCGGTCGACCGCTTCGGACAGGTGTATCACACGACATTGGTCGGCATCCTCGCTTGCGAGAGCGGCCTCGCCGATGACCGGCATGCGACGCGGCAGGCTGGCTCGCGGCGCCGCTCGTAGGGCTTCGGCCGGCCGCGCGGCGCTCTGGCTCCGCGACCTGCGGCCCGCCTCTCGCGATCAGGCCGCGCTGATCGAGCTCGGTCTGGAACTGGCCGATCGCGTTCGCAGCCGCAAGGGCGCGCCCATCGATCGCGACGCCGCGCGAGCCGCGCTGCTGCCCGGCCTGGACCAATTGCTCGACCTACCGCGCAGCGATCTCTACGCGGCGCTGCAGCGGGTGTCGTGTCGCGAGGCTCGTGCCTTCGATGCGGACGGCGACGAGATCCGCGCGTGGTGCCATCACGTGGGCCTGCTGGCCGTCTCGCATGCGAAGACCGACGACCCGCTGATGGCCGCCGCATTGACGCGCGTCGCCGCGACGCTCCATCCGGCGCTGCCGGAACTCCGCGAAGTCGAGGGCTACCTCGTCGAGAGGCAGCGCGAAGCGGGATCGTTCGCGCCGCTCGCGAGCCTCGACGAAGAAGGCGATCCGTCCGTGCTGCAGGAGACCCTGCTTCGCCTGACGATCGAGGCGCTGTGGGCGTTCGCCGCGCTGGCGCGCCGGACCGAAGCCGGCGCGGCGCGAGCGCCGAGCATCGAATCGTCGGCATGACGCTCCGCGCACGGGCGCGATGTAGGCGCCCTTCGACGCCGTCCTTTCGATGCTCGTCACTGGCGACTCGCTTCGATCACCGGCCGCGCGACAGAGAGGCGCACCATCGCGACCGACGGCCTCTCGTGCCGGGGCGGTGATGCGCGCCACGCCGCGACCGTTCGGCCACTCGCGACGCGAGGTCCCGCGAAGCCGGCACGGGCCGCCGGCGCGGATGGCGACCGGCTCCGCTCGGCGATGGCCCCGATGGGCCGAGCACGCCGATCTCGAGATCGATCGTGCCTTCTCGCAGCGCGCCGACGTTCTTGTCGGGCTTCGCCGCGAAGCGGAGCCGCGCGTTCGGCGCGACCGCCGTCGCCGCGGCGCCCAGTCGCGCGGCGAAGATCTCCACGAAGCCGTCGGAGGCGCGGATCGCGAAGGTGCGCTCCAGTGCGGCCAGGTCCAGCGAGGCTGCTGCGGGCCGCAATACGGCCTGCGCTTCGATGGTCAGGTCATGCACGCGCTCGCGAAGTCCGACGGCGCGGGGCGTCGGCACCATGCCTTTCCCCGCTCGCACCAGCAGCGGGTCTCCCGTCGCGGCCCGCAACCGCGCGAGCGTGCGATTCATCGCCGAGGCGCTCGGGCCGAGGCGCCTGGCCGCGCCCGCGACGCTGCCCGCCGCGAGGAGAGCGTCCAAGGCGGTCAGCAGGTTCAGCTCGGTGTCGGCCACGAGTCGAAGGTAGCGCATTCGATCGATGGCGCCCCCACGCATCCATGAAGTGCGGCCCGCGCGCCTGTCGCGATCCTCGTCGCTCCGTTATCGTCGCCGAATGACGGTACGGGCCGGCGCCATGAGGCCTCGACCTTCGCCCGTCATCCATGTCCTGATCGGTAATCGCGAATGGCCCCTTCCACGTTCGACCGGCAACTGCCGTTGATCGGCGCGTCCCGCGGCCTCGGCCTCGCGGCGGAATACCTGGCGCGGGGCTGCGCGTGGTGGCCACCGAGCGGAGCGGGACGCCGCCGAAGCTCCACGAGCTGTCGAAGACGGCCGACGGTCGGCTCGAGATCGAGATCGAGATCGTCGAACCGAAGCAGGTGGCCGCGCTTCGCGAGCGACTCGCATCGAGGACCTTCGACGTGCCGTTCGTCAACGCGGGCCTCAAGAACGACGATCGCGGACGTCTCGACCGACGAGTTCGTCCGGGTCATGGTGACCAACGCGCTGAGCCCGATGCGCGGCGTCGAGACCCTGCAGGACCTCGTGGTGCCGCACGGAACCATCGCGATCACGTCGTCGGGGCAGGGCAGCGTCGCCAACAACGAAAGCGGAAACTACGAGGTCTATCGGGGAAGAAAGGCGGCGCTCAACATGTTCATGCGCAGCTTCGCCGCCCGTCACGCCGATGATCCCAGGACGCTGTTGCTGATGGCGCCGGGCTGGGTCCGGACCGACATGGGCGGCCCCTTAGCGCGTCCGGCGATCGACGAGAGCATCCCGCATCTCGTGGACGTCGTCGATGCGCAGACCGGCGAGGGAGGTCTCCGATACCTCGACTACCTCGGGCGGACGTCCCGTGGTTCGCGAACGCCCGACCTGCCGCGGATCACGCGTCGTCCGGCGAATGCTCGACGACGAAGCGCCACGACTCGCGGCACGTCGGGCGCCCCACGGGGACGGAAGGTCACCGTCGCGCGTGCACGTTCGTCAACGCGCGTCCTGCTTCACGAGCCCGGCCTTTCCCTCCGCCACCAGCTCCGCCCGCCGTTTCGCGGTCACGTCCCGCAACGTCGAGTAGTAGTCGAGCGAAGCCCGCTCGAGCAGGTCGCTCGCGGGGAGGACGGTGGCACGCCCGTCGACGGTATCGGTCACGCGAAGCGCGATCGACGGTCCGGCGGACAACGCGCTGTACGGACTCGTGAAGAGCTCGACCAACTTGCCGACCGAATCACGCACGTCCGACGGCCCGAACAGCGGCAACTGCACGCTCGGTCCGGCAGCCACGCCCCAGACGCCGAGCGTCTGGCCGAAGTTCGCCTGGTGCGCCGGACGGTCCCACGCCGTCGCAGGG
>CALMOR010000065.1:1901-2957 GCA_937872165.1 uncultured Burkholderiales bacterium | reverse complement strand
CGGCCGAAGCGCGTCAGACGCAGATCTTCATCGAGACGCCGTATCGCAACGAGGCGTTGTTCGCGGCGCTGGTCGAGCACTGCGCGCCGCGGACGCTGATCTGCGTCGCGTCCGACCTGACGCTGACGACGGAGAGCGTGCGGTCTCGGCCCGCTTCGGCGTGGCGGGGCTTCGCGGTCGATCTGCATCGGCGCCCCACCGTCTTCCTGATGCTGGCGAAGCCGGAGCGTCTCGCAGGCCGACGCGGCCGCGATCAGTCGAACGAGAACGTGTAGAAGATGTCGACCGCGGTCTCGGTTCCGGTCTGCACCTGAAGGTCCACGCGCTGATAGATGTTGTAGCGGACCTTCAGCAGCGTCGCGGCGCGCGTGAAACCCTGCTCGAGGCTCACCCGCAGTCGTGACGAGATCTGCTTGCCGACCGTGAGCAGGCCGCCCTTGTCGCCGCCGAGACCCGAGACGCCGATCTCGTCGACGCCGAGCGTCGCCGCGATGCGCGACTGGATGCTCGCCGAGTCGGACGAGCCGAGCAGGCCCGCGGCGGCCGAGGTCAGCAGCCCGTAGTCGGACTTGTTCGACGCCGCTAGCCCGTGGCCGAGGACGAGCCACGACAGCTTCTCGGTGTCGGGCACGTTCGGTGTCGACACCAGCCGGGCCTGCGGCGCGAGCGCGGTGCCCGAGATCTGCACGCCGGCCTCGACCGCGAGGTTCTTCCGCACCGCGTTGATGTCGAGCGCGGGGTTGTCGATCGGTCCCGAGAAGATCAGGTTGCCGCGCACGATCGTCAGTCGCTGGCCGTAGCCTTCGTAGGTGCCTTCGCGGACCGCGACGGTGCCGATCGCGCGGAGGTCCGCACCGGCGCCGTTGATGCGGATGACCCCGCCGAGCTTGCCGTCGAAGCCCGCGCCCTTGACCTTGAAGTCGTCGCCCATGTCGAACTTGACCTCGAAGCGGACGGGCGTATCGGGCGCCGGCGCCTCATCGTCGGCCTCGCGTCCGACGATGACGATGTCGCTCGACAACGTGGGACCGCGCCGTTCGGCCAGCTGCAGCGATC
>CALMOR010000065.1:542-1891 GCA_937872165.1 uncultured Burkholderiales bacterium | reverse complement strand
GCCTTGACCTCGGCGGTGACGTCGATCCCGGTCGGGCCGAAACGCGTCGAGCCCGAACCCGAGACGACGATGGTCCGGTCGGTCCGCGACACCGCCTCGAAGCGGTCGAACTTCACGGCGAGCGTGCCCGACATCCTGCGATCGGCGAGGCGCAGGTCGCCGTTCGCGTCGAGATGTCCGTCGCCCGACGCGAGCGACGCCTGCTTGAGCACGATGCGGTCGCCTTCGAAGTCGAGGTCGATGCGACCGTCGTGGGCCTTGATGCCCTGGTCGGGCCAGCGCAGGCCGATGGCCTCGCCGCTCGCGTGTCCCGCCAGAAGCGGCTGCGCGATGGTGCCGCGACCGGTGACCGCGACCTTCAACGCGCCGTAGACGTCGAGCCCCGGCACGCCGGAGAGCCGCGCGAGCCAGCGCAGGTCGGGGAGGTCGACGTCGCTCGACAGGGCAAGCGGCGCGTCGCCCGGCAGGCCCCACTGGCCGTCGCGCTTCGCGAGCCGGGTGTCGAGCGACGCCTCGATGCGGCCGAGCCCTCGTCCGATCGCGGCGACGCGCGCGCTCACGCGGTCGGCGACGATGTCCGCTTCGATCTCGAGCTTCTCGGGATCGACGTCGAAGCGCGGCTCGGTGAGGAAGCGGACGTTGCCCGACTCGCGGAATAGACGCACCTTGCCGTCGATCGCGTCGCCGACGCGCAGGTCCCAGCGCGCGCCGAAGCGGAGCGACGTCGACACCTGCTGGGCGAAGCCGCGCGAGAACGTGCCGACGATCGACAGCGGGAAGCCCGATGCGCTGCCCGCGGTGTCGATGCGGCCGTCGACGTAGACCAGGCGTTCGAGGTCGACGCGGCCTTCGGTGAAGTTCATCCGCACGGCGCCGATCTCCACGCGCTCGGGGCCGGCCACGACGGTCGGGCCGCCGTCGGTCGAGAACGGCACGCGGCCGCGACTCTCGAGCCGGTCGACGACGCCGCGCCACACGTTGCCCGCATCGAGTCCGCCGTGCGCGGTCGTCGTGAGGTCGAAGCGGTCGCTCTTCGCGAGCACGGTCAACGCGTGCGCGTCGCGCGTGCCCTTGACGTGGACCTCGGCGGACCGAAGCGCCGGCGGCGGCGCTCCGGCTCCGGTCCTCAGTTCGGTCAACGCGAGATCGGCGTCGAGGAGGCCGTGGTCCCCCGCGAGCAGCCGGCCCCGACCGCGAAGGGACTTGAGGCCGATGGTCGTCGTGCTCGCGGCGGGCGATGCCGTCGATGCCGCCTGCGCCGCGGGCGATCCCTTCGCGGCGACCGGTCGCGCATAGCGCAGGTCGTCGGCCGCGATCAGGATTACGTCATCGTTCGTTTGAACTCGGGC
>CALMOR010000065.1:0-532 GCA_937872165.1 uncultured Burkholderiales bacterium | reverse complement strand
GTCGGCCGCGATCGTGAAGTCGATCGCCGGTTCGGCGAGGCTGCCGCCGACGAAGCCTTCGCCCTTCAGCGACCCCGTGACGCCAGCCCCGATCTCCGCGAGGCGCGGCGCATCGACGCTCCAGCGCAGCCGATCGCGGTCGCGGCCGAAGTCGCCGTCCGCCTCCACGCGGTTGGTCCCGAGCGCCAACGCGATCCTCGCGCCGACGATCTGGCCGATCGCGACCGGCGGGCGCCCTTTCGCCGGGGTCAGCGGGATCGTGCCGGTCACGGTGCCCGCGATGGTCCCCGCGATCGGCCGGTCGACGACGCGGCTGGGCGCGATGCGCAGGTCGGTCGTCACGCGGAACGACCGAGGGGTGCGCGCCGACGGCGGCGCGCCCATCGTGCCGCCCACCTCGAAGGTGTTCGATCCGGCCAGCGAGATGCACATCGACAGAGCGTCGATCCCGTTGACCTTGGGATTGTACTGGTCCATCAGGTCCGCGCAACGGCCGCCCCAGCCGGTGGTTGGCGCACGGTCGGGGATGGAC
>CALMOR010000064.1:6556-10127 GCA_937872165.1 uncultured Burkholderiales bacterium | reverse complement strand
GCTCAACACCGACAACGAGAAGATGTCGAAGTCGCTCGGCAACTTCTTCACGATCCGCGACGTGCTGAAGCACTACGACGCGGAGGTGCTGCGATTCTTCCTGCTGCGCAACCACTATCGCAGTCCGCTCAACTATTCCGACGTCCACATCGACGACGCGCGCGCGGGACTGACGCGGCTCTACACCGCGCTCAACAACACCGGTGCCGCACCGGTCGGCGAGGTCGACTGGACCGAAGCCCACGCGGTCCGCTTCCGCGACGCGATGGACGACGACTTCAACACCGCGATCGCCGTGGCCGCGCTGTTCGATCTGGCGAGCGAGGTCAATCGCGGGCGGTCGCCCGCGCTCGCCGCGCAACTGAAGGCGCTGGGCGCGGTGCTGGGTCTGCTGCAACGCGAGCCGCAGGCCTTCCTGCACGCGTTGCCGGCCACGGCCGACGTCGACGCGACGCTCGACACGCGCGTGGCCGCGGCGATCGAGGCCCGCGCGACGGCGAAGCGCGGCAAGGACTTCGCAGAGGCCGATCGCATTCGCAGGACGCTCGCCGACGAAGGCGTGCTGCTCGAGGACACGCCGGCCGGCACCGTGTGGCGTCGGGCCTGACACATCATCGATCGAGAGCCGATGTCCCCGTCGCCCCCGCCGACCGCGCCGACCGTCGAGCACGGCTGCCCGTGCTACTGGGAGGAGGCCCGCGCGGACCTGATCAAGCGCGACCGCATCCTGCGTCGCCTGATCCCGCTGCATCCGGAAGGCTTCCTCGTCAGTCGCGGCGATCCCTTCGTGACGCTGGCGCGCGCCATCACCGGCCAGCAGATCTCGGTCAAGGCGGCGCAGGCCGTGTGGGATCGTGTCGTGGCCGCGGTGCCGCGCATGACCCCGGCCGCGATGGTGAGGACGGGCACCGACGCGCTCCTCGCGTGCGGCCTGTCGAAGCGGAAGACCGAATACATCCTCGACCTCGCGGCGCAGTTCAAGGCGCGTCAGGTGCACCCGGACAGGTGGTCCGCGATGGGCGACGAGGACGTCATCGCCGAACTGGTCGGCATCCGCGGCATCGGCCGATGGACGGCCGAGATGTTCCTGATCTTCAATCTGCTGCGGCCCGACGTGCTGCCGCTCGACGACATCGGCCTGCTGAAGGCGATCAGCCTGCACTACTTCAGCGGCGAGCCGGTGTCGCGGCACGAGGCGCGCGAAGTGGCGGACAATTGGCAGCCGTGGCGCACGGTCGCCACGTGGTACCTGTGGCGCAGCCTGGATCCCCTGCCGGTCGACTACTGACCGGACGCGGTCCGCACCAACGGATCATCGGAGAACGAGATGGCATTGAAGACGACCTTCCTCGAGTTCGAACAGCCGATCGCATCGCTCGAGGAGAAGATCGAGGAGCTCCGCTTCGCCCAGGACGACTCGGCCGTCGACATCTCCGAGGAGATCTCGCGACTGCAGAAGAAGAGCGACGCGCTGACGAAGGATCTCTACGCGAAGCTGACGCCCTGGCAGGTCGCGCTGGTCGCGCGGCACCAGCAGCGGCCGTACACGCTCGACTACGTCCGCGACATCTTCACCGACTTCCACGAACTGCACGGCGATCGTTCGTTCTCGGACGACCTCTCGATCGTCGGCGGCATGGCGCGCTTCAACGGACAGGCCTGCATGATCATCGGCCACCAGAAGGGCCGCGACACGAAGGAACGGGCGGCACGCAACTTCGGCATGCCGAAGCCCGAGGGTTACCGCAAGGCGCTGCGCCTGATGAAGCTCGCCGAGAAGTTCGGGCTGCCGATCTTCACGTTCGTCGACACGCCGGGCGCCTACCCCGGCATCGACGCCGAGGAGCGCGGACAGTCCGAGGCGATCGGCCACAACCTGTACGCGATGGCCGAGCTCAAGGTGCCGATCATCGCGACCGTCATCGGCGAAGGCGGCTCGGGCGGCGCGCTCGCGATCGCGATGGGCGACCTCGTGTTGATGCTGCAGTACGCGACCTACTCGGTAATCTCGCCCGAGGGTTGCGCGTCGATCCTCTGGAAGAACGCGGACAAGGCGCCCGAGGCCGCGGAGATCATGGGCATCACGGCCCATCGTCTGAAGGCGCTCGGGCTGATCGACAGGATCGTCGCCGAGCCGGTCGGCGGCGCGCATCGCGATCCGGCTCTGATGGCGCAGATGCTCAAGCGCGCGCTGGCCGATTCGTTGCGCCAGTTCCAGGGCATGAAGGCGGCGGACCTGCTCGCCCAGCGATACGAGCGGCTCGCGGCCTACGGGAAGTTCAAGGAGCTCGCGCCGCAGGAGTGACGGAGCGGCCGGTCCGATCGCACGGCGCCCGCGGCGCATGGCCACGGACCTCGCCGCGCTCGTCGAAGCGGCGTTGCCTCCGGCCGACGAGGTCGCGTCCGGGTCCGGGGGGTCGCGTCCCCGCATCGCGATCGCCTACAGCGGTGGCGCCGACTCGACCGCCCTCCTGCATGTCGCGGCGGGACTGACGTCGCGACGACACTTCGACGTCGTCGCCTTCCATGTCCATCACGGGCTCGTCGCCGCGGCCGACGCGTGGCTCGACCATTGCCGCGCGCAGGCGGCCGTGTTCGGCGTGGGCTTCGATGCGGCGCACGTCGTGGCGGCCCGTCAGGGCGTGTCGATCGAAGCCGAGGCGCGTCGCCTGCGCTACGCGGCGCTGTCGGCGCTGTGCCGTCGCCATCGCTGCGCGATCCTGATGACGGCCCACCATCAGGACGACCAGGCCGAGACGGTGCTCGTCAATCTCGCGCGGGGCGCCGGCATCGGCGGCCTCGCCGCCACGGCCCGCAGCCGTCGCCTCGACGGCGTGCTGCTGCTGCGACCTTGGCTCGACGTGCCGGTGGCGCGCCTGCGCGAGCACGTCGCGACGAACGCGCTCGAACATGTCGTGGACCCTTCCAACGAGGACCGGCGCTTCACCCGCAACGCGATGCGCCACGAAGTGATGCCGGCGCTGCGCCGCATCGTGCCGTCGATCGCCGAGCGGCTCTCTCGCACCGCGACGCATGCGTCGTCGATGCAGGCCCTGCTCGACGAGATCGGTCGCGAGGACCTGCGGGCCGGCTCGTCGTCGTTTGCGTCCTCGTCTGCATCGTCGTCCGCGTCGTCCGCCGACGTGGACGAGCTCGACGTGGAGTCGCTCGCGTCGCTGTCGCCCGCGCGCGCGGCGAACGCGCTGCGCACGTGGCTGGTCCATCGCGGCATGCGCGCACCCGCGAGCGTCACGCTGCGCGAGATGCTCGACCAGTTGCTGCACGCGTCCTCCGACGCGCAGATCGAACTGCTCCACGAGCGGAAGGCCCTGCGGCTCTACCGCGGACGGGTCTCGATCGACGCGGGGACACGGCCGCGCGCCGGCTTCCATGCGTTCGCATGGTCGGGCGAAGCGGCCATCGAAGTGCCCGCCTGGAACGGCCGTCTCGCGTTCGTGCCCACCGACGGGAAGGGCTTCGAGCGGTCGTCGCTCGCGGCGGGCCCGCTGTCGTTGCGCGAACGTCGCGGCGGTGAACGGATGCGCCTCCATCCCGACGGGCCGGGGCGAAC
>CALMOR010000064.1:0-6546 GCA_937872165.1 uncultured Burkholderiales bacterium | reverse complement strand
GGGGCGAACCCTGAAGAACCTCTACCAGGAGGCCGGCATCCCCGCGTGGCAGAGAACCCGACTGCCGCTTCTGTATCTCGACGACCGGCTGATCTTCGCGGCCGGCATCGGGCCCGACGCGCGAGCGTGCCTCGCGACGACGGCGGGGATGGAGGCGGTCCGCGTCGAATGGCACGCGGAGCGCTGACGGGCGGCCGACATGTTGCGTCCGTCCCACGAGCAGGTCGAAACGCGCTGAGGCAATCGCATTGTCATCGGGAGCGTCCCGGCGCTGACTAAGCTGTGCGCCTCTCTCGCCGATCCGGATCCGACATGCCGAAGCTTCCCTCGCGCCTCCTCGCATGCGCCGCCGCGCTCGCGACCGTTCACGCGACCGCCGCCCCCGTCCTCCTCGCCCGCGGCGCCCTCACCGGCTCGAGCGCCGGCGTCGGCGTCGACCTGTCGGGGCTCGACGCGCCGCTCGAGAACGGCATCGCCGGCAACGTGCTCGGCGGCCTCGGCTCCGCGCTCGCGTGGGCGGGCGGCAGCACCTTCCTCGCCGCGCCGGACCGGGGTCCCAATGCGATGCCGTACAACGGCTCGGTCGACGACACCGCGTCGTACGTCGCGCGCTTCCAGACCGTCTCGATGCGGCTCGTCCCCGACACGAACGGCGTCGGCACGCCGTTCGTGCTGACGCCGACGCTGGTCTCGACGACGCTGCTGTCGAGCCCGACGCCGCTGACCTACGGCACCGGCGCGGGGCTCGGCAACAGGCCGACGGCACGCCGCTCGGCTCCGGCGCGCCTTCGATCAATACGAGCACGGCCAACTACTTCACAGGCCGCTCCGACAACTTCGGCGCCGGCGGCTCCGGCAACGCGGCCGACGGCCGCCTCGATCCCGAAGGGCTGCGCCTGTCGAACGACGGCAAGAGCGTGTTCGTCTGCGACGAGTACGGCCCCTACGTGTACCAGTTCGATCGCGCGACCGGCAGCCGCATCCGCTCGTTCGCGCTGCCGGCCAACCTCGACGCCGCGAACCCGAGTCCGAAGGGCGATACCGAGATCGCCGGCAACACCAGTGGCCGCGTCGCCAACAAGGGCATGGAAGGCCTCGCGATCACGCCGGACGGCAAGACGCTGGTCGGCATCGTGCAGGCCCCGCTGATCCAGGACGCCGCGATCGGCGCCACCGGCAAGCTGCTGCGCATCGTGACGATCGACATCGCCTCCGGCGCCACGCACGAGTACGGCTACGAGCTGACCAACGGCTCGGGCGTGAGCGAGATCACGGCGCTCAACGACCACGAGTTCATCGTCGACGAGCGCGACGGCAAGGGCCTCGGCGACGGCGGCACCGCCGCGGTGAAGACTCTTTACAAGATCGACCTGAACGGCGCAATCGACATCACCGCGCTCAGCGGCGCGGCCGCCGCGAACGCGGCCGTCGCGAAGTCGACCTTCGTCGACTTCGTCGCGCTGCTCAACGCGAACGGCATCCCGTCCAACCGGATCCCCGCGAAGATCGAAGGCATCGCGTTCGGCGAGGACGTGTTCCTGAACGGCGTCCTCGAGCACACGCTGTGGGTCGCCGACGACAACGACTTCGTGCCGGACGTCGCGGGCCCGAGCCAGTTCTTCGTCGTCGGCTTCAGCGACGCCGACCTCGGCAGCTCCCGCTTCGTGCCGCAGGCGGTCGTGCCGGAACCCGCGAGCGCGGCCCTCTTCGCGATCGGCTTCGCGGGACTCGCGACCCTCGTCCGTCGACGAAGGAAATGAGCCCGGCCCGGTGATCGGATTTGCTTCACCCGATCGCTTCCTTTACATTCCGGGGCTTTGCAAAAACGCGGACCGAGGTCCGCGTTTTCGTCTCCACGCACATGGCCCTCATCGTCCACAAGTACGGCGGCACGTCGATGGGCTCGACCGAGCGCATCCGCAACGTCGCCCGTCGCGTCGCGAAGTGGCATGCGGCCGGACATCGTGTCGTCGTCGTGCCGTCGGCGATGTCGGGCGAGACCAACCGCCTGCTGGGACTGGCGCGCGAGATCACCGATCGGCCCGACCCGCGCGAGCTCGACATGATCGCGTCGACCGGCGAGCAGGTCTCGGTCGGACTGCTCGCGCTCGCGCTCGGCGAGGAAGGCATCGCGGCGCGCAGCTACGCGGGCTGGCAGGTCGCGGTCCGCACCGACAGCGCCTACACGAAGGCCCGCATCGAAGGGATCGACCACGCGCGCGTGCTGCGCGACCTCGACCAGGGCAAGGTCGTCGTCGTCACCGGCTTCCAGGGCGTCGACGAGGACGGCCACATCACGACGCTGGGACGCGGCGGCTCGGACACGTCGGCCGTCGCGATCGCGGCCGCGTTGAAGGCGGCCGAGTGCCTGAGCTACACCGACGTCGACGGCGTCTACACGACCGATCCGCGCATCGTCCCGGAGGCGCGACGGCTGAAGGTCGTGTCGTTCGAGGAGATGCTCGAGATGGCATCGCTGGGATCGAAGATCCTGCAGATCCGGTCGGTCGAGTTCGCCGGCAAGTACCGCGTGCCGACACGCGTGCTGTCGAGCCTCACCGATCCGTCGATGCCGCTCGACGAAGAGATGGCATCGGGCACGCTGATCACCTTCGAGGAAGCAGACGACATGGAACAGGCGGTCATCTCCGGCATCGCGTTCAATCGCGACGAGGCCAAGATCACGATCCTCGGCGTGCCCGACCGACCGGGCATCGCGTATCAGATCCTCGGTCCGATCGCCGACGCGAACATAGACGTCGACATGATCATCCAGAACCAGGCGGTGGGCGGCACCACCGACTTCTCGTTCACGGTCCATCGCAACGAGCACCGCAAGGCCGTCGACGTGATCGAAGCGTCGGTCAAGGGAAAGATCGGCGCGCGCGAGATCGGCAGCGACGAAAAGGTATGCAAGGTGTCGGCGGTCGGCATCGGCATGCGTTCGCACGTCGGCATCGCGAGCCTGATGTTCCGCACGCTGTCGGAGGAAGGCATCAACATCCAGATGATCTCGACGTCCGAGATCAAGATCTCGGTGATCATCGACGACAAGTACATGGAGCTCGCGGTGCGCGCGCTGCACAAGGCCTTCGGCCTCGAGCGGGCAGCCTGAGGCGCGGCGCGCCGCGCGCCGTCGGCTTTCCGTGTTTGCCGGAGGCAGGACAAGCCGGTAAACTCCGCCGGCTCTGCGAGGCGTGCGATGCGTCCGCACGGAGACGTGGCCGAGAGGTCGAAGGCACTCCCCTGCTAAGGGAGCATCCGGTCAAAAGCTGGATCAAGGGTTCGAATCCCTTCGTCTCCGCCGCCTGCACTCTGACGGAAGCCCCGAAAGGGGCTTTTTTCATAGGTAATTCGGGAAAATCCGCGTCCCAAGGGGTCTCACAAAATCTACTGAAATCTCATGACCTTGTGTGGGTGGGTCAGGAGTGGTACATCGACTCCGTCATGCCCCGCAAAGCCAAAGAGCTCACGTCGATCGAGGTCCGTCGCCTCGTTCAGCCTGGACGTTGGAGCGTCGGTGGCGTGGATGGCTTGGCGTTGCAGGTCACAAAACGGGCGCACGCAGTTAGGTGCTCCGACTGACGACCGGAGGTCGCCAGCGCGAGATGGGGCTCGGCAGTTTTCCGACGATCGCGCTCGCAGCCGCGCGCGACGATGCTCGCAAGCAGCGAGCCCTCTTCAAATCGGGCAACGATCCGATCGCGCTTCGTCGCGCGATCGAGAGCGCGGTAGCCGCGAAGCGGGCGACGCAGAAGACCTTCGCGGAGGTGGCGGCCCGGTACATCGAGCAGCACGAGAAGTCCTGGAAGAACGCCAAACATCAGGCCCAGTGGTCGGCGACGCTGCGGACTTACGCCGAGCCAGTGATTGGCAAGCTGCTTGTCGGCGACATTCGGCCCGCGCACGTGATCAGCGTCTTGGAGCCGATTTGGACGACCAAGACCGAGACCGCGACGCGCGTCCGCTCGCGCATCGAGATCGTGCTGGACTACGCGGCCGCACATGGCTTTCGCGAGGGTCCCAATCCGGCTCGCTGGAAGGGGAACCTCGATGCCGCCTTGCCGAACGCCTCCAAGGTGGCGCCGGTCCGTCATTACGCCGCGCTCGACATGAAGGATGCGCCGTCGTTCATGAAGCGTCTGAAGACGCAGGAAGGCATGGGTGCTCGCGCGCTCGAGCTCGTCGTGTTGACGGCCGCGCGATCCGGCGAGGTCCGCGGCGCGATGTGGTCGGAAATCGATCTCGATGCGCGCCTATGGACCGTCCCGGCGGCGCGGATGAAGTCGGGACGCGAGCATCGCGTGCCGCTGTCGAAACCGGCGGTTCAACTTTTTGCCGCGCCCCTGGAGATCGTCTAAGCGAAGCCTACGTGTTCCCCGGAGCGCAGGGACCGCTTTCCGACATGAGCCTGACCGCCGTGCTGCGACGGATGAAGGTCGCGGCGACCGCCCATGGCTTCCGCAGCACGTTTCGGGATCGGGTGACCGAGCACACCGACTACTCCGGCGAGGTCGCCGAGATGGCACTGTCGCACGCGATCGGCGACAAGGTCGAGGCGGCTTATCGTCGCGGCGATCTTCTTGCGAAACGCGTCGCGCTGATGGACGACTGGGCGGTGTTTTTGAGCGGCGAACTGATCACTGCAGATGCAGACCAATGATTTCCGACACTCGCGCCGACGCGCCAAGCGTCGGCTTCGCAGCGGTTGCGGCCGGTCGACCCCCAGCTTAGTACTTCCGATTCGCGGCCAGCTACCGGTCATCGACCCGGTGGGGCGATGGGCGCGCGATTGACTGGATGCGAAGGTGCTGCGACCTCGACATCTGTCGAGGGCCGTCACGGTCGTCCACCGCTCGAAGAGCTCCTGTTTAGGCACGACAACTCTCGCCTCCAGCCCGACGCGGACACCGCGTGACCGGCTTACGAGCCGCAATGCTGCGCAAAGCCGGGGCGATCTCGGGCGACTCATCGGCAATCGATAGCTGTCGTCATTCCGCCCACATTGCGGCCGGCGTTCCGAACGCAGGGCGCAATCGTTGGGACAGCACACGGCGCGCATCTCGGCCACTTTCCTTGACAATAGAATGGGAGCGTCAGGTGGCCGGTGTCACGAAATCGTCTCGCATCCTGAACGCTGCGGAAGAACCGCTCTCGACTAGCATGTCGAGCATGTAAAGGATCGCCTCGCGCAGGGCCGGATCGCGCTTGAGTTCCAGCGGCCGAGAGTAGACATGCCGCTTAAGAAGAACTTAGAGCATGAAGTTGGTGTTGGACTCGCGCAGCATGTCGGCGGGATTTCCGCGCTTAAGCGCGTTCGCGATGCGTACAAAAGCCGCAGGCATGGAACGCTCGCCGATGTGGTAGAGGAAACGGACGTAGCTGTCCAGCACGATCCAGACCGACGGTAGCGCCTCGAAGAGTGCGTCGACGTTGTGGGCAAAGCCTTCCAAGCTCCGCCAGTGCCGCACGTTCCTTCCACCACGCGGTAAGGAAGACCGTCGACAGCACTTCGCTGCCGTACGGAGGATCACTGTCCAAGTGCGCGACCCAATTTGCGCGCTTGATCTGCTCGGCAAACAGGTTCCATAGGAACCAGTAGTGCGGTGTGTTGGGACTGCTGTCCTCGCTGGTCGTCAACCCCTGGATGACATTGTGGATCTCCCGGGGATGTCGGTCGACGGCGTCGACCATCGGCTGGAGGACTTGCTCGGCATCGGTATCTGACGCGCGCATCGCGAATTGCTGAATGCGATCGGCTATCGCCTGCTCCCTGTGAAAATCTCTATCGCGCTGGTGAGGGGACCGATCGTGCGTGCGATTCCAACACTCCACCAGGTCTTCGCTGGCGCGTCGGTGTGCGGCCACCGCCAGAGGCTCGTTCGGCACTTGGCCGAGGATCGCGAGAATATTCGCGTTCGCCTTGGCTCCGAATAACTCGGTGATGTCGAACCTGACGTGCGCATCTGCGGCGATTTCCCCCTCGGTCCAGAACCGCTGGCGGACGTCTTCAGCCGCGGCGGCGGAGAGCGAGGCCAGCGCGTGGCGCCTGTCGTCGCGCTTCTTCTCTTCGGCCTTCCAGCTACGATCAGCAAGTGCGGCCTCGGTAGCGATAGCGTTGACGACGCGCACGGCAAGGGCGTGGTTCGCAGCCCAGAACTTGTTGTCGATGCCCCAGGCCGCGTACGAGCGGACCTCGTCGATCGGATGGGTCACTGCGGCAATAAAGGCCTGGCGCACGCGTGGCGTCTGGGTTTCTGTCAGGGTCTTGGAGAGCAACAGCGGTACGACGAAAGCGCACGGGCGATCCGCAAGCATCGAGGACCGCTGCACGCGATCGATGGCTCCCCACTGGTCCGCGTGCCTAGATATTTCGAAGCAAATGACGTCGATGCACCACTCCTTCTCTTCCGCCAACATCTCGTCCCAGTGATCGCGGACGCAGACGGCGGCTACAAATCCTGGAGCATTGCGGCTGTTGTCGGGATGTTTGAATCGACCCTAGTTTCCTAGACACCCCCGAGCCTCATAAACTGAGGTCAAGGA
>CALMOR010000063.1:5103-5633 GCA_937872165.1 uncultured Burkholderiales bacterium | reverse complement strand
ATCGCTCTCGGCGCGGCGGTCGGCGCGACGCTGTCGTCGGTCGCGCTGGTGGTCCTCGTGCTCGCCGGCACGCACACGGTCGGCCCCTATCTCGTCGTCGTGCTGTGCCTCGGCATCGTCCGTGCGTTCGGCAGTCCGGCCGAAGGAACGCTGCTCGTGTCGATCGTGCCGCCCGCGCGCTATCTGGGCGCGTCGGCCCGCTACTCGGCCTTGCAGGAAGTGGTGGTGATCGGCGGCCCGGCCGCAGGCGGCGCGTTGATCGTGCTCGGAGCCGAAGTCGCGTTCTCGGTCGCGGCGCTGAGCTCCGCCGTGTCCGTGATCGCGTTGGCGCTGCTGCACGTCGAGCCGCGTGAACGGGTCGGCGACGTGCCGACGCTCCGCGACGCGCTCGACGGCATCCGCTTCATCGTCGCCCGCAAGAAGCTGGTCGGCGCGATGTCGCTCGATCTCGTCGCGGTCCTGTTCGGCGGTGCGACCGCACTGCTGCCGGTCTATGCCGACACCATCCTTCGCTGGGGACCGGTCGGACT
>CALMOR010000063.1:900-5093 GCA_937872165.1 uncultured Burkholderiales bacterium | reverse complement strand
CACCGGCGAGCTGGCGCTCGGCCAGGCCGCGGACGGCGTGCTGCGCAGCGCGCCCGCGGTCGGCGCCGCACTGACCGGCTTCCTGTTGTCGCGCCGGCCGCCGCGCCGCCGCATCGGCCGGACGCTGCTGGTATCGGTCGCGGGCTTCGGGTTCGCGACCATCGTCTTCGGGCTGTCGACGACGCCGTGGCTGTCGCTCGTCGCGCTGGTCTTCGTCGGCGGCACCGACATGGTCAGCGTGGTGATCCGCGACGGCCTGACGCAGCTCAACACGCCCGATGCGATGCGCGGCCGCGTCAACGCGGCCGAGGGCGTCTTCATCGGCGCCTCGAACCAGCTCGGCGCCTTCGAGTCCGGCGTGCTCGCGGCGGGCATCGGCACGGTACCCGCGGTGGTCGTCGGCGGCGCGGCCACCCTCGCGGTGATCCTGCTGTGGACCCGCTTCTTTCCCGAGCTCGTCCATGCCGACCGCTACGCGGACGTCGAAGGAAAGCCCGCGTCGTGAGGATCCTCGTCACCGGCAGCGCGGGGCACCTCGGCGAGGCGTTGATGCGCACGCTGCGTCGTACGACCCACGAGGTGGTCGGGATCGACCGCTTGCCTTCGCCGTGGACGGACCGGGTCGGATCGATCGTCGAGCGGACCTTCGTCGCCGACGTCATGCGCGGCGTCGACGCGGTGCTGCATGCGGCCACCCTGCACAAGCCGCACGTCGCGACGCATGCGCGGCGGGACTTCGTCGACGTCAACGTGACCGGGACGCTGACGCTGCTCGAAGAGGCCGTCGCCGCGGACGTCGCGGCGTTCGTCTTCACGAGCACGACGAGCGCGTTCGGCGACGCGCTCGTGCCGGGACCGGGACGCCCCGCGACATGGGTCACCGAGGACGTCGTGCCGATCCCGAAGAACATCTACGGCGTGACCAAGGTCGCGGCCGAGAACCTGTGCCAGCTCGTGCATCGCGCGCACGGCTTGCACTGCGTCGTGCTGCGCACTTCGCGCTTCTTCCCCGAGGACGACGACGTGGCCGAACGCCGCGACGCGCACGACGACGCGAACCTGAAGCTCAACGAACTGCTGTATCGAAGGGTCGACCTCGCCGACGTCGTCGACGTCCATCTGCTCGCGATCGAGAAGGCCGCCGCGATCGGCTTCGCGCGCTACGTCGTCAGCGCGACATCGCCTTTCGTCGAAGCCGACCTCGTCGAGCTGCGCAGCGATCCGTCCGCCGTGGTCGCACGCTACGTGCCCGGCTACCTCGATGTCTATCGCGAGCGGCGCTGGACGCTGCTCGACACGATCGACCGCGTCTACGTCAACGACCGTGCGCGACGCGAACTCGGCTGGCGTCCCCGCCACGACTTCGCATCGTCGATCGAGCGGTTGTCGCGCGGCGAGGACTTCCGCAGCCGGCTGTCGATCGAGGTCGGTGCGAAAGGCTATCACCGCACGGTGTGAACGCCATCGCGACCGCGATGCGGACCGGATCCACTAGCGACGCCTCGGTCGCACGATCGGCCTCCGCAAGACGGCTGCCTCGGGACAACGACCGCGGGACGACCGCGGCTGGACCGTCGGCGGACGAGCGACATCACTCGCTCCATGGTCGACGCAGCGGGATCGCGGCGGCCCGTCCCGATCGGCGGGACAGCACCCCGAGGGCGAGTCCGAGACCGAGTCCGAGACCCACGATGGTCGCGACCGAAGCGAACGGAGACAGCGCGAAGCCGATCAGGACGATCGCGAACAGCAGAGCGACCGAGACCCGTACCCGTTCACCGCGAGTCGGCGGACCCAAGCCGGCGCGCGCGCCGGTCGCGCGAACGATGCCGAGGCCGACCGCGACCGCCAGTGCGACGGCGAGCGACGCTCCGCTTCCCAACAGGGCCGCCACGGCCGAATCCCAGTGCATGTCTCGGCTCCAGTTACCGCATCCGGGCTCGATCGCCGAGGTGACGGACGCTTCGTCAACGGAGGCTCCGCGCGACGGCCGTCCGGCTCAGGCGGCCGCGGCCGCGATCACGCGCGATACCGCCGCCGTGAGCTTGCGGGCATACGGCACGTGCAGGAACTCGTTCGGACCATGCGCATTCGAGTGCGGGCCGAGCACGCCGCAGACCATGAACTGCGCTTTCGGGAAGCCGGTCTCGAGCAGGCTCATCAACGGGATCGTGCCGCCCTGGCCGAGGAATCCGCACGGCGCGCCGAAGGCCGCGTTCGACGCGTCGTCGAGCGCGTCCGCGAGCCACGGCTCGAGTCCGGGTGCGTTCCAGCCGGTCGAGATGCCGCGGTCGGGCCGGAAGGCCACCTTCGCCTGGTACGGGGCATCGAACTCGAGGACCTTCTTCAGTTCGGCCAGCGCCTTCGGGCCGTCGACCAGCGGCGGCAACCGCAACGACAGCTTGAACGCGGTGCGCGGGCGCAGCACGTTGCCGGCATCGGCGATCGGCGGCAGGCCTTCGGCGCCGGTGACCGACAAGGTCGGCTCCCACGTGCGATTGAGCAGCGCGCGGATCGGATCCTTGGTCGTCGGCTGCACCGTCTCGCCGTGGTCGCCGCACGACCAGGGAAAACGCTTCCACACCATGTCGCCGAGAATCGCGGCGGTCTTGTGCGCCTGCTCGATGCGCTCCTGCGGCACGGCGCAGTGGAAGCTCTCGGGCAGGAGGCGTCCGTCGTTCGAGTCCTCGATGCGGTCGAACAGCTGCCGCATGATGCGGAACGACGAAGGGACCACGCCGCTCGCGTCGCCCGAATGGACGCCTTCGTCGAGCACCTGGACCTCGAGCACGCCGGTCACGTTGCCGCGCAACGACGTGGTCAGCCACAACTGGTCGTAGTTGCCGCAGCCCGAGTCGAGGCACACCACCAGCGAGACGTCGCCGAGCCGGTCCTTCAACGCGTCGACGTACGGCAGCAGGTCGTAGCTGCCCGACTCCTCGCAGGTCTCGATGAGTCCCACGCAGCGCGGATGCGCGATGCCCTGACGGTCGAGGCCCTGGATCGCGGTGATCGCCGCATACACCGCGTAGCCGTCGTCGGCGCCGCCGCGACCGTAGAGCTTGCCGTCCTCCATCTTCGGCGACCACGGGCCGAGGTCGGCGCGCCAACCGGTGAACTCGGGCTGCTTGTCGAGATGGCCGTACAGCAGCACGGTACGTTCGGTGCGCTCCCTTTCGGCATCGGGCTCGTGGCGCGAGCCGTCGGTGGCGGGGATCTCGAAGAACAGCACCGGCGTACGGCCTTCGAGGCGCACGACCTCGAGCTTCAGGCCGCGAACCTTCTGCGCCTCGACCCAGCGCGCCGCGTCGATGACGACGCGCTCGATGTGTCCGTGCGCGAGCCACTCCTTGTCGAAGGTCGGACTCTTGGCCGGGATCGCGATGTAGTCGGTCAGGCGTCCGACGATGTCGTCGTCCCAGCGCTCGTCGACGAAGGACTGCAGGGCGGCGCCGTCGATCGCATCCTGTGCGACGACGGTGCCGGGGATGCGTGCGTTCATGCGGCTCTCCTGATGCGGGAAGCGGACGACCGTAGCGCATGCGCCTCCGCCGCGCAACCCGGACGCGGTGCACTGTCCCGTGGGACCGGCGCTAGCCGCGCGGGTGGTGCTTCTCGTGCAGGGACTTGAGGCGCTCGCGCGCGCCGTGCGTGTAGATCTGCGTGGTCGAGATGTCGGCGTGCCCGAGCAGCATCTGAACGACGCGCAGGTCGGCGCCGTGGTTCAGCAGATGGGTCGCGAACGCGTGCCGCAGCGTGTGCGGCGACAGCGGCGCCACGATGCCGGCCTCGAACGCGTGTCGCTTGATCAGCTTCCAGAACATCTGGAGCGCGTCGAGCGAGCGTCCGCCGGCGAGCTCCGCTCGCGCGTCGCGCAGGTAGTCGGCGATCGCCTCGCGGGCCGCGTCGCCCATCGGGACCAGTCGCTCCTTGTCGCCCTTGCCGACGACGCGGACGACGCCCTGCTCAAGGCCGACCATCACGGTCCTGAGACCCACGAGTTCGGACACGCGCAGACCGCTCGCGTACATCAGCTCGAGCATCGCGCGGTCGCGCAGCCCGAGCGCGGTCGTCTTCGGCGGTGCGGCGATCAGCGCTTCGACCTGCGCTTCGGTCAGGGTCTTCGGGAAGCGCGGTGGTCGCTTCGCCGTTCGCAGCCGACGGGTCGGGTCGACCCGGTCCGGTCGATCGCG
>CALMOR010000063.1:0-890 GCA_937872165.1 uncultured Burkholderiales bacterium | reverse complement strand
GGCGACGGTAGTAGCGACGCAGCACCGCGAGCCTGCGGTTGGCGGTGGTGGCCTTCGATGTCGGATGCCGTTCGCTGATGTACGCGTTCAGATGGCTCTCGTCGGCGTCGTCGAGCGCGACGGCGCGGTCGTCGAGCCAGCGGGCGAACAGCGTGAGGTCGCGCCGATAGGCGTCGAGCGTGTTGCGGGCGAGCCCGTCCTCGAGCCACACGGCATCGCAGAACGCGTCGATCGATGCGACGCTGGCCCGCAGCGAGGCCGATGACGAGGACGACGGGGAGGCGGACGCGGGACGAGGCATCGCGGCATTCTGCCGGACGCTCCAGCGGGCGAGCGCGCCTCGTTCCCGCTCGGTTATGATCCGCCGCTCTTCGCATCCGGCCTCCCCTTTCGTGAGGCCCCGACCCGCCGCCTCCTCATGCCCAGACCCATCCGTACGAGCCGCCGCGGCATGCTGCCGTGGCTCCTGCTGATCGTCGCCGCGATCGTCGTCGACCAGATCACGAAGGTCGCGATGGGCCGGCTCTTCACGTACGGCGAACGCAGGGAAGTGGTCCACGGCTTCTTCGATCTGACGCTGGTCTTCAACAAGGGCGCCGCGTTCAGCTTCCTGTCGAGCGCCGACGGATGGCAGCGCTGGTTCTTCACCGGCATCGGCATCGCGGCCGCGCTGTTCATCGTCGTCATGCTGGCGCGCCACTCGTCGCAGCGCCTCTTCAGCGCGGCGCTCGCGCTGGTCGCGGGCGGCGCGCTCGGCAACGCCGTCGATCGGCTGCTGCACGGCCATGTCGTCGACTTCCTGCTCTTCTATCACCGCGGCTGGAGCTTCCCCGCGATCAACGTGGCCGACAGCGCGATCACGGTCGGCGCGGTCCTGCTGGTGCTCGACG
>CALMOR010000062.1:49065-56795 GCA_937872165.1 uncultured Burkholderiales bacterium | reverse complement strand
GACACGGTGTACGGGCCAGAGCCGTAGCTGCCGACGACGTGTGTCGTATTGACCGACAGCGTGACGACACCGGTCGCGTAGTTGATCGAGCCGATCGTGATCGGGCTCGACGAGATGTTGCTTGCGACGAAGTGACCGGAGCCGTCGTCTTGCACCGAAAACGGCTCCGGACGAATCGAGGGCTGCCCGTACTGGTCGGTGAACGTACCCGTCGTCTCCAGCCACGACAACTTGACTGTGTTCGGGGTGATCGGCGCGCCGGGCAAAGCGAACGTCACGTTGCCCGAGGCATCGGGGGTCAGACCGTTGAACGTGTTGGTGACCGCTCCGTCAACGGTAGACTTGTTGTCCGCGACGGGCGATCCTGTGCCGGTGAACACCTCCAGGTTTTCTCGCGAGCCCCAGCCGAACAGGAGAGCTGTATCGACGTCGGGTAGCGCGCCGACGGTCACGATACAGGAACCGGTCGTGTAGTCGATCGTGCCGGAGCCGTAGGAAGTCAGGTCGCCCTGAAGCTGACCGGAGCCGTTGTCTCGCAGACGATACCACTTGCCCTGCGACTTGTAATCCACGTAGAAGGAGCCCGGCGCCGGGATCGGTCCGAGCGACAGCACGAAGTTGTAGGCGCGCGTGGCGGCAGTGACGCCGTACTGCGAGGTGTAGCCAGCTTGCGACATCGGCGCCGCCGGAACAGCCGTCATGACCTTGGAGGTTGAGCTGGCGGGGTGCGCCACCACCTTGCCCGTCGGGTAATCGATCGTCGCCTTGACGAACCCGTCATCATACTTGCCGTACCCGTTGTCGAACGTCACGCCATCGACCGTGAACGTGCCCGGCACGATCCCGCGGGGGAAGTAGGACGTGTTGTCGGTCCCTCCGGTCCAGCCCTGCGCCGCCTGCGTGATTGAACCCGTCGCTGAGGCGGCTGCGACGATGATGGCGGCAGCGCCCGGTAGGTCGATGACCGGTGTTTCGCTCTGAGCGCTCGGCACCAACGAGGCGAACACGTCGGCCACGGTGAACGTGAAGTCGCCGGCCGTCGCATTGACCGCCAGACGCGTCACCCCGTAGTAGCGGGCCGCGTCGGCTGCGTTCGTCTGGTTGATCTTCGTCTTGGCCGGCGAGCCCAGGGCGTCGGTCGGAGAGGCGCCGGGGAAGTCCTGCTGGAACGTCGAGGAGACCTCCATGACCAGCACGTCGACGTTGACCTTGCGCGGGGGCGTCGAGTTGGCGACGACGTAATCCCCGTTGACGCGCGAGATCACGCGCTGAATCCGCTCGTACTGCACGTACAGCTCGACAGCCGTCTCGTCGTCAACGACCTGATTCAGATGCCGCAGGGCATACACGTCGCCGATGTCGGGCGACGGCACCTTGGGATCGCAGTACACAGACAGCAGACTCGAGCCCGTGAGGTGGTTGCCGAACAGCACGTAGCGCGATTCGATCGACGGCGTCAGATAGGACTCGATGCGGTCCCGCGCATTCGTGCGCTCGTCGGGATAGCTGTTGGTCGAAAACATGGTGACGTTCACGTCGTCGTCCAGCGGCGGCTCCGTGATGATCGCGTGCGACCCGTAGTAGGTGTCCGTGGTCAACGAACGAATCGCTGCGAACGCCTTGCGCAGCGACACGCGGCCGTACGTGCGATCGAGCCGGCTGATGTCCGGGAACAGGTTGTTCATGACGCCGTCGACGACCTCGATGCCGGTCATTTTGCCGCCGCCGTCATCGTAGTCGGTCAGCCGCTCGGACTTGAGAATCTTGACATCTGATACGGTAATGGTCATTGTCGTTACACCGTCATGAGCTTGATGGTCACTTTGAAGTAGTCCGCCGCCTCGACGAACTTGCCCGGCCGTAAGGGCGTCGCCGTGAAGCAGGGGGTCTGGGTCAGATCGAACACGACGCTGAACGTCCGCCCATCGGGCAGCGCCAACGTCATGGTCTGCAGGAAGTCGTTGTCGCGGATCGCCGCGAGCGCGTCGAGGTTGGCGCGCGTCAGCCAGGCGCCTCGTTCGCCGCTCGTCAACGTAATCGAGCGACCGGCGATCTGCTTGGCCACCTGAAGAATCTGGTTGCCCGTGACGGCGATGTCCTTCTTGACGCGCACCGGCGCGAACTCATACTCATCCGTCCACAGCAGGTCGGGGGGCAGGTTGACTCCCCCCAGGACGGTGTACACTGGCGTCGGCACGTCAGCCTCCGATCTTGGTGATGTTGGTCGCGCCGGCCCGCGTCAGGATCGCGAGGAGGTCGTCTGCGGCCTTCGGTGTATCCGCTGTCAACGCGGTGCTCTTGCCGCTCGCGTCCTGGAACTTGATCGTGATCGTGCTCGCGGAAGGCGTCACGCCGGAGGGCGCAGGAGCGCTCGCGGGTTGCGGCGCTGTGGCCTGGGGTGGGGCGGCCTGCGTCGTTGGCAGCGAGATGTTGGGCGTTGCGTCCGTCGTGGTCGTTTTCTTGGAGTTGGCCGCGTCGGCTGCGTCGGCCGCCTTCTGCGCGGCGATCTTCTCAGCCGTTACCTGATTCAGCAGGTCCTTGGCCCGGTTCGCAGCCGCGACCGCCTCGGGCGACGCGTTCTTGCCCAGGGCGCTGATCTGCGCATCGATCGAGTCAGCCTGCTGCCTCGCCTCCAGCTGGATCGCCTCGACGTTCTTGCCCTGCGATCGCAGCAGCTCGATCTGGAACGAGTCGCCCATGCTCTTGAGCGCTTCGGCAGCCGACTTGCTGGCGTTTTCGATCGCCGTGATGCGGGACTTCGCTGCGTCGAGCGCGCTGTTAAGCCCGGTCAGGTCCGCCTTCCCCAAGACGCCGAAGGACTGACCGCTGAGCTTCGTAGCGGCTTGGAGCTGGGCCAGCGACACCGTGCCGCTTTCTGCGAGCGCCTGAATGCGCTGAGCCGAATCGTCGGCAGCCGCCTTCTGCTCCAGGAACGAGATTTTGACCGCGTCAGCTGCCTGCGTAATCTCCTTCATCTTGCTGCTGATGCCGATGAAGTCGGTGCCGCTGAACTGCGACAACGTGCTGATCTCTTGACGCAGGGCTGACACTGCTGCGCTGGCGTCGGTCGCCCCCTCGTCCACGTATCCGAACTGGATGCCGAGGCGCTGGCCGAAGTCGTTGGCCGCCGCCGCGCTCATTGACAGCAGGGAGTCCCGCAGGCCAACGAACATCGTGGCTAGACCGACGCCGGCCGAGGTGAGATCGGCAACGGGGGGCTTGCCCTCCTTGACCTTCTGGTTGTACGCCTGCTGCGCTGCGGCCGCCGCCTGCTTACGCTCGGCCTCGTTCTTCTCCTGCTCAGCCAGATCGTTTTCCACGTCCTTGAGCGTGGTCACGCCGGGGGTCGTCGCCGCCACCGCGTTCTGGTACGCGATCTGCGCCCTGGTCAGCACGTCGAGACCGACCTGGCCATTACCGTACGCTGCCGTGAGCTCGTCGAGATGCGCCTTGGCCTCCGCAGCCGCCGCCGCCAGCTGATCCTTCGTGGAGCCACCCACTGCGTCGAGCGCCTGCTGAAGCGCAATCGCCGACTTCTTGGCGTAGTTCACCTGCGCGTCGGCCACAGCAGAGATTCCGACCGCGCCCTGATCGTACAGCTCCTTGACCCGCTGAAGGTCGATCCGAGCCTGCTCGACAACCTGCGCCTGTTGCTGCTTCGTCGTCACGCCGACTCGCGCAAGCGTGTCGATGTACGATTGGCCGATCGCCGGCGGCAGTTTGAGGGCAGCGTCCTGGACCTCGCGGAACGCCTCGGGGATGTCCTTGCCGACAAGCTGGCCCCGAGCGATCATCGCCCCGAGCGCCTGCTGTACCGCGTCGATGTCGGCGACCGTCTTGGCGCCGTCGACCAGATTGGTGAACGCTGCGCGGATCGTATTGGATGACAGTCCTGCCTGCGTTGCCAACTGGGCGAACTTGAGCAGCGACTCAGCTACGGCGGGCGTCAGATCGCCCTTCAGCGAAACGGACACCTTGGAGATGCCGACGCCAACCTTGGAGAAGTTCTCCAGGCTGTTGATGCCGACCTGCGTGATGCGAGACAAGAAGTCGTCGAGTGGCGGCTTGAGTCCCGGAATCGCCTTGGCTACCTGGTCGAGGCTATCTTTGAGCTGCGTGTTGGTGATTGCGCCCTGATCGTACAGCGTCTTGAACGCCTTGGTAACCGCGTCGGCCTGAACCTGGATGTCGACCGCAGGCTTGATCGCGCTCGCCGACGCA
Organism: uncultured Burkholderiales bacterium; assembly: GCA_937872165.1. Taxonomy (GTDB): domain Bacteria; phylum Pseudomonadota; class Gammaproteobacteria; order Burkholderiales; family Burkholderiaceae_D; genus CAHJXF01. The sequence goes on along the minus strand of CALMOR010000062.1, from coordinate 52,574 downwards.
GCGATGAGCGCCTGAAGGGCAGCCTGCGCCTCCTGCAGTTGCTTGGTCGGGTCGGCCTTCGCCTGCGCTGCCGCGGCGGCCGTGCCAAGCGCGTCGAGGGTCGTGCCGATCGACGACTTGAAGCTGGTGGCCTGCTTGTCTGCGCGCGCAAACGACTCGTCTGCCGACTTGAATAGCTGCTCGCTGAAGTCGCGTAAAGACAGCGACAGATCGCGACTGAACAGCGAGGCGATCTTGCCAGCAGCGCTCACGAGCCCGCCAAGCACGACCTGCACCGTGCCCGTCACCCCAGAGATGAGGACCTGCAAACCTTGGAATCCGTCCGTAACCGCGGCGAGCGACAACGACACGCCGGCCAGCGCGGTCTGAAGCAGCGACAGTTGGTGACCGTCGAGCGCGTCACCGGTGGCGAACACGTTGACGATCTGCTGCAGCTGACCGTACACCTGGTTGAACGAGGTATACAGCTGCGTCGCTACGTCGACGACAGAGCCTATCGCATCTTTGACCTGACCGTAACCGGTCGACAGCGCCGCTCGGAACTGCTCGAACTCAGGAGACGCCGACGCCTGCCGAAACAGCTGACTGATCTGTCCTAGCGCTTCGCCGATGTCATGCACGATCGTCGTGAGGCCGAGCCCGGTGCCGGACTGATTGATGGCCGACAACAGGTCAAAAAACTGATTCTTGAGGATCGCGAGCTGGCCGCCGAGCGTCTTGGCGTTCTCAGCAGCTTGCCCCGAAAACGCCTTCTGCAGCTCGGGGCCAAACGCCTTGAGGAACTGCGTGGCGTCGATCCCCTGACCGACCATGTTGTTGAGCTGCTGAACGGTCACGCCCAGCGAGTCGGCCGCGATCTTGAGCACCCCGGGGAGTCGGTCGCCCAACTGACCGCGCAGCTCCTCCATCTGGACCGTGCCCTTGCTCGCGATCTGCGTAAGCGCGTTGAACACGCCCTCGGTATCGCTCACCGACAGACCCATCGTCGCAGCCGCCTGGGACACGCCCAGGAACAGATCGCGAGTCGCTTGCCCCTCCAGCTGCGTGCCCTTCGTCGCCGTCGTCAGCTGCGCGAACCCTTTGGCGCTCGCCTCCAGCGACAGTCCCAGGCTGTTTGCCGTGTCGCGTAGGAACGCAAACGCAGCCGCACCCTGCGTAACTCCCCCAGTAGCGAAGTTGAGCTGGTTCGTGATCTGCTGCAGCTCCACGGCATTGTCGGTCAGCTCCTTGAGCGCCTGGCGCACGGTCACGATCGCCGCGACGGAGCGCACGAGCCCTCCGAGGGTCAAGCCCTTCTCGACGCCCGCGCCCGCCTTCGTCGCTTCGGGTTCGAGGTCGCCCAGGGACTTCTTGATGTTGTCGATCTGCGCTGTGGACAAGTTGCGCAGGCGTAGGGCCAGCTCGACATCGCTGCCGACCTTCTTGGCCGTCGGGTCGAGGTCGTTGATCGCCTGCTTCAGACGCGTGATCTGGTCCGTCGAGACATTCTTGACGCTCAGGCTCGCAGCAATGTCCGCGCCGACCTGTCGCGCGGTGGGCGAGATCACGCCCAGTTGCTGCCCGAGCGCGCGGATGTTCGCCGCTGCAGAGTCGGTCGCCGCGCGCGTCTGCGTTGCGGCCTGCGTCGCGCTGTTGGCCCCCAGCTTCCAGCCGTCGACCAACTCCTTGAAGAACTCCTCGAACGTCGCCGGAGGCTTGACCGACTCGTTGGCCGCCTCCGTGTCCTGGGCCGCCTTGATGGCCGCCTGCGCCACCGGGCCGTACTTGGACGCGAGCGCCGATAGCTGCTGGTTGTACTGCTGCTGCGTGATGAGACCCGCTCGCAGTCCGCGGTCGAGGAGGTCCGTGCCTTGCTCGAACCGAACGGCTGCGCTGTAGGCACGATCGTTGGCCGACAGATAGGCGGTCAGCTCCTTGTCGAGGTCGTTGATGGCCTCCTGCTGCTTCTTGTACGCGTCCGACGACGTGTCCACCGCTGCCTTCGTGGCGGCCATGGCCGCCGACTGACGCTGGACCTCCGTCGTGGCTTGCCGCGTCGCCGTCACGAGCTGATCGAGGCTGGACGCCTGCCGCGTGGACGAGTCGTTGACGATGTCCGACGCCGAGCGGGCAGCGGACTCCATGTCCGCCTCGGCCGCGCCGAAAGCATCCGCCGCCGCGCGCACGGCCGAGTTGAAGGCGCCGGTGACGGCCTCCAGTACCACGCTCAGCTTCAGGTTAGATGCCATCGAGTGTCTTCAAGTAGCTTTCCACACCATCCTTAGAACGACTGACCACTATCGCAGTGATCAGTCGCTTGTCCGCCTGCGCCCGCTCGTGGTCTACTGCAGCAAGGTATCGCCGGAACTCGCCGTAGAAGTACCCGCCAAGTTCCCGTCGAAGATGTCCAGCTGCGATGAGGCGCTGATGGGCGGCAAACCAATCCGACTCACGCTCTTGAAGAACTCCGTTAGAGCCGGCGCGAGTCGGAGGATAAAAAAATCGCCGTTGACCTCCACCACGGCGAGGGCGATGTGAAAGAACTCGTCCGGTCGCAACCGGCTGAGGAACAAGCGCGCGTCGGCCTGACCCTCGACTGCGACCACGAGCGCCGCCGCATTCAAGAATGCGTCCGTGTTCTCGCCGATCAGCCTGAACAGGCCGAACTTGTCTTCCACCTTGCGCACGACGTTCGGCAGCGGCTCGCCCAGCTCCTCGCGCGTCTCCTTGACCTCAGCCAGCTGATCCATCGCTGACAGGAAGGGCGAGCACGCCTTGATGAAGGCGGCCAGGTCGACCATCGTGACTTCGCGCACCGTGACCGCGGTGCTGCGGACCTTCATCTTGATTTCCTGGGACTGTCGCGTCACTGCCGACAGGTCGCGAATCGCGTCCATCTCAACTCCTCGTCTGCGTGTACTGCATGCCCGTGGGGGCGAACCGGCGACCGGCATCGATCGTCGTCGTGGTCACTTCCATGTCGAACCCGTCGTTGGTCGACAGGTCCAGATCGCCGACGCCGACGCTGCCGTCAGCAATGACCGTCGTGCCGTCAGCCTTGAACAGCCTGAACCAGACAGCCGTGCCGCCGTTCGGCGTTGAGCTGTCCTCTGTGATTGAGTTGGCGACGGCCACGGCACCTGCTGCCGGGCCGAACGCCGTGGTGTTGAGACGCGGCTGCGCCAGCAACACCTGGGTGGTGAGCGCAACCTCCGTCGACGCCGGACGCGGCCCCGTATAGACCCGGATGTACCCGTTGTTCAGCAGAGCACAGACCGCGTTAGCGGCCGCGTTGGCGGCGGCGATGGAGAGCTGCATGGCGTTACACGATCCCGGTCGGGATCACCAGGCGGCCGAACTGGCCGAGCGAGCCGGCCGGGTCCTTGGTCGCGTCGACGAGCGCCGAGCCGTCCAGCTTCCACGAGCCCTGCTCCTTGTGGATCAGGCCGAACTCGCTGGTGGGCTTCGGCTGGACGCGATACAGGTCGCAGACGATCGGCGAGTGCGTGGCCTTGTCGACCCCCGCGAAG
>CALMOR010000062.1:0-49055 GCA_937872165.1 uncultured Burkholderiales bacterium | reverse complement strand
CTTCCGTCAGCAGGGCCAGCTGGGTCGCTCCCAGCGAGCCGTAGTCGACGTGGAACGGCTGGGTGAAGCCCGTCACGTCGAGGATCGTGAAACTGCCGTTGGCGTCGACCTGGTACTTGGACGGCGCGACGACCGCGGGGGTGGTGGCGCTGTCGTGCACGACGACGGTCGACAGGTCGATGTTCTGCCCGTTCAGCAGCGCCGAATCGCCGTTCACCATGCCGGTGGGCAGGGCTTCGGCCGTGACGGTTGCCGGGTTGATGACCGTTGGCCGCGAACGTGTCAGAATCTGCGTGTTGTTCGTGTTGTAGTTCTGGATCGTGCCGCTGAACGTCGCCTTGCGGCTGTTCTCCTGCACGAAGTCGACCAGATCGAGGCCGCTGTAGGACTCGACGTGCTCCGTCTCCTCCGTGGCGAACGCCAGGGTGAAGTCGGGCATGTTGCCCATCCAGTGCATGATGCCGGGATTGCCGGCGGTCGTCCGGCTGCCGAGGTACACCTTACCGCGAAACGAGAAGTACATGATTGCTCCTAGATGGTAACGACGATGCGGGTGGTAAACAGGAATGGGAAGTAGGCAAACGCCGGAGAGTAGCCCGCCGCCTGGCCGCCTCCCCGCTTGAGCGGCCCGCAAAACCGCCCAGGCTCCTTGCCCATCAAGCACTTCAACAACCGTGATACATAGGGTCCTGCCATGGCTCGCGACTTGCTGCTGTCGAGCTGCGCTGCTGGGTTGCGTACCGACAGCACCACGAGCCACTGCTGATCGATCTGCTGCGAACCTCCATCGTCGGTTCCGCCTGCGTCCAGGTCTCCTGCGTACACCACGTACAGATTGACGATCCCCTGGGATTGCTCCTTCAGCTCCCCCAACGATCCGGGCGAGGCGTACTTCACCTCATCACCGAACTCCGTGCGCAGGAGCTGGTTGATGCCAGCCTCTGCTTGAAAATAGTCGTCGTCGAGAATGCCGCTCATGAGTTGACCTGGTTGACGAATGCCTGCATGAAGTCGCCGACCGTCTCGTTGAGCTCGGCCTCGTCTGCTTCGTTGATCCCGATGAAGGGGCGACCGGGATAGCTGATACGCTTCAACGTCACCCAGCGACCGACGACCTTGAACACGAACGCCTTGCCTTTCGCGACCAGGTTCAGCCCGTACTGCATCGCGTTTGCGTACGGCAGGTTGGTGCCGATCTCCACCTGGCCGTCCAACACCTGCTTCGTGATCGAGCTGCGCAGGGCGCCGGTATCCACCAGGGTCTGCCCGCCCTGCTCCTGCGCGCGAATCGAGGGCTTCCACGGCTGGCCATCCGGCCCCTGCTGATCGCGGAACCGCAACTGCGTCTGAGTGATCACGACGTCGCCGAGGACGGACAGCAACTGCCGCTGCTTCGTCGCATCGAGCGCGAGCTGGTTCAGGATCGAGCTGATCCGTTGCCCCCCGCTGATCGTGATCCCCAGCTCGTACATGGTCAGACGATCCGAACCAGGACGCCGTTGACGACGGTGAACCGCGAGTCATCCCGACGATCCACCGTCGGCATGCCGGATAGCACCGAGGTGCCGAAAATCCCGCCGAGGTCAACCCCTACCACAGGCGCGGGGGCGAAAATGGCCTCCTGCTGCTCCGCGACGGTGAGCGGCGGCGTGAAAACCAGCGCGACGACGCCCTTGGCCACGTCTCGCAGCCACGTCAGCTGATCCTTGTAGCGCGCCGTCACCTGGTCCGTCGCCTGGTCCTTGTACAGGAAGTACCGGGCGATGTCGCAGACCGCGAGGCGCAGCGGTTCCGGGAACACCGTGCGCGCCGCGATCAGATCGAGCGGATAGCGCGTCGCGATGTAGCTGTCGACGATGCGGGACGCGTCCGCGAGCGCCACTCCGAGCCCGGCGCTGTCGATGATGGCTTCGCCGCTCGCAACGGTCGAGCACAGGGCCAAGGCTTCGGCGTCGCCGAACCGCGCAACGAAGTCCGCCTGGGTGGCGTACGTGCTCACAGGTCGTTCCCCGGTCCCGGCGTCGGGATGTACTGCAGGATTTTCGACGACGACACGCCGGCCAGCGGCGTCGAATCGGGGATGTACACCCGCCCGACGAGCCGCAGCACGCGGATCGTGTAGCTGTACGTGCCGTCGCCGTTGTCGACGTGAGACGACACCGTCATCCGGGGGTTGCCCTGGCACTGCCCCGACCCGTTCTCATCGTAGAACAGGTTGGAGCTGGCGCCGTCGCGGTACGGTTCCGTGAGCATGATGCTTCCTAGTGTAGTTGTCCGAAGGGAAGGTGAGCCCAGCGACGAGGAATCGCCGCGGGAGGAGGAGGGGGCGGTGCTGCTACGATGTACTCCACGGCGCCGATCGTCGGGGCGCTCGTTGATCGGGTTCGTCCAAACACGTCGAGCGTTGTGCCGGTCGACGACGGCACGCCGGCCGCCTTGATGGTTGACGTCGACTTCGGACGCACATCGGTCGTGCTGTTGACCTCGTTGGTCGTCGTGATGCTGGCTAGGTTCGTCGACGAAAACCCAGTGAACAAGCTGTTGCTAGCGTTGTTGATCAGGGCTGCGTCGGTGAAGTTGTTGTTCGAGTAGCTCACTCCCGGCGCCCAGCCGATCATCAAGTTGTTCTGAAACTTGAAGCTGGGCTTGGCGGTCGTCGGAGACACCATGAACGAACCGGAAGAAGATGTGCCCGTCGATCCGCTCTGGTTCCAGAACGTGTTGAACTCCATCGTCCCGGCCACCGCAGTGCCCGACGTGAACATCGGACGATTGACGGCGTTGCGAATGATGACGATGTTGTTGCGAAAAGGTCCGATCGTCGCCGACACCGTGATAAAGGCGCCGTTCGTTGAGGAAGTTGTACCGCTGTCAAGAATGCAGTTCTGATAGCCCAGCGCCGTTGCCCCTGGTAGCACGTACGGATTACCTGAGGCAGATACGCTCGTGAACTGCAGACCATCCACCAAGACGTAACCGCCGATCGTGAGCGCAGCTCCCGTCGTGTTGAGCCGTACACACGCCCCTCGGGACTCATCGTAGCCGGTCAGCGGCAAGGCCGAGTCGCCCGGCTTGTTGTTCCAGCCCTGATTCGCCGCAGCTCGCAGAGTGATGGGGTGGGCAGCGTCGATCGTGTCGGCGGCGATGGAGACGACTACGCTGGGCTCGAGAATCGGACCGTCGTTGTAGACCTCGCCAATCTCGATCGTGTCCGAGCCCGTCGCCGTTACGTCGCGACCCCTGAGCCTGTCCGCAACCCATGCTGAGATCAGCGCATAGTCGCGTCCTGGCGCAGTACCGATGGACTTGATAACGGTGGTGGTCATGGTAGAGCGACCGCCAGCTGAAGAGACAAGGACTGCGCTCCGATGTTGCGATTGCCAGAGCCGTTCGAGTCGACGTACATGAACAAGCGTACCAAGTCGCCTATGTTGAAGACAACCTTGTTATCGTACACCATCGTGTTGCGGTTTGCGCTGCTATCCGTCGTGTTGTTGACGAACCAAAAAAAGTCCGAGCTGTCCATGTTCGACGTGTTGACGCCGATGCCGAGATTGAACCGGCTCTGAGCGTCATCACCGCGACCCGTGGCAATGCAGTGGTACTGCCCCTTGACCGGAATCGTGTAGTACGTACCGTCCCAGCCTCCGCCTCCGATGTTGATGGCGGGGGTGGAGTTCAGTACAACAGTGGTGAAGCCAGCTCCGATGGACTGAGCACTGCCTGCATAGGTCTTGAACGCGACGATCGGCGTCGGTGCCGGCGCGCCGCCAATCACCTGCCACGTATTCGCACTGCGCTGAATGAACGAAATGGCACGACCAGCTCCCGTCGTGACCACGTTGCCGCCGCTGACGTACGGACCCACGAACGTAACGCCCGAGCCTGCCGTGATCGTAACCGCAGCCGTACCGATGGGGACGACCTCGACCAACTTGTTGAGCGGCTGCGTCGGCGTCGTGCTGAACGTGAACGCTCCGGCCGCTGCATAGTTGAGATACAGCACGTTGTCGTTCGCTGCCAGCGTGCGCAGCGCGGCCGAATCCGTATCTGCCACGGTTCGACCGGCCCAGTCTCCCTGCAGATCGATCGGCACGAGCGCCGACCCGTTGTCGAAGAACAAGCTGTACGGCGCCGCCGTCCCAACTTCCAGCAAGCAGCCCGTGTTCTGCCCCGCCGCGGGAGCCGAGGCGAAGGTGACGAGTCGCTTGCTGACGTACTGCGGCGCCGACATGGCTTACCCTTGAACGACGACGCGGAACTGACCCGCGGTCGGAACGATGCCGTTGAACACGAGCGTGATCGTGTTCGCGGAAGTCCGCTGCACGTCGCAGTCGACGGTCTGATACGGAGCACCGGCCGTGTACACCTGAACCTCCACGTCCTGCGTGTTCAGGTTGTGCGTCACGACGATGCTCGTGGCCGAGCCATCGCCGATCGCCTGCGCGTACTTGCGCGTGACGATGGCCGGATCGGCCGACAGGCCGTTGGCGTCGCTCAGGATACCGCCGCTCGCCTTGACGATGACCGACGCCGCGTTACCGCTGATCAGGATCGAGGTCGAGCCGTTGAGCGCCGTCGATGCATTCAGCTTGACGAAGCTCAGCCCCGTCGTGCCGACCGTGATCGACTCGGCCGCGTTGCACAGCCAGAGCGTGTTGCCGTTCGTCGCACCGCCGCCCTCGACTGCGATCAGCGCGCCGCCGAACTCGGTGGCCTGGTCCATCGTCGTGTCGCGCGTGAGCACGAACGGCGCTGCGCCCGAGCCGGGGTTGGTCACGACGTACAGGCCGCGGTTCGGAGTCGTCGCCTCGTTCAGCACCAACACTCGATCGCCTGCCGCGGGGGCGCCGCTGTCGACCGCGAGGGCGCCGTTGGCGTTCGCGGTGATCGTCGCGCCGACGCCGGCCGTGCCGTTGGCGTAGGTGTTCGCCGGCAGCGCTGCGGCCGTGGCCCAGTTGGCCGAGGGCTTCGGGTCCTGACCCTGCGCGAGCGAGTCGACGTACTGCTTGGTGGCCGCGTCCGTGCCGGCCGTCGGCGTGCCGACGTTCGTCAGTCGCTGGTTGTTGATGTTCAGGCTGCCGGTCGGCGCGCTGAACTGGTCGAGCCGGTACGCCTGAACGACGGTCGCGAGGTCGCTGATGGTCGAAGCCGTCTGCGTGCCGGTCTGGTTGGCGCGGTTCGTGTAGTACGCCGGCAGTTGACCGCCCAGCTTGTCGCTGTCCGTGGCGACGTTGACGAACGCCGTGCCGTTGTAGTACAGGAAGCGCCCGAGCGTGGTGTCGTAGTAGTAGCGACCGGCGATCGGGGACGCCGGTGCCGAACCCAAGTTGTGAAGGGTGGCGTTGCGAACCTCGTTGCCGTTGAAATCATACGGCTGATAAATCGGACGTGCGGCCATTGTCAGCTCCTGTTCAGTTGAAGTACGCCAAGCCTGCAAAGGCCGCGCTGAAGGTGATGGTCACGTGGTTGGCATCGACGTACACCACGTCTCCTTCAACCTGTCGACCGGACGAATCCGTCACCACCACGGAGGGGTGCCGGTTGAGATTGTGCGCCACGTACCAGACGGTTGCCGCGTTCATCTGATCGTGCGTGTATGAAGCGCCCCCGGCCGAGCCCGCCTCACCCTTGTCTCCCTTGAGGAGCGGGTACAGCGTCACGTCGAGGTCAAGCGCGTTGGGCTGGACGCGGAAGTCAGCGCCCGGAAAGTCCAACGAAACGCCCGACAGATCGTACGTCGGGCGCAGGTGAATGATAGGCAGCTCTGTCATGCTCTGCCCACCCACGTCGACGTAGATAGGTCCTGAGCTGACGCCGATTGGCAGAAACTTGATGCGCGCAACCATCTGCCCATCCGGCCAGAGCGCCGTCACTGCGGCGTCGCACTCGATGAGGATGTTGCGATCGGTGTTCGCGTCCACGTAGGGCGCGAGCGTGATGTTGAGGGGCCAGGACTGGCCCGGATGGCGCGGGTGGCGGATCGTCCCGGAGGCCGACGTGATACTGGCCGTGGCGAAACGAGCCGGAACCAGCCCCGTGAGTGACAGCAGGTCGCCCCGAACGAACGGAAACGACTTGGTGGGCTCCATGAGGCTGGCTCCTTCTCTTCAGCAGCTGCGGTCGTTAGACCTGGGCGACCAGCTTGACCAGCAGGCCGGGACGCGTGACCATCGGCAGGATGTTGCTCTGCACGTGGAGGTCGATGCCGCGGTTCATGTCCTGGTTCGCCTGACGGGCGTAGTAGGGGATGCCCACCGTGTTGACCGTCTCCAGGAAGTCCGCCGGCGCCACCATGTCCGAGAACATGTCGGTGGTGCCCTCGGGGAACGCGTAGGCCGCGCCCGGCTCGATGAACTTGTTGCCGTTCACCACGCCGCGGTACTCCTCGAACGTCGCGCCGGCGAACTGCCAGCCGCGCCGCAGGTCCTGCGCCGCCACCTGGGCGAGCGACAGCGACGCCGCGTAGATGCGCTCGACCGACGGCGCCGAGATGAGGGCCGTGAAGAACTCCGGCGAGCACAGGACGCGGATGCCGGTGAAGGTCGCGCCTTGGGCGTGGTCCTCCATGTAGCGGGCGAGGTCGACGACCATGTCACGCACGAGCGTGGTCGTGTTCGTCTTGCGCAGGTCCCAGGACATCACCTGCTGCTGGATGCCGAACGACTCGAAGTAGTTGACCAGGACCGTCTCGCCGTCCGCATCGTACACGATGCCCTTCAGCGCGCCCATGCGACGGAATTCCATCGTCTGGTCGATCTTGTTCTTCATCACCTGGAGCTTGTCGTTGACCCGGCTGTTGACCGACTCCGCGACGTTGTCGGTGCCGAAGGCGCGAATGCCCATGACCTCGGACGCCTTGACCAGGTCCTCGAACGGCGTGTGCGGCACGACGAACGGGATGGTGCGCGACTTGCCCATCTGGTTCTTCGGCGCCGGGCCGCCCCAGGGGGTCGTCGGCACGAGCGCGAGCACGCCATCGCGGTACTCGATGGTGAACGTGGGGGTCGTCAGGCCGCGGGTCGTGAACAGACCCATCTGCGTGACGCGACCGTACATGTTGGGCAGGACGTTGATCGCCTGGGTCAGCTCGGTCAAGCTGTACCCGTTGCCCGTAAGCGGATTGGGATACATCTGGTGTTTCCTTTCAGGATGGAGGAGAGGCTGCTTTCCGCTGGTGGGGCTCGATCAGCTGAGCGGCGGGACTTCGGTGACGGTGTAGACGCGTTGCGCGGCCAGCTGCGTCAACACGGCGGCCTTCGCTGCCGGGGTGATGCCGCTGGGGAAGTTGAGGCCGGACGCCGCGATCCGCGCGTCCCGCACGAGCACGGCCGCGCGCTTCGCCTTGGCGGTCGTGTCGACGGGCTCGACGACGATGCCCAGCGTGACGCCGGCCGTGTAGCTCGCCGTGATCGGCGTGCCGACGCCCGATTCCGCACGCACGTCGAGGACGAACGAATCGCCCACCACGAAGTCCGTGGAGCCGTCGGCGATCGAGAAGGCCAGACCGCCCTGGTTGAAGGGCGTGCCCACCGCGCCGGTCTGGTTGAAGGCGGCCGGACCCGCGACGCTGAAGGCGGCCGTCGGACCGGCGCCCGTCATCGTGACGACGTAGTTGCCCGGGGCAACGCCCGCGGTGGCCGACACGGCCGTCATGGCGCCGTTGCCGGTGTTGGCGTTGCCCGGTCCGAAGTCGATGCCTTCGCCCGAGCCGGCCATCGCCAGGAGCATGCCGGTCAGCAGCAGGCCGTTGGCGGCCGGCACGTTCCAGTTCTCGCGGCTGAAGCGCTCGCCGTCCTTGTTTTCGTACTTGAGCCAGTCGGTCAGACGGCCCCCTTGGATCGTGAACATGGTGTTCCTTTCAGGAATGAATCAGGGTGCTACAGGAGGAGGGGCTGCTTGGTTGGTCTTGCGACTGCTCAGTGCTTGCGGTTCTGCGACATCTGGTCGGCGCGGGCACGGGCGCCAGCCACGAGGCCGTGCTGGCCGTCCTTCGCCACGCTCTGGTCGACGGGCTTGCCGTCCTTGCCGGTGGTGGCCGTCTCGGTGAACAGGTTGGCGTCGCGGCCCGGAACGCGCTTGATCGCAGCGCGCATGCTGGCTTCGACGGTCTTGAAGGCCGAGTCCGGCAGGCCGACCATGTCCTTGAACTCCTGCGCGTCCGGCTTCACGTCCTGGCCGAGGTCGGCGAACAGGGTCGTGACGGCGGTGGTGCGCGTCGCGAGCGCGGCGGCTGCGAGGCGATCCCGCTCCTGCGTGGCGGTGTCGGCGCTGGCCTTCAGCGTCGTGTTGGTGGCGTTCGCGGCGGCCAGATCGGCCTCCAGCTTGTCCATGCGTGCCTTTTCTTCCGGGGTCATCGGTGTATCTCCTTGCGGGGGTTGAGCGGCGTTTGCGCGACTCATCGCCGCCGCTGAGGTGTTCGCGTCCCAGCCCGTCGGGGTGAATGACACCTCGCTGAGCGTGGAGTTGCGAAAGATAGTGAGGGGGCCTTGGAGCGCCTTGCCGTTGACGGTGACATCCGTGCCAGGGGCGACCTCCTCGATGCTGCCCGGCTTGATGCAGACGCTCATCTGCCACGGAAAGCCCGCGTCGGAGCCGTCCGCGACGTACTTGCCCTTGTAGCCGTCGGCGAAGATGAGCGGGCCGCCGATCTTGATGCCGTCGGGTTCGATGTTGAAGTCGTCGATGAAGCCCGCCACGGCGTCGCCGTCGTGGTTCACCAGCGCGGGGAACGCCTTGGCCGGCGGCGCGATCGAGCTCAGATCGAAGATCACGTTGCCCCACCAGTAGTGGTTGGGGATGACCTCGCCGCTGTACGCGACTCCCGCGAAGCGCCTGGGCTTCGGTCCCCCGCTGGCGTCGGTGCCGGCCGGGTTGATGTTGGGCAGCGCGGCGAACTCGAACCGGCTGTTGTCGGGCGTTAGCGTGCGGGCAATGGGCATACTTCCTCACTGAGGATCAGGGTTGTTGGCTCGCCCACCCGCGCTCCAAGCAGCGCGCACGTATAACCGATCGCGCCAGTTCGAGTAAAGGGGGCCGCGTTGGTTTTTCGCAACGAAGGCAGCCGAGGGTGTGGGTCGGCGCCTTTCGGACGCAGGAGCGCACACGTAGTCATGTCAGAAACAGGTCCTCGTTGAGCGGCTTGTCCGGTAGCAGGTCCTCGAATCCCTCGGGCACGTCGAAGCCCTGCACGAGCAGCAGAACCAGCATCGCGGCGCGATCCCGGCGCGGCGGATCGGTCGGGTAGAGCCCGGCCGGTATGTAGGTGAGCGCTTCGTCCAGGTACGGGGCCAGCTCGTCCGCGAATGCGCCGTGGACCACGCCCGTCTCGTCGTCCCAATTGAGGACGCCGTGCTCACCGCCACGATACAGCTCAAGGTTACGCAAGGTCACTTGTCGATACTCCTACGATCATCTCCAGAAACGGTCGGTCTTGCGTGAACAGCTTCATGAACTTAGCCGTGGAATTGCCCATGAGGTACTCGAACGCCATCGACATCATCTCCAGCGCCCCGCCATAGCCGGTCCGATCCTTCTGATACACCTTGCCCATGTACGGTTCGATGAACTTGTCGGGCTTCGTGACCTCGTCGGGACGATAGTTGACCGTCGGACGCAGCTGCTTGAGCTTCACCAGCGGCTCAGCGCCCACGCGCTCAGCGTGATACTCCTGGAACAACGCATCGACCTGAGGGGCTGCCCACTGCGCCGCGTGCGCCATCTCGTGGATCGTCGTGTCCAGCGAGCCGTCCGTGGTCAGGCGCTCGAACTGCGGGTTGAACGAGGCCCGCCCCTGAACGCGCTTGACCGCCAACTTGCCATCGTAGTACGCCCTCATCGCGCGCTGAAGGCTGGGGGGCAGGCGACTGAGCGCGCCGGTGGCGAAGTCGGCCTTGGAGGCGGCGCCGTTCATGACCTCGTCGGGTCGCACGCCGCTCTCACCCCACAGATCGCGGAGCGCCGTCTGAAACCCCATGCGCAGGGCCACGTGCATGCCGGTGTCGTGGGCCGCCTCGCGCGCGGTACGCTGAAGCTGAGGCTCCTCCAGCAGCTGCTTCACGACCTTCGCACCCTGGACCTTCACATCGTCGAGCGTCGGCTGCTTCGCCGCAGCGCCGTCCCTGATGTCGCGCGCTGCGGCGTCAAGGTCCGGGTTGTCCTTCACCGCCTTGTCGATCCCAGCGCCGACCCCTTGCTGATACGCCTGCCCTGGGTTGTAGCCCCAGCCGCTGTCCGGCTCGGCTCCCTGGGGGTACGTCTGCGTGATGCCTCGCTGCTGCGCCTGCTTGGCGCTTAGGCTGATGACCGTGCACCGACAGCGGTAGCCGTTGGGAGGATAGTGCGTCATCCACCACCGATCGTCGGCCGGCAGGATCGTGTTGTCCATCGCGCGGTGCGTCGGCCGCGTCCGCGAGTCGTTCACCGCGTCATACATCCAGTACGGCCGCAGCTTCAAGTTGACCGGGTCCGTCTGCTGCTTGTAGCGCCCCGCGTTGTACGATCCCTGGATGTTCGTCCTGAAGATGTTGTCCAGGCGCTCAGCGGGCAGCTCCAGGGGGATGTTGCCGCTGGTCACCTGCTCCTTCCACGCCTCGAACCCCAGCCCGCCCGCGAGATGGTCGTTGAGCGAGTCCAGCACGAGCTGAATCTGGCTCAGCTGCGTCAGACCGGCGACGCTGAACGCCTGCGCGCGCTGAAGACCGATCCGCGAGCCGTAGTATTCAGCCGGCAGGATGACCCGACGCTGCGCCGCGTAGTCCAGCGCCTCGCGGAAGGGCAGGGGTTTGATGGACATGAGCTCAGACCTTGTTGTCGGCGTGCACGTAGCCCAGCACGTCGGCCGTGAACAGCGCCGTCTCCAGCACCGCCCTGAACTGCTCGGCGTCGAGCGTGCCCGGGCCGATCAGCGCCAGCAGCCGCGACTCCAGGTCCTCCGGGTCCGTGGCCGCGAACACCGCCGAGCGGATGACCTCGGCCGCAATGGGCTTGCCCGCGGCCTCCAGCGCCTCGTCGGCCAGGTCCTCGACGATGTTCTGCTGGTGCGTGAACCGGGTCGTGCGCGTCTGATGGCTGAACGTCTCCAGCGCCGCGCGCAGAACCCGGCTCGCCGGGGTATTGGCCTTGTTCAGCGGAGGTGCCTTGGCCGCCGCCTTGGGCGGTACAGCCGGCTTGCCGCTGACAGCCGGGTCATTGCCATCTTCGTCGACCACTTGACCTCCTGGGGTTGGGACTACGCTCGTCGGTTCGGATTCATCCACCAGGATGTCGTCCTCCCGGAAGTCGTAGTTGTTGATGAAGTACGCCTTGGTGAAGGCGATGCGCTTGGATGACATCAGCGCCACGTCGCGCGTCGCTCGATCCGCCTCCAGCCCTGTGTCGTCGGCGTAGAACGCCGTGTAGGTGCCGGCCGCCTTGCCGTTGAGCACGCAGAGCGCATCGACTAGGCGCTGAATCGTGGGCGTGATGAGCTCCAGATCGCTGTCCAGCTTGTCCCGTCGCACCGTCTCGTGGACCTGTCCCAGCGCGCGGTTGCCCGAGCCGCCATCCGTGCCACTCGTCAGGGTCTGCCCCAGCACGACCTTCTGAATCCGACGGATCGAGGCCGACTCGAACCGATCGAATGCATCACCGCCACCGACGCCCGCACCGCCCACCGCATCGATCTTGTCTTCCTTGCCGATGCTGATGACCGCTGAGCTGTGCGCCTGCAGAAGGGCCAGCGTCATGGCCTCCGTGTTGTCGGTCATACCCACGAGGAGCGGCGCACCGAAGCGCTCGACGAACTTGGACCAGAATTTCCAGCCGTTGTACCTGAAGAACCACGGCCAGTACAGGCGCGACAGCAGCGCCTCGCCGAAGGGGTTGAGGTACGTGGGACGCCGACGCGTCAGGAAGAACTTGAACTGCTGGTCGCACAGGATGCCCTCGTCGCCGGCTGATCCGTTGTCCGGGTAGTAGCGCAGGGAGCCGTCCGCCTTGGGCTCGAACCACCAGAACGGCTTTTCCAGGAACGTCTTCAGGCCGATGCGTCCGTCCTCGCGCGCCTCGCGCGGATCGTCCGGGTTCGTGTACACCGCCTCGACCACGCTGTAACCGTAGGGGACTGCGTTCCAGATACCCGGGATGCCGACGGTCTTGATACTGGCCAGCTGATCCAGCAGGAACTGCGCGAACTCGTCACCCTCGATGCCCGACTTGTCGCTGCTCGCAGGCGTCGCATCCTTGCCCTTGGGCTTCGTCGGCTGAGCGCGCAGCTCCAGGCGCAGGGGCGTCCCCAGCACGGCGTCGCGCCGCGTGTCGAACGTCTGATACACCTCGTCGTCCGTCATCAGGACCGCAAGCTGCTTGCGGCTGATCCCTGCCTGACGCAGTACCTCGTCCGGGTCTGGGAACCGCGTGATCATGAAGATGAACTGCGACAGGATCGCCTGATCATCGTAGAGCGCCGCCTTGGGATCGTTGCTGGCCTGCGCCTCGCGCGTAGCTGCGTCGCTCTGATCCACCACGCCACCAGGCATGAGACGATTGCGCCCCAGGATGTCCGCGAACTGGAACTGCTTGCCAAATACTCTCATGTCATGGTCCTTGCGCCCCCAACCGAGGGCAGTGGTGATTTCTTGGTGTACCCGGGGCGCACTCGATTCCAGTTGAGCGCTTGTGATGTGCTGTCGGTGTCGTCGTCCGGCGTCCCCGGGAACCGAGTCATGTTCTCGACGTAGTCATGAACCCAGGCGTAGCCCGGGAGCGAAGGATCAGGCAAGATGATCTGGTGCGCCTCCTGCTGCGGCTGGACGGCTGCTGCGCGGCTGTACTTGCCGCCCTCGGGATTGATGGGGATCACGCCCGGGACCTCGGTGCTGAGCGTCTCGATGACGGCCGATCCGTTGGCCTTGTCCTCCACCAGCACCGCGATCGCGTTGTCCCACTTGGCCCTGAGACCGCGCAGCGCGCGGAGCGTTGCCATGAGCCCCATCTGTCCGTACGTCCTGTCCAGCAGGTACGCCTTGCCGCCCTGGTACTGGATCACTGAGGACGCAGTGGTGACTGCCTCGCGCTTCTCGAACCCCCACACGGTCATGGACACGTAGTCCGCGGCCTCCACGTCCTTGAAGGTACAGTCCACCGACAGCACAACATCGAGGGTCTTGAGGATCGGCGCCACGCGCCAGTACCGCCAGTCATCCCGCTTGAACAGGTTGCCTGCGCGTGGCGCTGGGTTCTGCTGAAGCTGTGCTGACGTATGGTACTTGCCCAGCGACTTCTCCAGCGCCTGGACCGCAGTCTCATCGAGGCGATGGGGAAACAGCAGCGCGCCCGGTCCCGTAGCACCCTTGTACGCAGGATCGCGGCGCGTGGTGTAGTTCCGCGGATCGAGCACCTTGGGCTGAAACGACGATGCGATGGAAACGATCTTGGGGTCCCAGCGCATGGGCAGGATCAGGTGATCCCAGTTGCCCTCCTCTGCCAGCAGGTAGCCTGTCAAGTCCTTCTCGTTCAGGCGCTGATGCGTGACGATCGCGGCGTCCTGTCCAGGGTTGTTGAAGCGCGTGGCCATCGTACCGCGCCACCACTCGATGGACTTGTTGATCTCCAGCGCTGAGTCTGCCATCTTGGCGCTAATCGGATCGTCCACGATCAAGCGCGAGCCCCCGAACCCTGTGGACGCAGCATCCGTGGACGTGACAGTCCGCATGCCGCGCTTGTCGTTCTCATAGCGCGTCTTGACGTTCTGATCGCCTGTCATGATGAACTGCTGATCCTTGGGGCTCAGAGACAGCAGCTCAGCATACAGCGACGACTCGATGATGCGTCGACTGTTGACCGCGTCCCTGGTGGCCAAGTCCTTGGCGTAGGAGGAGGTCAGGTACTGCTCGGACGGGTTGTGAAGCCACTCATACGCTGGGAACATCTGACTGACTAGCGTGGACTTCAGCATCCGGAACGGCATGTTGATGATCAGGCGCTTGACCTGCCCATCCTTCACCGCCTGAAGGTACTCCGCGATGGCGTCGATGTGCCAGTTGTGCTGGTACTTGACGCCCGGTTCGAGCACAGGCCAGACGTACGACACGAACCACTTGAACTCGCGATGCGCAACTATGGCGAGCGCCGCGCGCTGATCCGCGATCGGAACCGCCTTGGCCGGAGCGACGATCACTGCGCCCCCTCCATCTCGATCGTGCGCGCCTCGTCCGCGGAGGCCACGCCCTCGCTGAGCGTAACCATGTTCCTGCCAGTCGAGGGCAGCGTGCCCAGGACCTCGCCTGCGCGGATGATCGCCTCCAGCTCCTCGGTGGTCAGTGCGCTCATCTGCTCCTGCGTCATCGAGGCGGGCGTGACGTTCCCGGCGTTGCCGAGGTTGAGCTGAACCGGTCGCTTGCTGTGGAAGTACGGCGCCGCCTGGTTGGCAGCCACGATGCGCTGATCGAGGTTGACCTTGACGCGTCGCGCGTTGTCGGTTGGCTTCCAGACGCGAGCGTACGGCAGCAACTTGTCGTCTGCGACCTCGGTGAACTGATGCGGCTCATAGTCATCGTACAGCTCGTCACGATACACGGCCGTCAGGAAGTCGAGCGGCGTCATGCCGGACTTGGCGAGCATGCGACGCTTCATGTCGCTGATCTTCGCCAGACGTGGCACCATGACGAAGCGCCGCGGGTCCGGCCCCTTCTTGAACTCGTGGTCCTTCAGACCCTTCGTGTTGCGCACCTGCTTCTCCTTGGGAGACGGCGGCAAGGACTCGGTCACGTCGACAGGACGCAACACAGCACGGGGCTTCTTGGGCCTCGCGCTAGGTGCTGGGGGCGTTGTCTTCTTTGCTGGCATGAGGTGACGATGTGCAGTAGGGTGAGGGCACGGCGCTGCGTGCGGGGGCCTTATACCGTGGCTCGCCAGCGCACGTCTAGCCCCCATGATAAGGGGTCACTCTCAGCATCAGCTCAGGCTGAGATGTCGAGCGCTCGCGAAAACGCGGTAAGTAGTAGTAACTGAAATCTTTCCCCTTCCTCCCCCATGAAGAGTTAGGGTAGAGTAGTAGGAGGGTAGGTAAAAGAGCAGGAGGGGAGAATAGGCGGCGCGCTCAGTTACCCTGTTACCGTCATCCGATCAATCACTTAAGGGAATCGAGTAAGTGGACATCATCTCCGAAGTCACACGCCTTGAAGGCGAAGCACTCAGCCGCATCAACTGGGCCGAGCCGTACCGGGTACATGAAGGCATGAACACGCGGATCGCGAACCAGGATGTTTGCGTTCGGTTCGAGGTCAAGTCCCTCGGCTCGGATCACCTGCGTGCGCAGTACTGGGTCGGCGCGAACTACTACCTGAACACGAAGCCCCTCAAGAAGTCGCAGCTGCTCGCGTCGCTTCAGTCGAACGCGGCCGCGCGCGAGGAGCCGGGCACCGCCGTTGCCAGGGCACGCCGCAACTTCGGGGAGGTTCCTGGGGCGAAGCAGTGACGCTTGCCTCGCAGTGGCGAGGTCCGCTACGATCCGCGCCGGCTAGTGACCGGGTGCGGCGTCGCGGTAGGCGCCACCCTTCGTGTACCTCGATTCACCGTGAGCCCCAGGGCTCGGCGCGGCGCCTCCCCGGCGTTTGTCGCTCACTCGGCACCACTAGCCTCAAAGGGAACGCATGACCACGCTCAAGACGCCACAGGCGTTGCGCGCCGCGTTCGAGATCAAGCTGTCTGAATCCGACCTCGACGCAGCCGATGCGAAGCGGCTCAGCTACGAACCGCTCACAGCTGTAGAAGTGAAAGCCCTGGGACAGCCCGCGTTCGCCGGGTTCCGCCTTCCGTACTTCGACATCGACGGCAAGCGCTCCAAGTTCTGGCGGCTTCGCTACCTGGAGGACACGCGCTCGGGTCTCGCGAAGCTCACGGCCGTGAAGGCGCTCCGGTACGTGCAGCCCACAGACTCCTTGTCTGAGGTGTACCTACCCCCGTGGCCGAAGCACTCCTGGCGAGCGATTGCCGAGGACGCCGAGCGCGCGCTGCTGATCACGGAGGGCGAGCTGAAGGCGGCCTGCGCGATCAAGTACGGACTGCCTACGCTCGGGCTCGGGGGCGTCTGGTCGTTTCGCGCTGCCAAGAACAACCTGCCGATCCTCCCCCTGTTCAACGAGTTCGTCTGGACCGATCGTCCCGTGTACATCGTGTACGACAGCGACGCGGCGTCGAACCCGAAGGTGGTGCAGGCCGAGTCCGAGCTGGCGCGGACGCTCACCAATCTCGGCGCGGAGGTCAACATCTGCCGCCTTCCCAACATCGAGGGGCGCGGTAAGACGGGCCTGGACGACTACCTCGTTCAGCTCGGCCGTGCGGCGTTCGAGCGCGTCCTGGACGGCGCGATCCCCTACGCAGCGAGCGCGGCGCTCCACGGGTTCAACGCCGAGGTCATCTATGTCCGCGATCCGGGCATCGTGGTGGCCTGGGACACGATGCAGAAGATGGCGCCGGGCGGGTTCAAGGAGCACCACTACGGTCATCGCTTCTTCACGATCACGCGCGTCGACCAGAAGGGCGAGATCAAGATGACCGAAAAGCCCCTGGCGCAGGAGTGGCTGAAGTGGCCCCATCGAGCGTCGACGCTCGGCCTGACGTACTCGCCCGGCGCGGATCGGATCACGCCCGAGGGCTACCTGAACACGTGGCACGGCATGCCGATCGCGCCGGAGAAGGGCGACGTGAAGCCCTGGATCGCGCTGCTTGATCACCTGTTCCAGGGAGCGGAGCCCGCAGCGCGCAGATGGTTTGAGCAGTGGTGCGCGTACCCGCTCCAGCACCTCGGCACGAAGATGGCGACGGCCGCGGTGATCTGGGGCGTGGCGATGGGCTCGGGCAAGACGCTCGTCGGGCACACGCTGATGCGCATCTATGGCAAGAATGCGGGCGAGATCACGGATGCTCAGCTGCGCGAGGATCGCAACGAGTGGGCCGAGTCCAAGCAGTTCATCCTCGCCGACGACATCACGGCGAACGCCTCGCGCGAGCTCAGCAATCGGCTCAACACGCTGATCACGCAGAAGTTCGTTCAGCTCAATCCCAAGTACATCCCATCCTACAGCGCGCCCGCGCTGATCAACTACCTGTTCACGTCAAACGACCCGGACGCGTTCCTGCTCAGCGACAGCGATCGGCGGTTCTTCATCCACGAGGTGAAGGGTGGAATGATCGACGAGGCGCTGAGGCGGCGCTACGTCGACTGGCGCGACTCGGACGACGGGATCGCGGCGCTGTACCACTACCTGCTCACGCTCGACCTCACGGGTTTCGATCCGCAGGCGGCAGCGCTCCGAACGCGCGCGAAGGCCGACATGATCATCACCAGCAAGAGCGAGCTGGGTCGCTTCGTGCACGACCTCGGGCGCGAGGGGCCGGTGATGCTGAACGGCGTCGAGCTCAACTGCGAGCTGTTCACGTCCGCGGAGCTGCTGCGCGCGTTCGATCCCTCGAACGAGAAGCGCCTCACCGCGCAAGGCGTCGCGCGCGAGCTCAAGCGCTCGGGGCATCGGCTCCTCCGGCAGATCAAGTTCCCCGAGGGCGGCGGGTCCGGCGTCATCACGCCGTTCGCGCTGCGCAATCACGCGGCCTGGGAGGCGGCGACGCCGCAGGCGATCACCGAGCACTACCGCAAGTATCACCCCGGGGGTCAGCTGGCCCTCAAGAAGTTTTGACCATGGAGGCGCTCACTGAGGAGCAGCTGAGAGAGGTTCAGGAGTCGTTCATCGACTACTGGTTGAGGAACCACGCCAAGCGAGGCGTTGATCGAGCGACGCCACTTGGTATGATCAAGCTGGAGTACAAGGTCTGGCAGATGTATCGAGATGGGTACGTGGACGGGCGGTTCAAGCAGCACCTAACCTGAGGGAGTTTGGCAATGAACAAGGCAGACGCAGGAAGCTACACGAAGTTCACCGAGGACGAGCTGAGCAATCACGATCAGCAGCCCGCCCTTCATATGCACTGGGGCTACAACGATCAGCGCGATCGCAACCAGTGGCTCTGGGACACCGACGCCGTCATCAAGGCCGAGGCGGCCGAGGCGATGCGCCGCGACCTCGACATCGACGAGCTGGAGGCCGCCTCACTGCGCGCGATCCGCGAGATCATCCTGGCCGAGGCGCCGCGTTTCCTCAACCTGCCCTCCAAGTCGATCGAGCGCCTGCAGGAGCTGGACGCGAAGATCAAGGCGCGGAGGACGGCGTGACCGGGAACAAGAACGCGCCACGCGCGCAGCCGCGAGCCGAGGTCGCGCCGGAGCCGGGCCACTACGGGCCGGAGCACCTGCCGGAGGGTCAGGCGGTCGACGTGAAGTTCAACTACGTCATCCATCGCTTCGACGCGGCGCCCGTCGACCTCAAGACCAAGCCGGCGTTCCCGCGCTTCTGGCTGGCGCATGACGAGGTCGGCATCAGCTGCGCGATCCGGGCGGCGCTGTACCCGTTCGAGTCGCTGTACCCGATCCAGAAGCGCGGCGAGAAGGACGACCTGTACGAGGAGCGCGTGGCGGTCTGGCAGATGGAGGACCAGTCGATTACGGCGTCGGTCGAAGCGTTCATGGTACACGTTCGCGATGCTGACAGCTGGGACTACCATCACTCGATTGTCTGGACGCTCGCGGACGGCGGGCTCAGCGTGACGCAGGTCGGCGGCGACCCGACGCCCCCGTGGAAGGAGGTCGTGGTGGAGGGAAAGAAGGGCTAGACGGCATTTCAGTTTGCGCAGTATCCTCGCGACCGGCGCACTTCCGCGCCTGTCTTGATCATCTACACAGGAGGTTGTCGTGCTCATCCACATCATCATCGGCATTGCCATCGGGATCGGTCTCGGTCTCGTGTTTCATCTGTACACGAAGGCGCAGCTCAAGGAGGTCTGGGACACCGAGAAGGCCAACCTGGAGGCCGTCATCACGCGGCTTCGCGGCAGCTCGACCGTCAGCACGCCGGCCGCCGCGCGCGCACCGATGCCCTTCGACAGCAACCGCCAGGGCGGCTTCACGTTGATCGAGCTCATGATCGTCGTGGCCATCATCGGCATCCTGGCAGCCATCGCGCTGCCGGCGTACCAGGACTACACGAAGCGCACCAAGATGTCCGAGGTCGTGCTGCAGACGGCGCCCTGCCGACTGGAGGTCACGGAGTTCTACAACGTCATGGACGGCGGCACGTCGACGCAGGCCAAGCCGTGGACCTGCCTCGTCGGCGTCGGCCAGGGCACCAAGTACCTCAAGAGCATGAGCGTGGACCCGGACGGCGTGATCACGGCCGACTCGCAGAACATCCAGGGTCTCACGACCGGGGTGAAGATGACGCCGCTCAAGTCCGACGGCACGCCGCTCCACGCGGCCGACGCCGGCAGCGCGACGCCGCAGCAGTGGAAGTGCGAGCCCACCGTGCCCAGCGAGGCGAAGTGGCTGCCCAATAGCTGCCGCGGCTGATAACCGGCGCGCGAGGCGACCGGGCGCCTGTTCCCCCGGATACTCTCTACCATCTCAAGGGAACTACCATGAAGGTCCTCATCGAAGCGGACGATGTCCGCAACATTCTGTGTCATCATGCGCACGAGCTCAACGCGAAGCACGTGTACAACAAGATCGAGCTGGTGGACGGCGGCATCCTGCTGTCGTACGTCGCGCCCGAGGAGCCGAGCACCGAGCCGGAGCTGACGAGCCTTCAGCGCTGGTGCATCCGCTGGGGCCTCAAGAAGGCGCCCGAGGTCGAGGGGCACTGGGAGCCGGTCGAGTGGCCGAGCGCCGCCAGCGGCATCTTCGGGTCGGTCACCACGGCCCTTCGTCGCCTGAGCACTACGGTGGCCGGGGTCGGCGATGGGTCGCACAACACGTTCGAGATTCCATCCAAGGAGCGACGTCATGGCTGAACCCACGAGCGACTACACGAATCAGGACCGCGGGCAAGACCCGTCGCACGACCGTCGACGCTCGGGCGATCCGCTCACGCCAAAGCGCGCGGAGCTGATCAAGCGCATCTCAGCGGCCACGAAGGCGGGCGAGCCAACCCCTGCCCTGCTGAAGGAAATCGCGCTGTTCCTCGCCTACGGCGGCGGCGCGAGCGATACCGACGCGGTCATGGTCACGGCGGACCTCAGCACGGCGAACGAGGAGGCGGTGCGCACCAAACTGATCGAGCTGGGCTGGACGCCGCCGAGCGAGGACCCGCTCAAGAGCTGGTTGGGCAACGGGCTCAACGAGAAGTCGGCCGAGACGGGCTACACGCTGCGTCGTGAGTCGCGCAGCTTCGACACCGGACCGCGCAAGGTCGAGGTCTGCGACTGGGCGTCGAGCGCCGGCAAGATTCACTCGGCCATGCGGCACCTCGACGAGGCGCTGCCCGGCGGTCAGCGGCGGCGGACGCAGCTCGCGATCCTCCAGATGGACCAGGGGCTCGCTGAGCTGAAGGTGTGGCTGCGCGACGCGGGGGTGCTGCCGTGAACTTCTACACGCAGCAGTTCGAGCGGCGCCGGCCGCCGACCAACTGGGCCGAGGCGTTGTGGCAGATCGCCTGCGCCCTCGTTCGCATCGTCACCGGGAGACAGCGCCGTGGTTAGCCCCGTCCTCATCCAGTACCAGGAGAAGCGCTTCACCAAGGTGAACCAGGCGCTCATCGCGCAGGCCAACGGCATCATCGCCGAGTACGATGCGTTGGGCATTCAGCTGACGCTGCGACAGCTGTACTATCAGTTCGTTGCGCGCGACATCTTGCCCAACACCACGAAGTCCTACGACAGCTTGGGCGAGCTCATCAGCAACGCGCGCCTGGCCGGCCTCGTCAGCTGGCTGTCGATCGAGGATCGTACGCGCAATGTTCGTGAGAACAGCCACTGGGGATCGCCGCAGAGCATCATTCAGTCGGCCGCGCGCAGCTATCGACGCGACACGTGGGAGGGGCAGGAGCACTATGTGGAGGTCTGGGTGGAGAAGGACGCGCTGATCGGCGTTGTCGAGCCCGTGGCCGTCGACATGGACGTGCCCTACTTCGCCTGCCGCGGTTACGTCTCGCAGTCCGAGCAGTGGCGCGCCGGCATGCGATTCGCTGACGCCCTGCGACGCGGGCAGCGCCCCGTGGTCATTCACCTGGGCGACCACGATCCGAGCGGGATCGACATGACGCGCGACAATTTCGATCGGCTGTCGATGTTCGCTCAGGACGAGGTCACGGTGGATCGGATCGCGCTCAACATGAACCAGATCGAGGAGTACAGCCCGCCGCCGAACCCGGCCAAGATGTCTGACTCGCGCGCCGAGGGGTACGTCAAGCTGTACGGGTACGAATCCTGGGAGCTGGATGCGCTCGAACCGCGCGTCACGCAGCAGCTCATCTATGACGCCATCTCGGGATACCTGGACGAAGGTCGGAGAGCCAAGATGATCGCAACGCAGGAGCGCGAGCGCAAGCAGCTCCTCGACGTGGCCGCTACCTGGGAGGATCGATGATGCCGACCGCGTACCAGACCCTGGGTATTCACCGCGAGTCGACCGACGAGGAGATTCACCTGGCGTGGCGCGCCCTCGCGGCCGAGCATCACCCGGACCGGCACCCTGAGCGCGCAGAGCAGGCCGCCAAGATCAACCAGGCGTACAGTCTCGTCAAGCGCGAGAAGGACCGCAAGGGTTACAACGACCTCCTGGAGCTGTGCTACTCATACTGCAAGGCGTGTAGCGGCAAGGGAGTCCGAGCGAAGCAGCGCGGCATGACGCGGGTCAAGACCCGTTGCGAGCCGTGCCATGGATCAGGAGTCATCGCATGAGCAGGTACGAGCGGGACCTAGCCCGGCAGCGCTGGAGCTGGTTGACTAACGCCCCATTGACGCTGGGCCTATCGATTGCGCTGGGCGTCGGGATCGGTTTGGCAATCAAGTACGCGTGGCCGGCGCCAGCGGGGCAGTACCTGACTCCGGGCGATCAGTGGCTGGGCGAGCCGGCCGCCCTCCCCCCGGCCCTCGTCGAGCCCGAGCTGAAGCAGCTGCCGATCCAGGTCAAGGCAGGCTGCCTGTGGGGCAAGCCGGGCTCGAACCCGTGGCGCGGCGACAACTACAGCGCGCTCAGAGCGATGTTCATGAGCTCCGACGACGCGCGCGAGGGCGCCCGGCAGATCGCAGCGCATCAGATCGTCGGCCGCGTGCACCGCTCGAACGTCCAGATGGTATCGACGACGCACGTCATGTTCGCGCCGACGAGTGCGCAAGCGTACGGTCGCGACATCGTCTGCCTCGGTACGTCCACCAACTTCCGCTCGAACGGCGCGGAGGAGGCGGGCGACCTCTACAAGGTTGGTGATCAGTACCTGGCCGTGTGGGACGTCTGTCGCAACCTGGACGCCATCTTTCCGATCGAGGAGGCGGTGGCGGCGGTCAGGCCCATCTACCCGGCAGGCAAGTGGGCGCCGTACGGACCCGAGGCGGTCCCGAACACGCCGGCCGCGAGGCGCCGCGAGCGAGTCGCTCAGCTGCTGTACCCGCTCGTGCGCGCGCGGCCGCCGCTCCTCGGCGTCCCGACCCCCGGGCGAGGCGTCCCGGACTCGGACGTGGGATCGAACGCCACGAACGCCGTGCCGGAGCCAGGCACGCTGGCACTTCTGTTCGGCGGACTGGGGGTCGGGATGTACGCGACTCGTCGCGCACGCAGGAGACAGCTGCGACGTGACTGACGCCGATCGCATTGCGGCACTGGAGGCCGAGGTTGCGACGCTCACCAACCTGATCCAGTTGCTTACGCTTGAGAACGAGATGATGGGCCAGATGCTGGCCAACCCAACCCCAAGGAACATGTATGCCCAAGTCGCAGGTGAAGGAGGAGTTCAAGGTGATCGGAGTGCTTCAGCCGACTCACGTTCATATGGCAGTCGTGCTGGCGACCAAAGGAAACCCGAGCCCGATCTTGGTGACCTGGAAGGGTCAGAAGACGGGTCGTGAGGTCGGCCGTCTCGAGCCCGTAGGGAGACTGCCGTGATCCTGTCCTACAGCGACCTGGTGGGCCTCGTCGATCGAGGCGTGATCCGCGGCGTGACGGCTGAGCACGTCAACGGTTCGTCGATCGACCTCACGATCAGCGATCAGTTCCTGCTGGAACAGCCGAACCCGACGACGCCCGAGGACGAATGGCCGACGGTCGAGCTGTCCAAGCGTCAGCCGCTCTACACGGAGCCGCAGGAGCTCAACGAGGACGGCTCGTTTCTGCTGTACCCCGGGCAGTTCGTCCTCGCGGTCACGCAGCAGGAGTTCAACCTGCCGCTCGATCTGTCGGCCGAGTACAAGCTGAAGTCGTCGCTCGCGCGCGTCGGTCTCAATCACGCGCTCGCGGGCTGGTGCGACCCGGGCTGGCGCGGCGCCCTGACCCTGGAGCTGCAGAACACGACGCAGCATCACGTGATCGCGCTGCGCAAGGGCGATCGGATCGGCCAGATGGTCTTCATGCCGCACAAGCTGGTGCCGGCGTCGCGCAGCTACCGCGCGCGCGGGGCGTACCAGGACGTATTCGAGGCGACCGGCCCCCTGCCGACAGCCTCAACACTGGGAGCGGGGCTATGAGCACGAAGTGCATTGACTGCGACGGAACCGGCGAGGTCCAATACCCTGACGACGACGGTACGGGGGACATCATCGAGCAGTGCGAGCGCTGCGGCGGATCAGGCGACGAGCCGGAGGAGGGCTAGACGGCACGAGCGCGACCGCGTATCCTCGCGGGTTCCCGGACGGGGCCGGTCTCCTCGATACTCATCACCAAGGGAAACACCATGCCAGTTGCTACCAAGAAGGCGCCTGCCAAGAAGGCAGCGCCCGTCATCGACACGTCGGGCTACGTGCAGAAGTCCAAGCTCAAGCTGCCCAAGACCCTCGCCGAGTGCGCGGACCTGCTGTACCAGAAGCGCCTCGATCGCCTCGCGCAGCAGGCCATCGTCGACGCGATGGAGCTGGAGGAGCGCGACCTGCGCGAGTGGATCATTCTCCAGCTGCCCAAGTCGCAGGCCACCGGCGTCTCGGGCAAGGTCGCCAACGCCAAGATCGAGCAGAAGGTGGTGCCGCAGGTCAAGGACTGGGACAAGTTGTACGCCTACATCAAGCGCACCGCGGGCTTCGACCTGCTCAACCGGGCCGTCAACAAGAAGGCTGTCGAGGCGCGCTGGCTTGCCAAGAAGGACGTGCCCGGCGTCGAGGCGTTCAACACGCTGGCCGTTTCGTGCACGAAGGTGTCCTGATGGAGTTCGCCTTCAAGATGGACAACACGAAGCTGGATGAAGAGGCGTTCACTCGCGCTTACCTGGTCCGGCACGCAGACAACGGCGTCAAGGTAGTGCCCAGCTCTGGCGGTCGTCAGTACTCTGGCACGGTGTCGGTCGATACGGACGAGGACGTGCTCAACTTGCTGGCCGTCGCTGCGTTCTACCAGGACCGGACCATCGAGCAGATCGCCGACCTTCGCCTGACGGTCCGCAACTGGATGGTCGACAACCCCGCGAAGGTCAGCTGATGCTGAAGCTGCCCCCAGGCGCCCAGTTGTTTCACGACGGCGATCAGGTCGGGATCATCTGGGCAGGGCGTCGCTGTCGACCGCGGTGGAACGCTGAGGGGCCGGCGTACGCCTACGCTCACGCGCTCAGCGCCGGGACGCGACGCCCCGAGTACGAGCCCAGCGGGTCCGGCTCCGTCGTCAACTTCCCGCGGAGGTCCGCATGATCCAGAGCTATCACGTCACGCGAGCGCCCACGCTCATCTATCTCGACGACGACCCGGAGACCGTCGCCAGCTGGTACTTCGATCGACATCTGTTCACGTACGCGGGGTATGCCTGTCAGCTGCTGTCGTCGGTCTGGCACAAGGAAGGACTCGTGATTCAGGCACATGGAACTGACAGCCTGCCCGAGTGGCAGCACCCCGTGGACGTTCGCGCGCGCCTGTTCGGCGTTCAGGTGTTTCCCACGATGTCGTCCTGGCCCGCGAACCCGGAGCACCTGGAGTGGGTCAACGCGCTCGGCGGCAACTATGACTGGGTGCGACGCCTGGGTCACGCCCTCCTCGATGAGCACGTGTATCGGTTCCCGAAGCTGGACACGCAGGAGCGGGTCACGCTTGCTCAGCTCCGCGCGATGCTGGTTCAGTTCGAGGTCATGCCGACGCGGCTTCAGGAGACGCAGTGGCAGTTCTACGAAGCCCCCTACAACCTTGATGAGGCGTTCCTACGGGGCAGCTCCGTCGATTGCTTCCGCGCCTTCTACGCCGTAGGCATGCGCGGCATTCATGGCTGGACCCGGCGTCCGCGACCGGATTTCATCAACACCCTTCTAGAGGAGTACAAGCTGATCGAACCTGCCTGATCCCGAGGCGCGCAACGGTAACGCGCCACTGTCCAAGTTCCCAAGTTCACTAGGAGTATCGCATGGCAAGCAAGAAACCCGCAGCATCCACGGCCGTCGTGGCGTATGACGAGGAGTTGGCCGCAGCCGCAGCTGCTCAGATGAAGCAGGCGCGTCGCGTCTCGATGTCGTCATCCATCAACACGGCCGGGGGGCTGCTACAGTACAACGGCGCCCCGATCCAGGACAACACGCTGGACATGGTGGTACTCACGGCCATCGCGGCCAACGTGTACTACGAAGGCGTGTTCGACGCCTCGAACCCGGCGCCGCCCACCTGCTACGCCTTCAACTTCGACGAGGACGAGCTGTGCCCGACGGACGAAGTGGAGGAGCGCCAGGACGCCATCAGCCAGCCGCCGACCACGGGCTGCGCGAAGTGCTGGGCCAATCAGTGGAACAGCGCCGACACCGGCCGCGGCAAGGCGTGCAAGAACAGCGTCAAGCTCGCGCTCGTCCCGTCGGATGCGGTCGAGACGGCCGCCGCGCTCGACGAGTCGGAGGTCATCACGCTCAACGTCCCGGTCACGTCGGTCAAGGGCTGGGTCAACCATCAGCGCGACGTGTCGCAGCGGTACGCGCTCCCCACCTGGGGGGTTCACACCAACGTCAGCGTCACGCCGAACCCGAAGGGCGGATTCATGCTCATGTTCGGGACGGCCGAGGCGGGCAAGGTGGCGCTCGATGCGGAGCTCATGGCCGCGATGAAGCGCAAGATCGCGGTCGGCGAGGAGGCGGTGCAGCAGGCGTACCAGGCCCGCAGCGACGATGACGCCAAGCAGCCGACGATCGCCCCGCCGAAGTCGCGGAAGGCAGCGGCGCCGGCCGGGGTGAGTTCCAAGAAGCCGGGAGGTGCGCCCGTCGCGGCCAAGAAGGCACGCAAGTTCTGACATCCGTAGCGCAATCGAGACGGCCCGGGCAACCCTCGGGCTGTTTCTACGTATAGGAGGCGCAAGAGGATGGCAAGCCGCGTGACGCCGGTGACGCTCGACTTCGAGACGTTCGCCATTGAGGATCGGCCGCAGTATCCGCCGAAGCCGGTTGGGCTCAGCATCATGTACCCGGGCAAGCAGCCGAAGTACCTGGCGTGGGGACATCCGACCAAGAACAACACAACCATCGAGGCGGCGCAGGCCGAGCTCAAGGACATTTACCGCTCGGGCGCTCCCCTGTTGCATCACAACGGGAAGTTCGACGTGGACGTGGCGACGACCCACATGGGCGTTGCGATGCCGACCTGGGACCGGCTCCACGACACGATGTATCAGCTGTTCTTGCTACACCCCCATAGCATGAACCTCAAGCTGAAGCCGGCTGCGCAGGAGCACCTGGGCATGGCGCCGGAGGAGCGCGACGCCGTGGCTGACTGGCTCGTCGACTCGGGGACGATCGCCAAGAACCAGCGTGGCAAGGCGGGCGCGTTCATCGCCTACGCGCCGGGCGACATCGTTGGACGATACGCCAACGGCGACACGCTGCGGACGCGCAAGCTCCACGACCTTCTCTACAAGCAGCTCGACTCCGGCATGCTCGGGGCGTATCAGCGCGAGCAGCAGCTGATGCCGATCCTGCTGGAGAACGAGCAGCTGGGTATGCGGATCGACGTGGACGCGCTTCGACGCGACGTGGCCCTGTACGAGCAGGTGTATGAGCGAGTGAGCGCGTGGATATGCAAGCTGCTCAAGACGCCCGACATGAACATCGACTCGGGCGAGGAACTGGCCAACGCGCTGGAGAAGGCGGGCAAGGCCGACGGCGGGTTCATGCTGACCGCGAAGTCGCATCAGCGCTCGACCTCCAAGGAGTCGCTGAACCAGGCGATCACAGACAAGCGGCTTCGGGCGGCGCTCGATTACCGGGCCAAGCTCAAGACGATCCTCGGGACGTTCATGCGTCCCTGGCTGCGGATGGGGGAGCACTCGGGCGGTTGGGTCAACACGTCGTGGAACCAGGTTAGGCAGGCCCGAGGCAACGACTCGGCGGGCGCGCGGACCGGCCGACTGAGCTCGAACCCGAGCCTCATGAACATCCCCAAGGACTTGGCCGGCGACGAGGGCTACAACCACCCGGACTTCCTGAAGGTCCCGCCGCTCCCCGAGGTCCGCAACTACGTCATCGCAGATGACACGGACTGCGTGCTGCTGGACCGGGACTACAGCCAGCAGGAGCTGCGTCTGCTCGCGCACTTCGAGGATGGCCAGCTGGCTGCGGCCTACAACGCCAATCCGAAGCTCGACGTGCACGCGTACGTTGGCCAGGAGGTTCAGCGGGTCGCCGCGCGCGAGATCAAGCGCAAGTACATCAAGATTCTCAACTTCCTGATGGTGTACGGCGGCGGCATTGACGCGCTCGTCCTCAAGCTCGGGGTCAGCGCGCAGGAGGCCAAGGAGCTCAAAGCGTTCCACGCCGCGGCGCTGCCTGACGTGAAGGTGCTGGATAACGAGACGAAGGCGCGCGGCAAGGCGCCGGGAGGCTCGATCCGTACCTGGGGCGGCCGGGTGTACCACGTCGAGCCCCCGCGCTTCAACAAGGAGACGGGACGCCAGCAGACGTTCGAGTACAAGCTGCTCAACTACCTGATCCAGGGATCGGCGGCCGATCACATCAAGGAGTCGATCATCCGCTATCACCACCTCAAGAAGGACGGCCGGTTCGTGCTGACGGTCCACGACCAGAACGTGGCGACGTGCCCCAAGAAGGCGACCAAGACCGAGATGGCGCGCCTGAAGGAGGCGATGGAGTCGATCAAGTTCGACGTACCCATGCTGTCGGAGGGCGATGTCGGCTACCGCTGGAACCAGCTCGAACCGTACGACAAACTCAAGTAAGGAGCGGTCATGCCTGTCAAGCAGCATATCAAGGTGGTCAAGGTCATGAAGTCGGTGTCCTTCACCCGCTACAACGACTGGGTCAAGTGCGCCCGGTTCGCCTACCTCAAGCACGTCGACAAGCTCAAGGTCGAGGAGTCCCGCAGCCCAGCGATGGTCCGGGGCGAGGAGATTCACAAGAAGGCCGAGCAGTACGCGCTCGGGCAGCTGAAGACGCTCCCCAAGGAGCTGAAGTCGTTCGGCGCGGAGTTCAAGGTGCTCAAGACTCAGAACCCCACGGTGGAAGGGTCCTGGGGCTTCACCGAGAAGTGGGAGCCCGTCAGCTCGACCGACTGGAGTCGCTGCAAGATTCGCATCAAGATCGACGCAGCCGTCATCACGCCCGAGAACAAGCTGCGTGTCATCGACCACAAGACGGGCAAGATGTACGGCGACTCCGAGGATCAGATGACCCTTTACGCGGCCGGCGGGATCGTCATGAACCCGGACGTGAAGGGCATCAGCAGCGAACTGTGGTACGTCGATCTGGGCGAGGAGAAGGTAGAGCACTACACGATCGCTCAGGCCAAGAAGTTCCTCAAGACGTGGACCAGCAACTTCAACATGGTGCTGAGCGATCGCACGTTCGTTCCCCGGCCGGGACGGCACTGCAGTTGGTGCCCCTATCGCGTCACCGAGGGAGGGCCGTGTGAATTTTCGTGAAGCGCCGATTGAGCAGGAGGTCGTCGACGCAGCGCTGACGCTCGGCGTACTCTCGCTCAAGCTCAACCTCCAGGGGCAGCGCGGCTGGCCGGACCGCCTGTTTCTGATCCCCGGGGGACGCCCCCTGTTCATAGAGTTCAAGGTGCCTGGGGGCAAGCCGCAAGGCATCCAGCGTCACCGTCACCGCATCCTGAGGGCCCATGGCTACGAAATCCAAGTCCACGACTACGCCGAAGCAGCTATCAATGCCATCCGTGAAGCTGTCGAGCGAGCCCGAGGCGGTCGTGGTGCCTCAGAAGTGGGAGCCGCGTCCGTACATGCGGCAGGCGATGAAGTTCCTGCTCAGCCAGGCGCACGGCGGCCTCCTCCTTGACCCGGGAATGAGTAAGACGGCCATCTCGCTCGGGACGTTCAAGCTGCTCAAGAAGGCCAACAACTGTCGCGGCATGCTTGTCGTTGCGCCGGTTCGCCCCTGTCACATGGTCTGGCCGGCCGAGCGCGACAAGTGGCTCGACTTCAATCACCTCACGATGGAGGTGCTTCACAGCGACAAGGAGAACGCACCTAAGCTGCGTGAGGAGGCGCTGGCGCGCGATGCCGACATCTATGTGATCAATTTCGAGGGGCTGGAATGGCTGTTCGGCCCACCGCCCCCGAGGCCCGCGGTGCTCAAGGGTCTGACCGCGGAGCAGGCGGCCGAAGCCAAGGCGCGCTACGCCAAGGCGAAGGAGAAGTGGGACGAGCTCATGCGCGAGGCACGCCCCCGCACGAAGCGCATCTTGGAGCGCTGCGACATACTGTGCATTGACGAGCTGTCGAAGTTGAAGCATCTGGAGACGAGCCGCGGCCGCGCGATCAAGCCCTGGCTCAAAAAGTTCCTGCGACGCTGGGGGCTCACCGGCTCGTTCGCCTCGAACGGCATGATGGACCTGTTCGGTCAGTGCTACATCCTCGACGAGGGCGGCGCGCTGGGCCCGTACATCACGCACTACCGCAACAAGTATTTCAACCCCACGGGATACGGAGGCTACACCTGGGTGCTGAAGGAGGGCGTGAACGTCGGCACTGAGGCCAAGCCCGAGTACGTCGAGGCTGAGGAGGCCATCAATCGACGGATTGCGCCGCTCGTGTTCCGTCTGTCGGGGGAGGACTACCTGACGCTGCCCGAGAAGCACGACAACATCATCAACGTCGACATCAAGTCGTCGCCGTGCTGGAAGCACTACAAGGAGTTCGAGGAGGAGCTGTTTCTGGAGGTTGATCGCGGGATCGTCACCGCGGCGAACGCGGGCGCTCGACTGACGAAGCTGGCGCAGATGGCGTCCGGCGGGGTCTACCTGGACCCGATCGACGAGGAGACTGGGCTACCCAAGGCGGGCAAGCGCGAGTGGCAGGCGATGCATACGCTCAAGGACCAGGCGCTGGTCGACCTCATCGAGGAGCTGAACGGTCAGCAGCTGTTCATAGCCTACCACTACGGCCATGACCTCGACCGGCTCAAGAAGACGCTCAAGCTGAAGGAGGACGCCCCGATACTCGGCCGCTCGCTGAAGGCGGACAAGGCGATCGAGACGCAGTGGAACCGTGGCGACCTCCAGCTGATGCTTGGACATCCGCAGTCGGTGGGCCACGGGCTGAACTTCCAGGGATCGAGCGCGCGGCACATCTTCTGGTACACCCTGACGTACGATTATGAGATGTACGATCAGCTCAACCGACGCCTCATCAGGCAGGGCTCGGACGCGAAGCGGGTCACAGTTCATCACTGCCTCGCGAAGGGCACTGTGGACGAGCTCAAGCTGATCGCTCTGCGGCGGAAGCATCGCGGCCAGGCCAACCTGTACGCTGCCCTCCAGGAGTACCGTCGCGGAAAGGCGACGACGAGCCGACGAACGGTTGGAAAACTGGCCTAGCCCACTTTACGGCGGCCGAAAACAAGAGGATGATGACTTGTATCGACCCGGCGATGTTTCCGGGATAACCTGAAGGAGTGCAGCGTGCAACAGCTCAATTACACCCCCACCCCGCGACAATTGGCCCAGTCGCTCGACATGGCCAAGCTGCCCGACGCAAAACACCGCTACGTGCTTACAACCGCGAGCACGCTTGTCGGCTGGTTTCCGACGCAGCAAGGTGCCCGGGTACACGCGCACCGCAACGGTTTTGCCATGTTTGCGATCGGCACCTATGAGGGTATTGCGCATCACCTCGTCGGAGCCGCCAAGTGAGCGCCGCTCGCTACCCGGGGGTCATGGAGCGCATCGTGGCCAACTCCGTCGAGGAAGCTCGGACCGGCTGCTGGGTCTGGGTCGCCAACCGCGACAAGGCAGGTTACGGCCGCATGACCGTCCGGGTCGACGGCGTTCACAAGAAGCTCCGCGTGATCCGCGTCGTCCTTCAACAGGTGACGGGCAAGGACGGCGCCGGACTCCACGCGGGCCACGCCTGCGCCAATCCCAGCTGCGTTAACCCGCACCACCTCAGCTGGCAGACCGTCAAGGAAAACAGCGACGAGATGTGGGGCCGTCGTCGCGCCCGAGGTGCCGCGTGATCCGCCGCACCCTCGTTCTGGTTGGCCTCCCCCTCTACATCCTCGTCCTCTACGTCCTCCATCATGCCTACTCTTGACGACAACCTGTCTCAGACCTCCGTGTTTGGCGTCGCGGCTGATCAGCGCAACGACTTCACCACGCGCACTGCGTTCGAGGCTGCCTGGAAGCAGCACAAGGCGACGTGCGCAACGGCCAACATCGAGTCCTTCCGCGTCGCGTACCTGGCCGGTCTCTACCACGCCATGAACAGCTACAGCAAGGTGGTCAAGTGAGCGTCGCCCACCGCCTCGTTCACGTACCGGACATCCTGCGCTTCATCCTCGCAGGCAACGCGACCTTCACCCTGCGCTCGCTCCGCACGGGGGTCAGGTACACCTACAAGCTATCGTTGATCGAGCGCAGCTCCAAGCCGGCGTACTTCGTCAAGCTGCTCGGCGGCCCCAACAACGTCGACGACTTCCGCTACATGGGCGTCCTCGACCGACAGGAGCCGTTGAACGTCCGCAGCACCGCCAATTCCAAGGTCAGCCGCGATGCGCCGTCGTTCGTCGCCCTGCGCTGGTTCATGGCGCGACTGAACGGCGGGTTGATTCCGCCTGAGCTGGAAGTCTGGCACGAAGGGACGTGCGGTCGCTGCGGTCAGAAGCTCACCGTGCCCGAGTCGATCGCTGCTGGGATCGGTCCGGACTGCGCCGAGCAGATGGGGGTGTCGCTATGAAGCGGGCTGAGATCGACGCGCTGAAACCGCTCATCCGCAAGCTCAAGGCGACGCAGCGCATGTTGAAGAGTCGGGAAAAGCAGCTGGACACCCGGTACGAGGCGCTGGAGGAGGCGGGCAAGTTGAACGGCAATCTGGCTGCCTTACTCGACCACAACGGCAACGCGTTCGAGTGGGCAGCCAGCTATCTCGGTGACGCAATCGAGCAGCTGGAAAGCCTGCGCAGCCGAGTACCGAATCAACCGCGACGACCGAAGCCTGGGCCGCTGGAGGAACGGCCGGACCTCATCAAGAAGTTCGTGCGGCCCGAGCGGCGCTAGACTTTCATCCTGAACGCGCGTAGAGTCGCGCTTTCCTGACCGGGCAGTACCCCGGATTCATCAGCTCAAGGGAACGATCAACATGGACACTCAGCAGGCTACCCTGCTTCGCTTTCACGACGGCAACTGCGTCGACCGGACGCTGCTTTGCCAGCCCGAGGTCACGCTGATCGCCGTCACCGCCTACGTCCGCGACAACTTCAAGGCGCCGGTGCACAACCTCACGATGACGGGCTGCGCCGCGGACCTCTCGTTGCGGGACGTCAACGGTCAGCCGCGCCCCAAGGGCATTGTCCTGCCCATGATCATTGACCTGACGGGAGGCTTCTGATGTCTCTCGCCACCGCCATCTTCGCCAACACTGTGTACCAAGACGTCAATCGCCACACGACCATCGTGCTCGGCGTCTCGGGAACACGCAAGATCGTCGTCGAGCACGTTCCCATGGCGGGACAGCTCGACCTCGTGCGGACGCCGCTCGACACCTTCGTCGAGCAGTATCCGACCCTCATGGACTATCCTGCCCCGAAGGCAGCCGCGACCTACCTCGGCGGCGGCTACATTCCGGTCACACCGGCAGCCCGTGAGTTCCTCATCAACCTCTCCAAGGGAATCGAAATGCCCATCAAGACCGTAGCAGACGCAGCAGCAACGCCCGCCGCCCCGACGGCGCCGACGACGACCGACACGGCAGCCGCTCCGGCTCCGGCGCCGGCCGCCAAGAAGGTCGCGGCCAAGAAGGCGCCGGCCAAGACCGCAGCTCCGGCTCCGGCGCCGGCCGCCAAGAAGGCAGCCACCAAGGTAGCGGCGCCTGCCCCGGCGCCGGCCGCCAAGAAGGCCGCGGCCAAGAAGGTCGCCGAGCCCAAGGCGCCGCGCGTCTCGGCCGCCGACAAGAAGGCCGCCGCCGAGGCCGAGGCCGGCAAGCAGGTGATCGTGCTCGCGAACGCCGACAAGGCGATCACGGCCGCGATGAAGGAGATGGCAGCCTTCGTCGGCAAGAAGGAGGGCGGCATCACCCGGGCGAAGCTGCTGGAGAAGTTCAGCAAGGACAAGCACGTGGGCGTCACCAAGATGAACATCTCCTGGGGCCTCAAGGAAGGCGTGTTCAAGATCGCCAAGTAAGCGCCAGCGACCGGCCGCATGCCGGATCGAGGACGGCCCGCCTTCGCGCGGGCGTTCTCACTTCTAAGGGGTACAGATGGACCTGTTTCACTTCAACGCCGCGGTCGACTTCGGCCGCGTCCTCATCGAGTCAGGCGACCTCGATCCCGTGTACATCGCGATCGCAGGAGCGGACCTGCCTCTACGGCAGCGCAAACGCCTCGTCCTGGCCTACTCCTGCCTCTACAATCTCCCGTTGGCAGGCGCCATGTCAGAGCAAGCCGGGGACAGCTTCTGGCACATGCTCTTACGCGCCGCTGCTTCTAGCGAGTATCCGCGCGGCACTGAGCGTCGACACTGGAGAGGCGCAGCAGCGATCGAGTCAGCTGGCGACCTTGCGTCGCGCCACAAGCTGCCCGAGGCGATCGTGGATGACTGGTTCCAGGGCTCGCTCGTGGGACTGCGCCCGACGTTCCAGGAGGTTCAGCGCCGCGTTCGCGACTACACCGGGTTCGGTCCGTGGATCGCGTTCAAGGTCGCCGACCTGGGCGAGCGGGTCCTAGAAGTGCCGGTGGACTTCAAGGACTGCGTCATGGGGCTCTACCGTGACCCGGCGCAGGGAGCTGCGCTCCTCCTCCTCGGGACGCCGGACCACACGCTGCTGAGCAATACGCTCGGCGCGGAGACGGTCCTGCAGGCGCTGCTGACCGCGCCGTCGCTGCGCAACCTCGTGCCGCGGCCGGGCACGCGGAAGCTCAACGTGCAGGAGGCCGAGACGATCCTGTGCAAGTACAAGTCGCACTACAAGGAGCACTACCCCATCGGCAAGGACGCGTACGAGGTCAAGCACGCACTGGAGCACACCAAGTTTCCGTCCAAGACCGGCCACAAGCTGCGCCGAGCGCTCAACGCTGGCATCAACTGGGGACTTCTGGAGGAGTACCAGGCATGAAGCCAATCCATCTCACCGGCATGGGCGTGACCGGCTCGCTGATCGCTCTCCTGCTTCGCCGCAAGCGCGTCGAGTTCACCTGGTCGGACCTCGACGGCCCCTTCAACGCGTGGCGCGCGTCGACGGGCGGCGTGTTCCCCTCGGGTCGAGCCAAGTCGGACGGCATGGAGGGCTACCACTTTTGGCGCAGCGCCTACGACAGGCGTGATCTGCCCCGCGACATCCTCGACGCGGCGCCCTACCTGTACAACACGAAGGCGCCGCCTCACGGGGCACCGGCCGGGGGTGCGACGCCGCTTGGCATGCTGACGCTGTACGCCTATCCGTCGCTCCACTTCAATCCGCAGCGCCTCGTTCAGTACGTCCGTGCGCTGGAGGAGAAGTCCCGACGCGACACGCGCCCCACTGGCTCGTTCGACATCGTGACGCACGGTTTCCAGGGACCGTCCTACGGCGTCGAGGCGTCGACGTTTCAGTGGGGCTGGAGCGTCAAGGTCAAGGTCGAAATACGGCAGGCGAAGGCGCTGGACAAGACGACGCCCGGCCGCCTCGCGCCGTCGCTCTACCTACGCCAGGGCAAGTTCATCATGGCGTACCTCTACCCGGTGCCCGGCGAGCCCGGCGCGCACTACTTCGGCAGCCATATGATCGCGCAGAAGCAGCCGAAGGCGCTGGAGATACCGCCCAAGTTCGAGGCACTGCGCACGCGGGCGTTCGAGCTCAGCCGAGGCGATCTGCTCAAGATGAAGGCGATAGCGGAGCCGGTTCAGGGGTGGCGGCCGATCGCGGGCGCTGGCTGGGACGGCCGCTGGATCGCGCTGGACGGGTCGAGCCGCATCTTGTGCAAGCCCATGGGGTCGTCCGGGTTTCGCTACGCACCCATGTTACTCGGAGCGTTGGCGCAGCGGCTCAAGCTCGGGGAGATTCAGCTATGAGCAGAGGCTATGAGTGGTGGATGGGGTGGCGCGCCGGCTTCCTTGTCGGCATGTTGAGCACGGCGATCTTCGTGAGGTGTCTCGGATGAAGCCTCTCATCATCAACGTGCGCGGCACGTCGGGCTCGGGCAAGACCCATCTCACTCGGGAGTTCATGCGTTCCTTCAAGCACGTCGGCCGTGTTGACGGTGCGAAGGGCAAGGTGCTGGGGTACACGCTGCGGCCGAACGCTCAAGGCCACGCGGCCGGCGAGTCGTGGCACGTGATCGGCTCCTATGAGAACGTCTGCGGAGGCTGCGACACGATCAAGACTCAGCAGGAGATCATCGATCGCGTGTCGACGGCGCTCGACTATGGCCACAACGTGTGGCTGGAGGGGCTCATCCTGTCAACCATCTACGGGCTCGTGGGCGCGTACAGCGAGGACTTCAAGGAGCGCTGGGTGTTCACCTATCTGGACACGCCGGTAGACGTGTGCGTGGAGCGGGTCATCGAGCGACGGCGCATCGCGGGCAACATCAAACCCTTCGACAAGGAGAACACCGTCAAGCGCCACGCCACGATCCTTCGCAACCGGGCGATCGTCGAGGAGAAGGGACGGCGCACTGGCGTGCTGCGCTATCAGCAGCCCCTCAAAGATGTGCGTCAACTGATCAAGGAGCTAAAGTGACCGACCGCAGCAGTGAGTTTTTCGACTACATGCACAAGCGGCACGACATCTACCTCGCGCGCGAGCGCGGGGAGCCGAAGCCCTGGACCGACGATCGCATCCTGCGCGATTACCGGTTCTGCAACGTGTATCGCGAGCTGGACACGGTGACGATCTGGATTCGCAAGCACATCCGCGAGCCCTACGCCGACCATCCCAACCTCTGGTTCATGCTGGCCATCGCGCGGCGCATCAACCACCCGCCCACGCTGGAGTACCTGATGGCGCAAAAGTTCAGCCAGCCGTGGCCGTACAAGTCCTACAGCCCGGAGTCAATGCGCATCGCGCTCGACGTGCTCACCGAGACGGGCGCGCAGGTGTACACGGGTGCGTACATGATCACGGCCGAGACGGGGCCGGAGCATACGGGCCAGACGAAGTCGCGCACCACCGCGTACTCGAACCTGGGCCGGCTCTGGGACGCGCGCAAGGAGGTCGAGCCCCTGCTACACGGTACGCTGGAGGGCGCTTTCAACGCGATCCTCGGCCGCGGCTTCGCCTGGGGACCGTTCATGACGTACGAGGTCGTCACGGACCTGCGCCATACGCGCTACCTGCGCGGCGCGTCGGACATCGACTCGTGGGCCAACGCTGGACCGGGTGCGATCCGCGGACTCAACCGACTGACCGGCCTGCCCCTCACAGCCAAGTCGTCGCCCGGCATGGATCGAGCGGCGATGGAGCAGCTGCTGGTCATGTCGCGGCTCAAGCGCTACTGGCCGAACAACGCGCGATACCCGCGACTGGAGATGCGGGACATCGAGCACAGCCTGTGCGAGTTCGACAAGTACGAACGCGTCAGGCTCGGCCAGGGCGCGCCGCGCTCCAAGTACCCAGGGGCCGCGTAAGGCCCCTCACATCTCAACGAAAGGACCAATGTCATGACTACGCACAAGATCACCGCACCGAACCTCAACATCGCCCTCCTCGACGCCCTGTGGTGGCTCAAGACGGCTGGCGTCGAGGAGCCGAGCCGCAACGGACCGGTGCTCGTCGCCCCGGGACCGGTGATCACCGAGTACCTCAATCCGACGCACCGCGTCATCTTCTCGCGCCGCCGCGAGGCCAACCCGTTCTTCCACCTGTTCGAGTCCCTGTGGATGCTCGGCGGACGCAATGACGTCCACTTCGTCAA
The DNA here is from genome assembly GCA_937872165.1 of uncultured Burkholderiales bacterium. GTDB lineage: Bacteria > Pseudomonadota > Gammaproteobacteria > Burkholderiales > Burkholderiaceae_D > CAHJXF01. The sequence goes on along the minus strand of CALMOR010000062.1, from coordinate 11,736 downwards.
GCGCTACGCGGCCAACATCGCGCAGTACAGCGACGATGCGGTGACGTTCCACTCGGCCTACGGGCATCGCTGGCGCGAGCACTTTGGCTTCGATCAGCTCCAGCTCATCGTCGACGAGCTCAGGCGCGATCCGCAATCGCGACGCGCAGTGCTGAGCATGTGGGACGCTCGTTCTGACCTCGTTACCGGCATGACCGGCATGAAGGACCTCCCGTGCAACACACAGGCTTACTTCGATCTGCGCGGCGGTCACCTCAACATGACGGTCGTCAACCGCTCCAACGACGCCATCTGGGGGTGCTACGGGGCCAACGCAGTCCACTTCAGCGTGCTGTTGGAGTACCTGGCCAACGAGCTGGGCGCCGGCGTCGGCGTGTACCGTCAGTTCAGCAACAACTTCCACGTCTACGTCGACCGCGAAGACACGAAGCGCCTGCTGTACAAGCGTGACGGTCTGTACGAGGTCCGCTACACGGCGGACGATCGCTACACGATGCTCGACGATCCCGTCAGTCCGCTCGACGGCTCGGCGACGGATGAGTGGCACGTCGACCTCGTGACGTTCCTCAACCGGCCGCTGTCGGGCTGCGACGACTATCGCACGACGGCGTTCCAGGAAGTCATCTGCCCCATGGCGCACGCACACGAGCATTACCGACAGGGACGCGCGCACGAGGCCATCAGCTCGGTCGGCGACTGCCTCGCGCAGGACTGGCGACTGGCGGGGCTCGACTGGATCAGCTCGCGCCCGTCGATGATGACGAAGCTCGGTCTGATCCCGGGGGGTGAGCTGTGAGTGAGACGAGGGCAACTCCCTGGCCGCAGCCCTTCGACCCGCGGGCGCAGTACGCCGAGGCGCGGGCGCAGTACGTCGAGGACGGCAGCGAGGTCGTCCGCTGCCACACGTTCCCGACGCTGCGGCCGCAGACCGTCGGGCAGCATTCCTTCGCCGTCGCCTGGTGGTGTGCCGAGCTCATGGACGGGGCGCCGAGCGTCGACCTGCTCATGGCCGCGCTCGCGCACGACCTGCCTGAGGCCAAGTTCGGTGACATTCCGGCGCCCGCCAAGCGCACAATGAGCGGCGCGGCGCGCTCAGCGCTCGAACTAGCGGAGGCCGAGTCCATGAATGCGGTCGGACTGCCGCTGTATGAGCAGCGCCTGGAGCTGCAGGAGCGAAACGTGCTCAAGCTGGCCGACTACTTGGAATTGCTGGCGTACACCGTTCGCGAGATGGCGCTGGGCAGTCGGCATCGCACCCTTCTCCTGTGTCACGAAAACGCCATCGCGTACGTGCTGCAGGTTCTCAACTCGTCGCACGGGCAGGCGCAGCTCGGCGACACCGCCTTTCGGATCGCGCACGCGCATCTGACTCGGCTCACCAAGCAAGGAGAACACTATGTCAGCAAATAGCAAGCAGATCGGCGGCCGGCATTACGCGGGCAGCGGCGGCATTCAGCACTGGGACCTGATCTACAACGTCCTGCCCGATGTGTTCCACGGCTACTTCCTGGGCTGTGCGTCGAAGTACGTAGGGCGCAGCCGCAAGAAGCACGGCCGCGAGGACCTGGAGAAGGGGCTGCACTTCGTCGAGAAGTACCGCGAGCTGCTGGACGGCCCGCCCCCCAAGACGTTCCAGTCAATGGCCGAGCTGCTGGACTACATCAACCAGTACGCGAAGGACAACCTGCTCACGCCGACGGAGATGCGCATCACGCTCATGCTGCTGTCGCGTGATCCAGCTGACAGGCGCCAGGTGCTCGACATCGTGATCAAGGAGCTGCAGACCTTGCTCGCGGGCGGAGGGGTGCACGGATGACTTACCCGAGCATCACGGTGTTCGAGGACTCGGGGCTGGCGCACAAGTACGCGTCGGCCTCGGGGGCTCGACACGTCCGCATTGCTGGCGACGACCGCAAGCAGCTGGCCATGCTCATTGCGATCGGCGGCCAGATCGCGAAGGGCGGCACGTACGCGCTGACGTTCGACGGTCCGGCCGTCTCGATCCCGGTCGGTCGGATGATGCTGCGAATCCTATTGGGCAGGAACGCAGCAGCTTGCTGCTCAGCTCAATCGGCCGGTTTCTGCCCAAGCCTACCCCTGCACGGCCTCGCAATCGTTGCACCCGGCAACGATTTGCGTCAGCTCCTTTCCATCCTCGGACGGATCGAATCAGGTACGAGCAAGATCCCGCTCAATCCGGGGATCGGGGCTTGGTCCAGCGAATCGGTCCTGCTCGTCGGCGATCGTCCATCAGCGTCCTGGCCGCTGACTGCGCCCAACTATCCCTTCATCAGCGCGCTCAGCTCCGGGTGCTCAGGCTGGCTCGCGCAGCACCTGGAGGACGCGGGGATCGGCGAGGCGCAGCTGTTCTGGACGAACGCCTACACGCAGCAGGGGGAGCGCAGCGCGTCCGACTGGATCGACGCGCTCGAACCGCGCGGCATCATTGCGCTGGGCGGTGCGGCGCAGGGGTGGCTCGACGGCGCCGGGGTGAAGTCGGACTACCAGGTCCATCACCCGCAGTACTGGAAACGCTTTCAGGCAGGCAAAACGTACGTGCTTGCGCGGTACGCTCTCAAGCTGCTCGCTTAGTCCGTCGTTCGACGCCGGTGCATGCGCGCCGCCGGGTTGCCTGGCTTGATCACGTCGGTCAGGGCAGGCAACCCGGGCTTTTGCGGCGGCACTGACGCGTTGCGCGCAACGATGAGCCCATCGTTCTTCAGGTCGCGGACCACCCATAGGTCGACGTGGGTGAACTTCGCAGCTGCGAACTCCTCCGCGTACGCCTGAATGATGAACGTCGCCACTGGGATGGTCGACTCGACGTTCAGGAATACCCGATACCGCAGATCGATCACTGAGGGCTCGAATTGGGGGATGCTCATCGCGGTCGTTGGGCCTTGGCCCATTGCTCCTGGGCGTAGTCGCGCTCGCACTCGGGGTCGCAGAATACCCCGGGCGTGGGCGTGTTGCAGTACCGACAGTGACCTGTGGCCTTCATCACGGGCTTCCGTCGGCGGGCCGCCGCCTCGCGCTCTGCTTCGGCGAGGTCGGTGGCAGCGTCGATCACATCAGCGGTTCGTTCCATCGGCCGGCGTCGTCAGCGTGAGCCGTTCGCCGCGGCAGGCGGTGTAGGCGTTGTTGATGTCGTCTGCTTCGCGGGTGACCCGCTGAAGTAGTCCAGTAAGCTCTGTTGAAAGTAGCCCGGGGGTTTCGGTTCCGTCGAGCTGACGATTGCCGGTGGCGACGGGATACGCTCCTTGGGGGCCACTACCACAACTCCCGGGTCGGGCGTTCGGGTCGCGCAGCCGGTTGTTGCTGCCGCTAGCCACGCGCAGCTTACCAGCCAGATCGTCAATCGCATGAGAATCAAGTTCACTCTTCACCTCCGCATCATGGACGTTCGAGGCCATCTTGCGCTCGGCCGCGTTCGCCCGGTTGGTTTCCGCCAGTAGCGTCCTGGCGGCCTCGTCCTTCTGCTTCTGCAGCGCAGCACCGTCGAGCGACGCCTGATGCGCCTCACCTGCGTCATACGCCTTCCACGACGCCCCTCCGATCGCGAGGATGACGACGAGGACCCCGGCAAGCAGGGCTGACAACGGTACAGGAATCATGGGTAGACCTCCGGTGGGGTGACGTACTTCCCGCGGCGCGTCCTGAGGATGTTCACGACGTAACCGCGGTTGATCTGGAAAAATGACTGCCCGTACCCCGAGGCCACGGACTTCGCCTTGAGGCTGGTCCGTTCGACGTTGTTGAACCAGACTCCAGAATCACACCCGGGAGTTGCCTGGCACAGGCGCCGATCGGAGGAGACTCCCCCCATGCCGCCGTTGTAGCCGGCGAACGTGAAGGCCAGACGGTCGATCGGGGTCCGCGCGCCGGTGACGTAGTCATAGGTCTGCTTGTCCTTGAGTAGGAGCGCTCGCAGCTGGAGCTGGGGGTTGTAGCGATCCGCCCAGGCCCACGCGCGCAGGCTGGGGTCGAGCGCCTTGACCTCGTTGAAGACGTTGAACCGGGACGTGATCGTGATCTGGCCTAGCCCAAATCCGTACTCACGATCGGTCTTGAGCTCGGTATGAGGGTTCCAGCACCCTCGAGATTTCAGGCTCACGCACGTCTCCTGCTCGACCTGCGCGCCGAGCACCGAGGGCGTGGCCAGACCTGGCCAGAATTGCGCGACCTCGGCCCGGAGCACGGGTAGGTACAGCAACGCGTTCGGCGGCAGCGCGTCCATGGCTCTACGTGCGCAGCATCGCGCCGGTCAGGGCGATGAACGCAGCCAGGACGATACAGACGCCAACGAACACGATCGCAGCGCCGATGGGCTCCTCCATCGCCTTGTCGGTGAGCGCCTGGAGGTTGAGCCAGGGGAACAGCGTGCGCCGCAGGACGTGACTGAGCGCGGCCGCCCAGAACGTCCCGCCCAGGAACAGACCCCACGGCGCGAGGAAGTCGAGCCCGGTGTGCTGCGCGAGCGGAAGCCCGCCGATGATGAAGACGAACCCCAGAATGATGAGGGGCAGCACCTTCTTGCTGTCCTGGATGTAGAACTTGATTCGTTCTTCCCAGGTGCGATTCGTACCCATCTTGTCCATCATGTAGCTCCTATGTCGGTTTCACTTGAGATGCCCAGCTTCTTTTCCAGCCTGTTGACCCGGTTAGTTAGCCGGACGTTTTCCCGGGTCAGGAACTCATTGGAGGCCCGCAGCCCGGCTTCTGACGCCACCAGGTCGTTGTACGCCTCCCACGCCTCATCCTTCTCCTTGACTGCGTCGTTCCGCTCCTTGATGAGAGTCTCGTCCATGGAAGTGATCTGCCGGGCGTGCGCCTGCGCCGCCTTGTCCTGCGCGATCCCGGTGTTGTCGATGCTCACCTTGCGGCGCAGCTTCAGAAGCCCCCAGATTGCTCCCAGGATTCCTGTCACCACACCGCCTTGAAGCCATGCTGGGTACTCGTTCGGCTGCATGTGTTTAGTCGTTCAGAACCACTGCGGGGATGAGCGTCACAGTCGAGACGTTCGGTAGGCGACGAATGATGTCGTTGGTGTAAAGCGCGTAGCCGGCCGCTGCAACGAGCGCCCATTCAGCTCCTGTGCCTGAGGATAGAAACCCGATGGAGATGTTGACGCACACGGTCACGAACGTCCAGATACCCAGCCCGTACGCATTGATGCCCAGCGCCCACTTCTGGCGGTACGTCGGATCATACGTCTGCCACACCACGAGGACCGCGTGAAGGAAGAACGCCCACGCGCACATGTTCGAGGTCAGGTACTCGCGATTGAACGAGCGCAGGAACGAGTACGCAGGAAGATCGAACGCCTCGGGGTGCCGCCACGCTGCCATCGACCAGAGGAGCGACGCCAGGGCCAGGATCATACGGATCGGCCGGGGGTCCTGAAACCTCAGCAGCTCGCGCGTGACGTGCTTGACGTGATCGCGCATGCCGCGATATTCGTACACCTCTTCAGCTGGGATAATGGCAAGCATGTCCATGTTCAGTAGATGGTCACTTCGATGACCGGGTTGGTAGGGGCTTGCCCCTCGATGCGGCCGTTGCGATAGAAGTACTGCGCCCCGGTTGAGACGTCAACGCCGCCGCGCGCGACGCGGACCGTACCGTTGGCGACGGTCAACCCCACGGTGTCGTCGGCGTACACGGTGAACGCCGTCCCGATTCCGAGGGGCTGCTTGGGGAGGAGGTTGTCGAATACTGACCAGGGGTTTGCCATGGAGGTCCTCAGATGGTCGGCTGTACGTAGCGCTCGATTTCCAGCGTCTGGTACACCGTCAGTTCGCCTGCGCCGGTACGCACGCCGTCGATCGCGACCGACGTGATGAGCCCCTTGTAGGCCATGTCGTCCAGCTCGTCCTCGTCGACCGCGACGAGCGTGCCGACCTCCTGGAGCCGAGTACCGGACAGCAGCGTGCTCACGAGAGGCGTGACGTAGGTGTTGAGGATGCGCGAACCTGCCCGACTGAGCTCGATCCGCCCGCGCTCCGTCGCTGCCTCGTCCGTGGCCAGCAGCGGGTTGGTGATCGCGGGGGACTGCGAGTCGCCGGCCGTGCCGTCGCGCGTACAGCCCACCGTGTTGCCTACCGCGGTGCCGCCGACGTACACCTTGGTGTAGTCGACGCCGGCTTGGAACCGCGACGACGCGTTGATCATCTGGTTGAGCGCGATGTGCGCTGCGACGGGCGTGGCCGGATCGTTCCAGTGCCAGATCGTCTCGGGATAGCGACTGCGTACGATGAACGACTTGTCGTAGCGACCCGGCAGGATGAACGCGCCGATCGCCTCGCACACCTGCGCCGCGACGCCCATCGGGTCCTTGTTCTCATACGCCAGCATGCTCGCGGGCACGATCCAGTCCACCGTGTCCCAGGTGATGGTGAATCCGCTGTAGATGAAGGCGTCGTTGACCAGCTGCTGCGCCAGTTCGTCCGCCGTCGAGACGAGCGACGTGAGCGGGGCGAAGGGCGCCGCGCCGTATGCGCTGAACGACTTGCCTTGCGCTGTGTAGCTGGGATTGCCGAACTGCCGCGAGACCGACACCGTGTCGATGAATCCACGCCACACGTAACCGTTGATCGTGATCTGGACCTCGCGCGCGCCGTCCTCCAGCGCTGAGGGCTTCACGCGCAGGAACTCGGCGTGCGTCGCGAGCGTGAGAGAGATGTCCCAGGCAAACGAACTGATGTCCAGCTTGAGGGAGACGCCGGAGCATTCCAGGTTGACCCCGTCGATGAGCGTGATGATGTTGATGCTGTTGTTCACGATGAAGCTCCCGGTGTCGCAGAACGTCCGCAGCGGGCGACGCAGCCGCAGCTGCACGTCGGTTGACGGCTGAGTCGAGTGACTGAGGTTGAAGCAGACATATGACGGGTAGGGCGTCTTGGGCGCCGCCTCGATGACAGGGGGCAGATCGTAGTGGACCGAGTAGTCGGGCGGGCCGCCGGGTCCCCACGGGAACTCCATGAAGCGACGATCCTTCTGCGGCGGGTAATTGTACGGGGCGCGGCTGCTGCGGTCGAGCCCGTAGCTGGCCAGCATTCGCCAGTCGCACTCCCAGCTGCGATCCTTCCACGGCGGGTAGTGGTAGAACGCACGCAGCGCTGGGTCGAGGCGCTGAGCGAAGCGGGGCTGCCACGGCGACCACGACTGAACGTCTTCAGCGTTCAGCTTCGGCCACGGCATTGAGCACTTGATGTCGGTTGGCTCGAACGATCCACGCAGCACGTCGATGTAGCGATCTGTCACTTTCAGCGGACCCCACTCGGCGATCAGCGACAGGTCGAGCGAGTCGTGGTTGTTCCACGGCACGAACAGCTGCGCATCGTACGTCGGAGCCGGCGTCCAGGGAAAGGTCCAGCCAGCGCCGAAGCAGGGCTTGACGTCGCGCCACGCACCGCCTGAGGTCCAGCGGATCGAGTTGCGCGGTGGACCCGCGACGACGCCGAGCAGTGCCTTGGGTCCCTTCAGGCGAAGCGCCGCCTTGTAGGGCGCGTATCCGATGTCCGTCGTGATGCGTAGCGCTGGCGCCGCGGCAACGAGCGGAACGGCCGCAGCGTAGTCCGCTCCCGCCCCGCCCGACGTGCCGAGGGCAAGGACGACTGCCGTCGCAGCCTGAAGCGGACGGTGGAGCGGAATCGTGATGGTCATGCCGGAACCAGGTGATCAGCGATTTCAGCGTTCAGCAACGACGGGTTGTCGTCGAAGCCGGCCACGAAGTACTGGTGCTTGGGGTCCAGGTTGAGGAACTCAAAGTAGCCGTCCGACGCGCGGCTGGTCGTCCACGCTACCGCCAACTGCGTTGCGCGATGGAACAGCACAACGCGCCGAGCGCTGACCACGCCGCTGTACGTTACGTGGCCCGCGATCTTGCGATCGCCGTTCTGGTACTTGGCCCCGCCGATGACGGGCGCACTCCTGACCACCTGGAAGTCCGCAGACCCGTCGACCGGATCGTAGCCTGGACCGAGGTCCTGATAGTAGTTGGTCAGCAGGTCGTCAGGCTGCTTGTAGGTGCCTGACGCGTTGAACGGATAACGAACTGCGCCGTCCGTCAGCATCATCGAATGAATCTGACCGAGCCACGGCTGTCCGCTTGCGACGACGCCGGTGTTGAGACCGCCCAGCAGCGTCGGGTTCAGCGCGTTGCCCAATGTCGAGCTGATGTTGCTGACTGCTGTCTTGCCGGTGGACAAGACGCCGTTGACGCCCATCCAGTACGTGCCTGGGTACGTCGAGCACAGGAAGAAGTGAACCAGCGAGCCGGTCGGTAGGGCAGCCGCAAACGTCGGTTGGCCGTGGACCTCGCTCGATCCCCGCACCCCCTGATACACATCGAACTGCAGATTGTTCGAGCCGCGCAGCGTCAACGCCCACTCGGTGCTGCGCCCGGATGTTGGGTTGAGCGCGCTGATCAAAGTCTGATCAGCCGTCGTCGGGTTAAATCTGACGTAGCCTTCCAGGGTGAAGATCGGTCCGAACACGATTGGGGGTAGCCCAGGCTTTCCGGTGAACGCGTTGACGCCGTACAGCTGATGCGCCGAGTCGGTGGCGAAGTCATTGGGCGTGATGACGTTCGGCGTCCGCACATGGTCGACAAGCGCCCCGGCCGCGCCGTCGGCCTGAAGCCGCAGCTTGATCAGCTTCGCGTACAGATCGCGCCGGATCGTCACAGAACATTCTCCCAGTTGGCGAGGGGGACGACAAACCCTTTGGGGTACGACGATCCCGACCAGCCGTCATAGCCGAACAGGCCCGAGTACGCAGCGCCGAAGCGATCGAGCGCGCGCATGGTCTTGCCTGCCATCGTCGTCGCCGGGTACAGCGTCAAGCACTGAAGGAAGGGCAGCACGCCGCGGAGCTGGTTCTGACCGTTCTGATAGGACGGCTCGCATACGAACGGCGCCTGGAACGTGAACCCCTTGAGCGACTGCGCCGAGCCCGTCCCTGACGTGTTGCCCATGTACACCACCGCGGCATACACATGAGGTATCTGGTTGTTGAACTGGTACGGCGGATTCTGGTTGGCGCCCTTGAGTCCATAGCCCATCATGAAGAACGCGACGGACTCGGCTATGCCGTCGAACGACTTGGCCAGGTAGCCGTGACACTGCTCCGTCGTGGCGTTTACGTCGCTGTTGGTGACGTACTCCCCGGACCACATCTTGCGCGCTGCTTCATAGTTACCTGTGCCGTCCCCGCTCGTGCTGTACACCGTGTTGAAAGTGCCCGCCGTAATCATGCTGTTCGCATCGGTGTCGAACCCGTACAGGTCCTTGAACCAGCCGAAGTAGTACATGGGGCAGCCCGACTGGCCGTTAGCGGTATCAACCTGGATATGCATCGCCTTGTCATCGGCGACGATCGTCCAGCCAACACCGCCGCCGGCGTGACGCATCCAGTTGAAGGCGTTGAGCGGCGCCTGGTCGAGCCGCGGATAGACGCCCAGTCCGCTGTTGACGTCGGTCATCGAGCGATACGCGCGCACGCGGCACTTCACCGATGACCACGCCGTATCGTCCACGCGAAGGTAGTGACGCGGCCCGTCAGCCGGGCGGTACGCTGCCAGGTTCGTTCCCGAGAAGGGCTTGGCCCAGCCAGCGCTCGGCGTCTTGGACGTGATCGTCCCGGTCGCAGTCGTCGCCGACGATCCAGCAACGGGCAGCTGATAGCTGTAGTGATCCACGTCGTCGACGAGGACGCGCCACGACCCGTTGTAGTCGAGCTGATCGGCGCCTGCGATCTGAACCACGCTGTGGTCCGGGTAGCCGTGTCCTGCCTGCGCCACCGTCACGGTGGTGCCAGAGCGGGTCATTGCGTTGGCCGCGAGCGTGCGCAGACCGAACCCGTTGACTAGACAGGCATCGAGCAGCGCGATCATGCTGCCGGCGGCCGACGTGTTGACGTTCGGCGCGCCGAACATGGCGCTGGTGAAGATACGGACCTTGTTGTCGGTGATCATGAGTTACTCCGCGTCGCCGCGGACCTGGATGCGGAAGTGGTCGGTGGGTGTGACCTCGGGTCCGGGCTTCGTCGTGCGTGCGAACCAGATGGGCGCGAGGGCGCCGATCGTGTTGAAGCGCAGCACGTTGCCCGCCGCCCAGCCAGACCCCCAGCCCTCCTTGTGAAGCGTGAAGTACGGATTGACCGAGTGCGGATTATCGGGGGAGAGGGTGAGCGCGGTCGAGCCCGTCGCGATGAGCCCGATGTCCTCCCCGATGACGTTGAAGTTGGTCGGGTTCGTGAACACCAGCGCCCAGCGCTGCGTGATAGCGCCCTCGTTCGTGACCTCGATGGGGAAGTCCACATCGTTGTAGGACGCCGAGGCCGCCGTGCCGATGAGCGTATTGCTCCAGACGTTCGCCCAGGTCGTTTGGTCGAACAAGTTGGTGTAACGTCCCTGGAGGTCGCCGAACAGGAGCGCCGAACTGACCAGCGCCGTTGCTGCGCTGTAGGTGTGGGTCAGAGCGCGCGCAACCTTGAGCGTGCCGCTGATGTCCACGTCGGTACACAGCAGCATGTCCTCGATGCGATCCTCGATGACCAGCGGCTGGGTGAAACCAGCCAGGTTGATCGGGTTGCCCATCGTGATCGTCCCTGCGTCGAGGTCGATCGTGTAGCGATCCGTCGGCACGAGCGTACCTGCCTGATCGCGCACGTAGGCGTAGGTGAGATGGCCGCGCGGCAGGTTGATGACCTGTCCGCTGATCAGGCCCGTCGGCGCCGTCGTGTACTCCGTGTCGTGGATCACGATCACGTAACCGGTCTTGAAGATCGGTACGCGGCCGTCGGAGGGGAGCCGCACCGGATCGATGCCGATGAGGTCCGCGTCGAGCGGAATGGCGGCGAACACGACGGTGTTGAACAGGACGGTCGACGGATCGACGGGCTTGGGCCTGAACACGTAGTAGTCGAGCGCCGGCAACTTCTGATAGCGCGCATCCGTCGAGTACCAGGGGTCCGATCGCCACGGGAACGGTCCTGGCCCGCTGTCCAGCAGCTCATCGCCGAAATTGACTTCCACGATGCCGTTCTGGTAGTCGACGCGACCACTGACGTGCGGACCGGTCAGCTTGCCAGCGGTGTCGGAGGTCGCGGTCAGCAACGAACCGTCGAGCGCCGTCGCGCGCACGATCATCGAGCCCGGCCGCAGCGGCGCACCCGGCGTGCGGAAGCGCACGAACGCGACGCTGCGCATAGCGTCCTCCAGCAGCATCGACTGGACCACCGGAAGCGCCGTGGGTACTGCGGGGCCGCCCCAGTCCGTCAGCGACACGATGTGCGACTGATAGTTGATCGAGCCGGCGATGATGCCGCTGCCCGAAGCCGGGTCGAACGTGTGATACATGACGCCGTTGCGATCGTAGAACGACTTGCCGTTCCAGCTGAACAGCACCGAGTTGGGTACGATGTTCTTGTACTTCAGGGCGGCCAGAATGATCTGGTGCTGACCGGGCGCAGGCGTGTTCGCCGCGTTGGAGAAGCTGGCCGCGACGGTGCCGAATTGGAGCGTTGACGTAACCGTGCGCGCCACATACGGCGCGCCGTACGAGATGGCCGCGTAACCTTCAGACATGACCTTTACTCCCTGTTAGCTGGTGGCGAGCGACACGGTGTACGGGCCAGAGCCGTAGCTGCCGACGACGTGTGTCGTATTGACCTACATCGTGACGACACCAGTATAGTAGTTGATCGAGCCGATCGTGATCGGGCTCGACGAGT
>CALMOR010000061.1:11152-15439 GCA_937872165.1 uncultured Burkholderiales bacterium | reverse complement strand
TCTCGATTCGCCGCGATCTGTGGGTTGGCGTCGGTCTCGCTCCAGGCGGTGGCGGGGGGGGCCGCGGGACCGCCGTTGGACGGGTGGTACTTGAAGCCGCCGTCGCGCGGCGGGTTGTGCGACGGCGTGACGAGGATGCCGTCGGCGAGGCCGCTCGTGCGGCCGCGGTTGTGCGTGAGGATCGCGAGCGAGACCGCCGGCGTCGGCGTGTATTCGTCGTCCTTCGCGAGCATCAGCTCGACGCCGTTCGCGGCCAGCACCTCGATGGCGCTCACCGATGCGGGCTCCGACAGCGCGTGCGTGTCGATGCCCAGATAGAGCGGACCGTCGACGCCCTGCCGCGCGCGATAGCTGCAGATCGCTTGCGTGATCGCCAGCACGTGCCACTCGTTGAACGCGGTGGCGAACGACGAGCCGCGGTGCCCCGACGTCCCGAACGAGACCCGTTGCGCGAGTACCGACGGGTCGGGTACCAGCGCGTAATAGGCGGTGACCAGCCGCGGCAGGTCGGTCAGCGAGTCGGCTGTCGGCAGCGTTCCGGCGAGAGGGCTCGCGCCGCTCATGCCGCGCCCCGCGCCGCGACGCCTTTCTCGAAGACCTCGACCCATCGACCGAAACGCGACGCGATCGTCGCGACCGCTTCGGGTCGGGTCGACTTCTGCGCGTGATGCGCGACGACCGCGTCCCAGAAGCTGGTCCGTCCGACCGCAAAGCCGACGAAGCCGGGAACACCCGCGGCGACTTCGAGCCAGTGCACCACCGCCGCCTCGTCGGCGCCGCGACCGAGCACGATGCAGTCGACGTCGTCGCGGCCGTCGCGCCGCGCGGTCGCGACGATGCGCTCGCAGTCGGCACGCTGGTCGAGGCCCTCGATCTTCCACACGTCGGGCTCGACGCCGGCGTCCTGGAGCATGCGGATGGCGCGGTCCATCAGCGAGGCGCGCAGCCGGTCGTCGTAGGCGGCCTTGTCGCCGCCGACCTCGGCCAGCTGTGCCTTCGTGGCCGGCACCAGCAGCTCGAACATGAAGCGCCGCCTGGTCCGCTCGCACAGGTCCGACAGCGTCTTCAGGCGCGCGGTCTGGCGATCGTTGAGAGCCTTGTCCGCATCGGGATTGAAACGCACCAGGGCCTTCGCGAAGGTCGGGTCGAATGCGTCGAGATGCGCGGCATGGTCCTCGCCGTATTCGAAGTCGAACTCCTCGCTGCCGCTGACCTCGGTCGACGCCGCGGTGACGACGCCGCGCGAACGCGCGTCGCGCAGGATCTCGGCACCGAAGGTCTCGTCGACGAGGATGCCGGCCTTGTCGGCGGGCACTCCGCGCCCGAGCGCCTCGACGAAGCCTTCGTAGATCAGCCGCTTGCTGTCGCGCACCTGGTCGGCCTGTTCGGTCGACAGCGGCGGGGAGAAGCCGAACAACTCGTGCACGTACGAGTTGCGATGGTCGAAGGGCAGCAGGTACAGCGCTTGGGCGGGAATCGCGTTCATGAGGACGTCCTGTCGTGCGAAGGGGCCGTCACGTTACTCCACCGATGTCACCGCCTCCGGTTGCTCGATCTCGTCGGCCCAGACCTTGAACCCGGCGAGATAGTTGGGGCCGAAGGTGTTGGCCAGCGCCACGTCGCACGCGTCGCGGCCCCGTCCCATCAGGATGCGACCGATGCGTCGCTGGTTGTTGCGCGGGTCGAAGGTCCACCAGCGGTCGCCGAGATAGGCCTCGAACCATCCGGCGAAGTCCATCGGCGCGTCGGTGACCGGCACGCCGATGTCGGGGATGTAGCCGGTGCAGTAGCGCGCCGGGATGTTCATCGCGCGGCACAGGGCGACCCCGAGGTGCGCGTAGTCGCGGCACACGCCGCGCCCCTCGTTGTAGGCCTCGTAGGCGGTGCGGGTGCGGCGCGCGTGTCGATAGCCGAACTCGATGTGCTGGTGGACGAAGTCGCAGATGGCCTGCACGCGATGCCATCCGGTCGGGCCCGAGCCGAACAGGTTCCACGCGATGTTCGACAGCAGATCGGTCTCGCAATAGCGGCTGCCGAGCAGGTAGACAAGCGCGGATTCGGGCAGATGCGCGACATCGACCTGCTGGGCGTCGAAGTCCACCGGATCGGGCAGCCCCGTGTCGTTGACCAGCGCGTCCGATGTGATCGTGAAGATGCCGGCCGGCGCGACGAGGCGGCTGCACCAGTTGCCGAACGAGTCCCGATAGGCCATCACCGGAACGGCCGGCGTCGTCACCAGATGGTCGGGACGGACGAGATCGGACGCGCGCGAGTAGTGGATGTGCAGCGCGAGCAGCATCGTCGTGTCCTGTGGGCAGTCGTAGGTCATCTCGAATCCCACGCGGATCTGCATGCCTTCTCCTTTTCGATGGTCGGGCCCGGGTCGGGCGCTGCAGCGACGCACGTTCCGCGCCATCGTGCAGAAGCCCGTCAGGAGGCCAGGAAACAAGCCGAAGCAAGCCGAGAAGCCTGACGACGAAAGGGCCCGACGTCCTTCGCGAATTGCTGAAAAGCTTGTCGTCCGACGATGACATTGGCCGACGGGACATGCGCTGCGCCAAGCTGCCTCGACGGTGCGTCGTGCACGGAATCGATGCCTGCGCGATCGGCCGGGGGCCGCCCGTCGTTGCCGTGCGACGACGTTCGCCCTGTCGGCGCAACCTCCCCGTCGCGCCCCGAAGCAGTCGGCCACTCCCGCGTTTCAGTAGAATCGCGCCCCCGCGCGCATTCGCGCTTGCGACGACGCTTCCATGAACGCACCTGCGCGCGCCGGCCCGAGCCATTGCGCGATCGACTTCGGCACGTCGAACTCCGCGGTCGCGATCGGCGACGGCGCTTCGTCGACCGGCACGAGGCTGGTCGCGCTCGAAGGGACCGACGCGACCATGCCGAGCGCGGTCTTCTACGACAGCGAGGACGGCTCCCGGCGCTACGGTCGCGCGGCCATCGCCGCTTACGTGGACGGTCACGAAGGCCGCCTGATGCGATCGTTGAAGAGCATCCTCGGCTCGCCGCTGATCGACGAGACCACGCATCTCGGCGACGGCATCGCGGTCCGCTTCATCGACGTCATCGCCGGCTTCCTCAAGCAGTTGAAGCAGGCGGCCGAACGCGAGGCCGGCGCCGCGATCGAGAGGGTCGTCCTCGGTCGACCGGTCTACTTCGTCGACGACGATGCGGTCGCGGACCGGCGGGCGGAGGATGCGTTGCGCGCTGCGGCGCAGGCGATCGGCTTTCGCGAGGTCTCGTTCCAGTTCGAGCCGATCGCGGCGGCGCTCGACTACGAGCGACGCCTGTCCGGCGAGCGCCTCGTGCTGGTCGCCGACATCGGTGGCGGCACGTCGGACTTCACCGTCGTGCGGCTCGGTGGCGGACGATCGCTCGATCGGACCCGCGACGTCCTCGCGAGTCACGGCGTGCACGTCGCCGGTACCGACTTCGACCAGCGCGTCGAACTCGACGCGATCCTTCCGGCGATGGGTTACCGCGGACGCACGCCCGAAGGTCGAGAAGTCCCGAGCCGCGTCTACTTCGACCTCGCGACCTGGCACCTGATCAACGGGCTGTACGCGCCGCGCCGCGTCGCCGAGCTGAAGGCGATGCGCTGGTTCTACGAAGACGCGGCCCATCATCGTCGACTGATGCATGTGGTGGAGGCCCGGCTCGGCCATCGCCTCGTGAGCCGTGCCGAGGACGCGAAGATCGCGCTGTCCGCGACCTCCCGCATCGACGTCGACCTCGGCGACGTCGAGGACGGACTCGTCGTGGGGCTGGATCAGCGCGCGCTCGCGGCCTCGCTGAGCCGGCCGCTCGATGCGATCGTCGCGGCCGCCGGCGAGACCCTGCGGCGCGCGGGCGTGGCGGGCGACGCGATCCACGCGCTGTACTTCACCGGCGGATCGACCGGCCTCGCGCTGCTGGCGCAGCGGCTGCTCGCGGCCTTTCCCGCCGCGGACGCGGTGTTCGGCGATCGCTTCGCGAGTGTCGCGAGCGGCCTCGGCATCGAGGCGATGCGACGCTACGGCAGCGCGACGTGCGGCGACGTCGATCGTTCATAGCCAGCCCTCCTGACGCGCGATGCGATAGGCCTCGACGCGGTTGCCGGCACCCAGCTTGCCGATGGCTTCCGACAGATAGTTGCGCACCGTGCCGGCCGAGAGTCCCAGCGCCTTCGCGATGTCGGCGGCGGTAGCGCCTTCGCCGGCGAGCCGGAGCGCCTGTCGTTCACGATCGTTGAGCGGATCGGTCGCGCCCCAGGCGCCCGCCGCGAGTTCGGGTGCGATCACC
>CALMOR010000061.1:5970-11142 GCA_937872165.1 uncultured Burkholderiales bacterium | reverse complement strand
GTGCGCCAGCTGTTCGGCCGGACCGTCCTTCAGCAGATAGCCCGACACGCCGGCGCCGAGGGCGCGTCGCAGGTAGCCCGCGCGTGCGAAGGTCGTGAGGATGACCACCTTGCACGGCCAATCGAAGCGTGCGACGCGCTGAGCCACCTCGAGCCCGGTGAGTTTCGGCATCTCGATGTCGGTCAGCACGATGTCCGGTCGCAGACGATGCGCCTCGCGGACCGCGGCCTCGCCGTCGGCGACCGAGCCGATCACTTCGAGGTCGCTCTCGAGCGACAGCAGCGCGGCGAGCGCGCCGCGCATCAGGGTCTGGTCCTCGGCCAGCAGCAGGCGGATCATCGACGCGTCAGCGATGGATCACGCGGTGATGCGATCGATCGCGGCCGCCGACGCCGCGTCGCGCGAGGCCGCCAGCGGCGCCCGCAACTCGATCCGCGTGCCGCGGCCGGACGCCGAGTCGGTCGTGGCGCGGCCGCCCACCGCGGCGAGCCGTTCGTCGATGCCGGTGAGTCCGTTGCCGCGCGTCTTCACGCCGCCGCGACCGTCGTCGCGCACGACGAGGCGCGCGTGACGTCCGTCGCGCGTCAGCGTCACCTCGACATGGCGCGCGCGTGCATGACGCTGCACGTTGGTCGCGGCTTCGCGCAGGCCGAGGGCCAGTGCCGATTCGACCTCCGGCGTCAGCGGCAGGTCCTCGCCCTCGTACGACAGCGTGATGCCGGCCGAGCCGAGCAGCAGTCGCGCCGCGGCCAGTTCGGCCGCGATGCCCGCCGCGCGGATGCCGGTGACGGCGCAGCGCACCTGCGCGAGCGCGTCGCGCGCGATGCCTTCGATCTCGGCGACCTCGCGCCGCGCGCCGTCCGCGTCGCGATCGAGGAGGCGTCGGGCGAGCTCGCTCTTGACGGCGACGAGGCCGAGCGTGTGGCCGAGCAGGTCGTGGAGGTCGCGGCCGATGCGTTCGCGTTCGGCGGTCGCGGCGAGCCGGCGGACCTCGTCGTGGCTCAGGCGCAGCTGCGCGTCGTGGAGATTGTTGACGCGACCCACGAGGTTGACCAGGAACAGCATCGTGCACATGCCCATCGCGAAGAAGGCGAAGCCGTTGCCGAAGCCGGCGGCGATCGCGACGACGTAGAACGTGCCCATCAGCAGCGCCATCCAGCCGAGCGAGCGACGCGGCGTCGTGCAGAACGGGATCAGCACCGCGGCGTAGACGATGTACGACCACGACGTGTTGACCGGGATCGTCACGAGACCGAGCAGCGCGATCATCACCGTGTTCCACACGATGCGACGGCCGTCGCCGTACCAGGCGCGCAGGTAGAGCGGCAGGAAGATCGCCACGCTGGCCGCGGTCAGCGCGGTCACGAAAGGCCGGTTCGCGACGGGGACGTACCAGGGCGCCGCGATCGTCCACGCGAGCCACACCAGGTGCATCAGCGGATACCACCGGCCACGGCCGAGCGGCGCCGCCGCGGAATCGGGATGGACGCGGAGCAGCGCGAAGAGGCGAGGCGGACGCATGGTCGCTTTGTACCTCAACCCGATCGCGCCGACCGAGCCGGTCAGCGGATCGACACGTCGTCGATCTCGAACCAGAACGGGCCCGCCGGCGAACCCGCGGTGAACGCCAGACCGCGCAGTCGCGCGAGGTCGGCACCCTCGAAGCGCGCGAGAGGAATGCGCACCTCGCTCCACTCCGCGGCGGTCCCGAACGTCGCGAAGACCGGTCGACCGTTGTCGGGCGGGCCGCTGAACAGCATCGCGACGTTCTCGCGACCGTCGCCACGGACCTTGAAGACCAGTACCTGCCGGTCCGCATGGTCCACCGCCTCGAACGGTGTCGCGCCCGGCATGAAGAGCGTGCCGGCCCACGGGAAAGGCGTGCCGTCGGCGATGGTGCCTTCGATGCGCAACGCGCCCTTCGAGCCGTCGGCGCCGGCGGCGATCCAGGTCTGCGTCGCGGTGGACCGACCGCCCATCACGCCGTCGGTCGCCACGTTCCACGGACGGCCGTAGCGCGTCGCGAGCGTGCCGTCCTCGAAGTCCGAGATCATCGGGTCGGTCGTCGCGGCGGTCGTCGCGGTCGTCGCGGTCGTCCCATTCGTCGCATCCGTCGGCGCGGCGCGGGACGCGTCGGCGCCCTTCGTCTCGAGCGGCACCGTCCGATCGACCGCGTAGCCGTTCTTCCAGATGGTCACGATGTCGCGGGTCGCGGCGATGTCGCGGGTCGGGTCGCCGTCGACGAGCACGAGGTCGGCCCGTTGGCCGGCGACGATGCGGCCGCGATCGCCGAGCGCGAAGAGACGGGCCGGCAACGCGGTCGCGGCGTTCAGCGCCTCGCTCGGCGTGAGCCCCGCTCCGACCAATAGCGCGAGCTCCTGATGCAGCGTCGCGCCATGAGTCGTGCCGGGATTGCCGGCGTCCGTCCCCGCGAGCAGCGGGACGCCCGCCGCATGCAGTCGCGCGACGCTGGCCGTCGCGTCGGCGAGGAAGCCGGCGCGTGCCGGCGCGATCGGGAACGACGCGTTCAGCATGCGGACCTGGTCCGCCGAGAGGAACGGCACGACGCGCGCATCGGTCGCGAGCTTCGCGCCTTCGGCGGCACCGGCCTTGACCGCGATCACCGACAGCGTCGGCACGACGAAGGTCCGATGCGTCCTGAGCGAGGCGACCGTCGCGGCGTCGGCGCGCCGGTCGACGAAGACGTGCGCGAGGCCGTCGATGCCGGCGTCGACCGCGTGCAGGGCGTCGAGCCGGGTCGAGACGTGGGCGAGCGCTAGGCGGCCGCGCCGGTGGGCGGCTGCGACCAGCGCGTCGAGCGTCGGCACGTCGAGCGTGGGGATGCGACGCGCGAAGGACGAGCCGTCCTCGAGGATGACCTTGAGGTAGTCGGAGCCTTCGGCCAAGCGCGCGTCGACGAAGGGCTGCGCCTCCGACGGCATCGCGACGGTGGGGATCGGCAGCCCGTACTCGGTGCCGTGCCCGTGCGGCGCGGTCGCGAGCGTGCCGGCGGACCACAGGTCCGCGCGGTCCGTGCGCTCGAGCGATGCGCGCTGCCGCCGCGCGGCTTCGAGCAGGTGCCAGTCGGTGAACATGTCGAGCTCGGTCGTCACGCCGAAGCGCAGCGCGTCCTTCTGCGCGGCGCCGTAGGTGTGCGTGTGCGCGTCGATCAGTCCCGGGATCAGCGTGCGGCCGGTCCCGTCGACGACGGCGAGCCCGTCCGCCTTCGCCTTCCCACCGACCGACTCGATGCGACCGCCGCGGACCACGACGTCGGTGCGCGGGATCACGCGCTTGCCGTCGAACACGCGGACGTCGCGGACGACGAAGTCGTCGGCCTGCGCCGGCCGTGGCGATGCGGCCGCCGTGATCGCGACGAGACAGACGGAGAGGGCTTCGAGGTTCGATCGGCTGGACATGGCGGTTCGGGCGAGCGAGGGACGTGTCGACACCGTAGCGATGGACATCGCCGTCGACGAGTCGCGCGTGTCATGCGAAGACCATGACGAATGTCATGACGCGCGGACAGCAACTAGGCGCTGCAACATCGAAGCTTCTTGAAGCCGTGCGAGTCGCCGCCTATATTTTTTCGCGCACCGCGATGCCGGCTTCGAGACCACAGCGGCGGTGCACCGGGCGCGTCGATGCGGGCGCGTCCGCCGACGCACCCAACCAGGAGACCCCATGAGCATTCGATCCATCACGAGGCGTTGCCTCGGCATCGCGTTGATCGGTCTGTCCGGCCTGACGGCCGCGACGGGGGCGAACGCGCAGCAGTCCGCGAGCGCGTCGTCGGCGACCTCTGCCTCGGCTTCGCAGTCCCCGGCCGTGCCGCTGACATCGTTCTTCGGCGCGCGACAGGGACCGGAGTTCGTCGTCGACGCGAGCTGGCCGAAGCCGTTGCCGAACAACTGGATCCTCGGCCAGGTCGGCGGCATGGCCGTCGATCGCCACGACCACATCTGGATCAATCAGCGGCCGCGCTCGAGCACGGCCGACGAGGTCGGCGCGTCGGCCGCGAGCGGTCCGCGCTCGGCCTGCTGCATCGCTGCGCCGTCGGTGATGGAGTTCGACCAGCAGGGCAACCTCCTGCAGGCGTGGGGCGGACCGGGCTACGTGCCGCAATGGCCGAACAGCGAGCACGGCATCTGGGTCGACAAGGAGGACAACGTGTGGATCGGCGGCAATGGGGCCGGCGACCGCGCGATCCTCAAGTTCAGCAACAGCGGACAGCTGCTGCTCGTCATCGGCACCGCCAACGACCTCTCCCCCGAGAACAACCAGGACACGACGAAGCTCGGACAGCCGGCCGGCATCGAGGTCGACGAAGCGGCGCACGAGGTCTACATCGCCGACGGCTATCTCAACAAGCGCATCGCGGTGTACGACTCGCGCACCGGCGTCTTCAAGCGCGGCTGGGGCGCGTACGGGCAGGCGCTCTCGACGATCGACAACGCGACGCCGCCGCCCTACGTCAACAGCGGCACGCTCGACCGCCAGTTCCGCAACCCGGTCCATTGCGCCCACCTGTCCGACGACGGCTATCTGTACGTCTGCGATCGCGTCAACGATCGCATCCAGGTCTTCACGAAGCAGGGCACGTTCGTGAAGGAGTTCTTCGTGCGACCGGCGACGCTCGGCAACGGCTCGGTGTGGACCATCAACTTCTCGAACGATCGACGTCAGCGCTATCTGCTGGTCGCCGACGGCGAGAACAACGTGGTGTGGGTCCTCGACCGCGACGACGGGACGCTGGTGTCGACTTTCGGACACAACGGCCGCAACGCCGGCTACTTCCACTGGGTCCATCAGGCGGCCGTGACCAGCGACGGCAACTACTACACCGGCGAGGTCGACACCGGCAAGCGCATCCAGAAGTTCGTGCCGCGCGGCGACCGGCGCTGAGTCGTCGTCCCTGCGAAGGGCCCGGGTCGGGCCCTTCGCCGTTCACCGCTGCGTCGTCTTCTTCACCGCGACGTCGAAGCGCAGTCCGCTCGACGCCTCGCCGCGTCCGGCGGTCTTGCTGCGGCCGATCCACAGCCAGGTGCGGCCGTCGGCGCTGCGCGCGTACTGGAACTTCCGCTTCAGCGTCGCGCCGATGCGCGGCACTTCCTCCTCCTCGATGAAGAGCGTCTCGTCCGGCTCCATCGGTCGATCGGGATGGTCGCGCAG
>CALMOR010000061.1:2142-5960 GCA_937872165.1 uncultured Burkholderiales bacterium | reverse complement strand
GATGAACTCGGTCTGCGCGTCGAGCAGGTCGAGGAAGGCGCGGTAGTCGTCGTCGACCACGCCGACCACCGCCGGATCGCCATCGGGATAGAAGCGCTTCATGCCGGCGCGCGCGAGCCTGATCTCGAGCGGGTCGCCGAAGTCCGGCAGCCGCGCGCGGGTCGGCAGCAGCGGCGTCCAGTTGGCCGGCACCGGCGTCATCAGGCGATAGACGCGCTGCGGACTGTCGGCCTCGTCGGCGAAGTGCACCTGCTGCTGGAACGCGAGGCGCTTCGCTTCGAGGTCGCGGTCGAGCGGGTCACCGCAGACGCCCTGCACGCGCTTCTCGACGGCCCACGCGAGGTTGGCCATCTCGTCGCGGGCCAGCAGCGTCTGTTCGAGCACCGCGCCTTCCTGCACGCCGTCGAGGCTGTCCGGCAGGAACATCGTGCGCTGCAGTCGGTCCTGCAGCGCCGGGTCGGCGGTCAATGCGAACATCGTCCAGCGGGCGGCCATCGGCGCGGTCGCGGGATCGGCGATCGCGTTCACCGGCGTGACGACGCCGAAGCTGTCGGTCACGTCGAATTGTCGCAGTCGGTACAGCCATCCGACCGGCAGCCGCACGGGGACGACGAACCAGTCGTTGCCGAAGGTCAGCGCGAACTCGGTGACGCTCATCCGCAGCAGATCGGTGACGCCCGCCTCGGCTCCCGCGAAGTCGACGTTGCCGTCCTCGAACTCCCAGTAGCGTTCGGCCGGCATGCCGGGATAGCGGACCGGCGACGGATGACGGCTCGCGACCTCGAAGCTCGCCGACACGGCTTCCGTCGCCTGCTCGGCCCCGCCCGCGCGGAAGTCGTCCCAGTCGACGTGGCCGTCGGTGTACTCGTCGGCGCTCAGCGCGACGTCGCCGGACTTGAGCGCGAACGCGTATTCCATGCGGTCCCGTCGCCACGACGACCGCGCGGGGTCGCCTTCGTAGGCGAGCTTCGACTGCCATGCGTACCAGCGCTGCAGCATCGCGCGCGCAGGTTCGACCTCGCCCGCGTCGAGCGCGAGCGTGCCCGGCAGCGTCGTCAGCATGCCGCTGCCGTCGACCAGCGGCGCGAGGTCGGCCGCGAGCGTCGACGCGTCGATCGTCCGGCGATCGAAGACGGTCGACCAGAGCAGTCCCTGCGGATCGGAAGCGGGATCGCCGGGCGGCTCCAGCGTCAATGGATAGGCGGCGAGCAGCGCGGCCCTCGCGGCGTCGCTCGCCATCCGCAACGCGTGCAGCCCGGCCTCGCCACGCAGCCGCGCGTGCACGGCCCAGACCGTCTCGGCTTCGACCTGCGTCTCGATCGGCGCGCTGCTCGCGTCGAGCGGCTGCCACGGCATCGCGGCATCGGCACCCGAGCGGAACGCGTCGATCTTCGTGCCGTCGACCGCGAAGCGGATGCGGAGCGGCGTGCCGGCGTCCTCGCCGCGGAACTCGTCGAACTGCCACTGCCGCGCCAGCATCCACGACGGGTCGGCGAGCGGCGCCTTCAACCCTTCGGTCATCCCGATCGCGGTGGGCTGGGTCTCGAGTCGCGTCGCGCCGGTGATCGACGGGATGCGGGCGCCGACGAAGCGCTGGGAGGCATAGGTCTTGTCGATCGAGATGCGCATCGCGCCTCCTTCAGCTCTTGCCGAGCGTCAGCGTGACGCGTTCGTCGCCGAGGCTCGCGGCGAGCCGGTCGCGCGCTTTGCCGAGCATCCGCCCGAACTGCACGCTCGGCAGATGGTCGGTGAAGGTCTGCGGCAGATAGTTGGCCGGCAGCAGCGTGCCGAGGTTGCCCGCGAGATCCGACGGCCGCACGGCGCGCAGCTTCGCGAGATCGAAGGCCTCGTGGATCACGTCGACGACGTCGTCGAAGCTCCAGGCGTCCTGCTCGAGCCGCGGCGGCAGCGCGAGCAGGACGGCCTGCGGAGGTCGTGCGCCGGGCGCGTCGTAATGGAAGCCGACGGCCGCGGTCTGGAACGGGTCGGGGACGAACTCGGCCCATTCGTCGCACACGAGCCCCGCGATCGGCTGGTCCTCCGCGACGACGTCGCGACCGCCGGGCACGTGCAGCGCGATCGCGAGATCGGGTGCGGCGGCGTGGATGTCCTTGTAGACCACACCCGGCCGATCGGCGAAGTACGCGTGCAGCTCCTCGGGCACGCGGGTCGGATCGAAGGCCGTCCCTTCGGGCTCGACCCAGGCCTCGGGCAGCGCGGCCCACACCTGATCGGCGCGATGCGGGAACTGCACGAGGCGGAAGTCCTCGGCCCGTGTCGTCGCGCACAGCGCCTCGTGCGCCGACAGCGCCGAGGCGAAGCGCTCGGCGCCTTCCCGCACGCGTGCCACCTGCGCGAGCCAGCCGTGCACGCGCCACGGATCGTCGGCGGTGAGCTGCGTCTGCTCGGCCAGCGACGCGTTGAACGGGCCCGCGTAGGGACCGAGCCGACAGAGCGGCAGCACCGGGAAGTCCTTGCCCAGCAGCGTCTTGATGCGGTCGATCGCGAACAGCACGCGCTGGCCGTGCTTCGCATCGGGCGGCGCGGCGTCGGCCACCTGCGCGGCCTTCGCGGCGACCAGCGGCCGCAACGCGGCGATCGCATCGGCCGCGCGCCGGTCGCGGCCGCCGGGGTCGGCGCCGGCCGCGTCGATCGCGCGGACTTCGGTCGGCCAGGTCGCCGGCGACAGGAAGTCGGCGACCGTGGCCAGCGCCGCGACCAGCGCGTCGGCATCGGCCGCGGCCAGCATCGCGTCGGTCGATGCCGTGAAGTCGACGACGAGGTCGTTCGCACGACCTTCGATGTCGCCGAGGTCGACGCCGGGGTACTCGCCTTCGTCGACGGCGAGCGCTGCCTCGATCGCGTCGTCGACGCGGACCAGGTCCTTGCGGGTGACGAGCCGCGACCGGTCGAGCAGGTCCTTCGCGTTCGTCGCCAGCGCTTCGAAGTGACCGAGCCCGAGCGCGTCCGGCAGTCCGCCGTCCTGCGCGATGTCGAGGCCCGACACGGTCGCGACGTCGACGAGCCGGGTCCTGAACGCGTCGACCAGCAGCCCGCGGAAGCCGGTCTCCGCGGTGCCCGTCAGTCGATGTTCGGCGACGCTCGTGGCGAGCATCACCGCCGACAGCGCCGAGAGGCCGAGGTCGGGCCACGCGACGACGAGGTCGTCGACATCGACGACGTCGGCGCCGTCGACGACGCGATGGACCTTCGCGACGAAGCGATAGCGCGACGGAGGACCGAGCAGAGTGCCGAGCCATGCGTCGACGCGCGGCTCGGTGTGCGATCGACGATCGACGGGCCATGCGCTCTCGCCGTCCGGACACAGGACCACGATGCGCTGCGTGTAGCCGGCCCCGCCGCGCTGCGTGCGCGCCACCTGCGGCTCGATCGGCAACGATTGCTTGTCGACGACCGCCATCGCGGCACCGGCCCGTTCTAGGTTGCCCTGCGCGATCTGATGCATGCCCTCGGCCATCAGCAGGTCGGCGACGCTGTCGGCGAGATCGAAGGCGTCCGCGACGACCGGCATCGTCGCGGCCCAGTCCGCGGCCGACGGCCCGACCACCGGCGGATCGAGATGGGCGAGGGCCGCGGTCAGCCGGGCCTTGACCGTGTCCGGACCCGCCTCCCATGCCGCCAGCAGCGCCACGCCGTCGACGACGTCGCGGGCGCCGATCGCCTCGTTCGACTCGTCGGCCGGCGCGTCGCCGACCGGCCGCCACGGGAACGCGAGCCGCAACGGGTAGACGAACTTGCCGAGCAGCGCGTCGCGCAGTCCGCGTTCGATGCGGTAGCCGTACAACGCCGCCAGCGGC
>CALMOR010000061.1:0-2132 GCA_937872165.1 uncultured Burkholderiales bacterium | reverse complement strand
GCCAGCGGCTGGTCGCGCGTGAGTCCCTGCAGGATGTCGAGCGCGCGCCGCGTGCGGCGCGAGTCGAGCCCGATGTCGAACGCGCCCTGCTCGTGGTTGGCGAGGAAGCCGCTGCGCAGCAACGCCGCGCTCGCCGCCTGCCCGAGCGACGGGGCGAGCAGCGCGCCGTCGCTGTCGGGACGCGCGTCGGCCGAAAGGTCCTCGACCCACGCGTAGCCGCCGACGTGGAGGCCGGTCGGCGTCGTGGTCCTCAGCGACTCGAGCCGGCGATGCGCGCGCGCCGCGATCCACGCGTCGAGCCGATACGAGAAGACGTCGAGCGTGCTGCGGAACGCGATGTTGAGTTCGCCGACCGTGCGGCCCGACAACCAGTCGAGGCTGAGCTTGACGCCGCCGAGGTTGCGGTTGTGCGGCACGAGCCGGTCGATGCCCGCGAAGAGCGTCGTCGCCGCGGCGTACGACGGACCCGTCGCGACCGGCTGCAGGTGCGCGCCGAGGGTCTGCGCCACGTATTCGCCGAGCGTCGCGCGGCCGGTGACCGACGGAATCGACACGGCGGCCAGCTCCTTCGGCGTCTGCACGGTGAACAGCGCTTCGTTCTCGAGCACCGCCTCGACGTACGGGATCTTCGGCGTAGCGAGCGACGCGACCTTCTTCACCGCGGGCGTGGACAGCAGCAGGTCGACGGCCGCGTCGCCCTGTTCGAGCTGTACCGAATACGACGCCAGCGCCGCGAGCAGCGACGGCCCGGCCTGGAACGCGTGCAGCGTGGCCGACGCCGTCGCCGGCGACTGGACCGACGCGGCCGAGATCGTCGCGAGATAGTTGGTCGTCACCGTGAAGGTCGCGGCGTCCGGGGCCTCGCGCTTCGGATCGCGATCGTCTGCGAGCACCCATGGCACGCCGGCCAGATAGCCGGGATGGATCACCGCGTCGGGAAGGAATTCGCTCGAGCTCGTGATCGGCGAGTCCCACGAGTGCAGACCGAACGGCGCGAGCAGCTGCTCGATCAGCACCTCGCGCCCCGATGGCTTCTGGAACGGCCCGGGGATGTTGCTGCGATGAGGATCGGGGTCGCGATCGCGGTAGTACGCGGTCTGCGACCACGGTCCGGTCTGCAGCGCGCGCTGGGCGACGCTCACGTCGCCGTCCTTCAGCAGCGGCACCGTGGCGCTCGCGAGCTGCCACATCGGTCGCAGCACGGCGATCACCTTCGCGATGCCGGTCTCGAGCGGCGAGTCTCCCGCATCGACGAAGCGCTTGCCCACCATCGGCAGCACCGCATAGGGCTGCGGGCCGATGCGCATCGGCGGCAGCGGTCCGGTCGGCCGCACGTACGAGACCGCGTAACGACGCAGCGCGTACAGCGTCGGCGTCCTGATGATGCGGTCCTTCTCGTCGCCCGGCGAGTTCCACATCTCGTTGAGCCAGTGGCCCATGGTCCCGCGCCACAGCACGTTCATCATGTGCAGCGCGGTGCGCTGCTCGGCGAGGTGCGCGTTCACGAGATTGTCGGCCGGCAACGCGTCGGGCTCGATGCCGAAGGCCCAGGTCGTCAGCTGCAGCGCGTCCCGTTCGGCCGACGTCGGTCGATCGATCTCCGGTGCCGAGCGCTCCTCGTTCGGGCTGTAGCCCGATGGCGTCGCATCGGTGTTGTTGGTCGGGGTGCCGAGCGGCAGGAAGCCGAAGCCGCTCGAGTCGCGATGCGCGGCCAGCAGCGCGGCGAACGCGGCGACGCTGTCGTCGGGGCTCCGGGTCCATTCGAGCCCGAAGACGACGAGACGCTCGATCGTGTCGGTCGCCAGCACGAAGCGGGGCGCCTGGCCCTGCCGCGCCGTCGCGTCGACGGCGGCCTGCGTGACCTCGAGCGCCATGCCGTTCGCGACCGCCGCGTCGAAGTCGACCATCCACGCGCGGTCGCCGCCGAGCAGCGCTTCGGCGTCGTCGTTCGCGAGCCAGTCCGGCGACAGCAGCAACTCGTCGGGAACGCGGTTGCCCCACACGCGGAAGACCTCGCGACGTCCGGTTGCGTAACCGATCGCACACCAGCGGTCGGGCAGCAGCACCGCGCGCGTCGCCTTCGATCGTGCGTCGACGGTCTCGACGTCGGGGAACTGCGGCACGTCGGGATC
>CALMOR010000060.1:13804-18307 GCA_937872165.1 uncultured Burkholderiales bacterium | reverse complement strand
CCTCGAGACCGAACGGCAGGAGGCCGAGCGCCTGCAAACCGCGAAGGCGGAAGCCGATCATCGGGAAGCGGTGCTGCGGGCCATCGGTCGGCAGCTCGATGCGGAAGCGGCGCAACGCGCGGCGGCCGCGACGCCGGTGCGGCCGCCCGACCCGCGCGCCTATTCGTGGAGCAGCGCGCGGCGCGGACGGCTCTTCGGACGCGCCGACCCCAATGCCGAACTCGTCCTCTATGCCGAAGCCCTGGCCCGGAAGATCCAGTTCAATACGCCGCTGGAGCAGGTCCGCGATCTCGCGAGTCGCCCTCACACCGATCCCGTCGTGACGATGGCCGTCCGCGCCGACGGATCGGTCGAGTCCGTGACGATCTTCGTCTCCAGCGGCTCGACCGACGTCGACGAAGCGATCCGGCGCATCGTGCAGAGCCATGCGAACTACCCGGCCTTCCCGCCCGCGCTGGCGCGCGACTACGACGTCGTCGAGATCCGCCGCACGTGGTACTTCGACGGAGCGATCCGGCTGTACTGACGAGCCGGTGGACCGCACGAGGGACTTGCGTCCCGCGCTGGACCCGGGCCGCGCGGCTATCGCTCGGCGAAGGGTCGCGGCGCGGCGGACCCCAACTGCTCGAACGCCCCGGCCGTCTTCCCACCGAGGCGCCCCGTCCATGCGCGGGGCATGCACCATGCGACGGCGGCGTGCATGCACGCATCGATGTCCGAGCGCTCTTCAGGACCGTGGTGGCGGTCGGCGGCCGTCGACGGCACGCGAGCGATGCCTCCGACCGCGCCGGGTCTCGTCGAGGGTGGCGATCGGGGCGCGTGTCGAAGGGCCGGCCGATCGTCGTCGTCTCGTCGCGTCGCGCAGCGCGGCGGACGGGGACCGCGTGGCCGCGCCGGTGCGCGCGTGCTATACGATCGACGACGAGGCGCCTCGTCGTCGATCGGCGTGCTGCGGGCGATGATCGACGACATCGCCGAGCGCCGAGCGCGGACTCCATGGGCTTGCTTCTTGCTAAACTCGATCGAAGGAGCGGGCGCATCGACAGCAACGCGAACCCGCATCGACGTGCGCGCCGTCGGGCTGACCACGCCACCATGAGGAGACGACACCGATGCGATCGGACGTGCGCCGCCGTGCGAGGCGGCCGGATCGCGGCGTCGCTACCGCCGTCGTCCGCGCCGTCACCTGCCGCGTAGAGTCCCGATCCCGTTGACCGACCGCTGACCATGCCCGCCAAATTCTTCGACGAGATGACCGACGCGACCACCGTCGTGCGTCCGCACTACACGGCCTTCAAGTCGTGGCTCGATCGTCAGGGCAACGACGCGATCGCCGACAAGCGGACCGAGAGCGAACTCATCTTCCGTCGCGTCGGCATCACGTTCGCGGTCTACGGCGACCTCGACGAAGGAGGCGGCGGCACCGAACGCACGATCCCCTTCGACATCATCCCGCGCATCATCCCGGCGTCCGACTGGCGCACGCTGCAGGCCGGCCTGCGGCAGCGCGTGACGGCGCTCAACCGCTTCATCCACGACGTCTATCACGAGCAGGCCATCCTCGAGGCCGGCATCGTGCCCACCGATCGCATCCTGTCGAACTCGCAATACCGTCCCGAGATGAAGGGCGTCGCGGTGCCCAACGACATCTATGCGCACATCGCGGGCATCGACGTCGTGCGCGTCGGCAACGCGGCGGGCGAAGGCGAGTTCTTCGTGCTCGAGGACAACCTGCGCGTGCCGTCGGGCGTGTCGTACATGCTCGAGAACCGCAAGATGATGATGCGGCTCTTTCCCGATCTCTTCGCGATGAATCGCGTCGCGCCGGTCGCCCACTATCCCGACCTGCTGCTCGACAGCCTGCGCGCGGTGGCGCCGAAGGGCGTGACCGATCCGACCGTCGTCGTGATGACGCCCGGCATGTACAACTCGGCCTACTTCGAGCACGCCTTCCTCGCGCAGCAGATGGGCGTCGAGCTGGTCGAGGGGCCCGACCTCTTCGTCGAGGACGAGCAGGTCTTCATGCGCACGACGCAGGGACCGCAGCGCGTCGACGTGATCTATCGCCGCATCGACGACGACTTCCTCGACCCGCTCGCGTTCAGGGCCGACTCGGCGCTCGGCACCAAGGGCCTGCTGCGCGCGTATCAGGCCGGCAACGTGACGCTCGCCAACGCGATCGGCACCGGCATCGCGGACGACAAGTCGATCTATCCGTACGTGCCCGACATGATCCGCTTCTATCTCGGCGAGGACGCGATCCTGTCGAACGTGCCGACCTATCAGTGCGGCAAGGCCGAGGACCTCGCGTACACGCTCGCGCATCTGTCCGAGCTCGTCGTCAAGGAGATCCACGGAGCGGGCGGCTACGGGATGCTGGTCGGCCCCGCGGCCGACGCGCGCGAGATCGAGGACTTCCGTCGCGCGCTCGTCGCCGAGCCCGACAAGTACATCGCGCAGCCGACGCTGGCGCTGTCCGCCTGCCCGACCTACGTCGACGCCGGCATCGCGCCGCGCCACATCGACCTGCGGCCGTTCGTGCTGTCGGGCCACGGCGTGTCGATGGTGCCCGGCGGCCTGACGCGCGTCGCGTTGCGCGACGGGTCGCTCGTCGTCAACTCGTCGCAGGGCGGCGGCACGAAGGACACCTGGGTGCTGGAGGATTGATGGGTCGGCCCATCGCATCCGTCGTTTCCGCGAAGGCGGGAATCCCGCATCGTCGTCGCGGGCTCCGCTCGGTGGAAGTCACCGGATTCGCATCGTCGCCTCGGCGACCCTGACCACCGATGCTCTCCCGCACCGCCGATCACCTCTTCTGGATGGCCCGCTACGTCGAGCGGGCCGAGAACACCGCGCGCATGCTCGACGTCAACTATCAGACGTCGCTGCTGCCGCAGTCCGAACGCAACGCCGAGGAAGGATGGCGCGCATTGCTCGGCATCTCGGAGCTGCAGCCGTTCTACGACAAGGCGCACGACCGCATCACCGCGCGGTCGGTGATCGACTTCATGGCGCGCGACCCGTCGAACGCGTCGTCGATCTACTCGTGCATCAAGCGCGCGCGCGAGAACGCGCGCGCCGTGCGCGGCTCGTTGACGACCGAGTTCTGGGAAACGTCGAACACGACCTGGCTCGAGCTCAACAGCCTTCTCACCGGCAAGACGATCGAGCGCGATCCGACCGAGTTCTTCGAATGGGTCAAGTTCCGGTCGCACCTGTCGCGCGGCGTGATGATCGGCACGATGCTGAAGGACGAGGCCTTCCACTTCGCGCGCATGGGCACCTTCCTCGAACGCGCCGACAACACGGCCCGCCTGCTCGACGTCAAGTACCACGGCATGGCCGAAGCCGGACAGCTGATCGAGCCGACCGCGGTCGAGCGCAACGATGCGAAGGCCGGCGAGCTCGCCGCGTCGCACGGCGACTTCTACTACTGGGCCGCGGTGCTGCGCTCGGTGTCCGCGTTCGAGATCTATCGCAAGGTCTACAGCGACCTGATCACGCCGGCCCGCGTCGCCGAGCTGATGATCCTGCGCGGCGACATGCCGCGCTCGCTGTCGGCGTGCATCAACGAGGTGGTGCAGAACCTCGCCAACGTCGGCAACGCGCAGTCGCACGACACCGAGCGGCGGGCCGGGATGCTGCGGGCCGAACTCGAGTTCGGCCGCATCGACGACATCCTGCAGACCGGCCTGCACGCCTGGCTCACCAACTTCCTCGAACGCGTCAACGATCTCGGCGGCCGCATCAGCGGCAACTTCCTCGTGTGGAATTCCTGAGCGCCGGCACGGCGGCCCGATGAATCCGCGCGCAGCCACGATCGACACGGCCCTCGTCCCCGGCGCACGGGACGTCCCCATCACCAGGAGCTCGCGTTGGCTATCCATGTTGCGCTGACGCACGTCACCGACTACCGCTACGACCGGCTCGTCGCGCTCGGTCCGCAGGTGGTCCGCCTGCGCCCCGCCCCGCATTGCCGCACGCCGATCCTGTCGTACTCGCTGTCGATCTCGCCGACCCAGCACTTCGTCAACTGGCAGCAGGACCCGTTCGCCAACTACCAGGCACGGCTGGTCTTCCCCGATCTCACGGACCACTTCCGCGTGACGGTCGACCTCGTCGCCGAGATGGCGGTCTACAACCCGTTCGACTTCTTTCTCGAGGACTGGGCCGAGTACTTCCCGTTCCGCTACGACGAGACGCTGGCCCGCGAGCTCGCGCCCTACCTCGCGCGCCTCGACGACACGCCGCGCTTCGCGACCTTCGTCGCGAGCATGGCGACCCGCAAGGGCGCGAAGGAGCGAACCATCGATTTCCTCGTGCGCATCAACCAGCGGCTGCAGCAGGACATCCGCTACCTGATCCGCATGGAGCCCGGCGTGCAGACGCCGGAGGAGACGCTGGTCTCGGCGGCCGGCTCGTGTCGCGACACCGGCTGGCTGCTGGTCCAGGCGCTCCGCCATCTCGGGCTCGCGGCCCGCTTCGTGTCGGGCTACCTGATCC
>CALMOR010000060.1:0-13794 GCA_937872165.1 uncultured Burkholderiales bacterium | reverse complement strand
ACCTGATCCAGCTGCGGCCCGACGTGAAGTCGCTCGACGGACCGTCGGGCGCGGAAAGCGACTTCACCGACCTGCACGCGTGGTGCGAGGTCTACCTGCCGGGTGCGGGATGGATCGGGCTCGATCCCACGTCCGGACTGCTCGCCGGCGAGGGCCACATCCCGCTCGCGGCGACCCCGGAGCCCGGCAGCGCGGCGCCGGTGTCGGGCCTGGTCAGCCCGAGCAACGTCGACTTCCATCACACGATGAAGGTCACGCGTACCTTCGAGTCGCCGCGCGTCACGTTGCCGTACACGCCGGCGCAGTGGAGCGCGATCGACGCGCTCGGCGCGAAGGTCGACGCGACCCTGCAGGCGATGGACGTCCGTCTCACGCAGGGCGGCGAGCCCACCTTCGTCGCGATCGCGAACCGCGACGCGGGCGAATGGAACACCGATGCGCTCGGCCCGACCAAGCGCGACTACGCGTTGCGGCTGCTGCCGAAGCTCGTCGAACGCTACGGGCCGAACGGCTTCATGCACTTCGGCCAGGGCAAGTGGTATCCGGGAGAGCCGTTGCCGCGCTGGGCGCTGTCGGCGTTGTGGCGGCTCGACGGCGAACCGTGCGTCTCGGACCGCGGCGTGTTCGACGACGACTTCGCCGACGACGAGGGCGAGGCGCGCGGTGAGGCCCGCAACGAGGCCCGCGCGAAGGCGAAGGGCTGGACCATCGACGATGCGGCCCGCCTCGTGGCCGGTATCGCGCAGGCGTTCAGGCTTGCGCCGGACCATGTCATCGCGGCCTACGAGGACGAGTTCCAGGACACGTGGCGCGTCGACCGGCTTCCGGTCAATCGCGAGGTCGAGCGGAAGAAAGCCGCGAAGAAGCCGCTTCCTTCGCCCGCGGCGGTGCCGGTCGGCTTCGTGCTGCCGCTCGCCCGCGCCGAGGACCTCACGCATCCGGTCGGCGGCGCGACCAGCGGCTGGGTCACGAGCGCGTGGCCGATCCGCGCCGCCGCGTTGAAGCTCACGCCCGGCGAGTCCGCGATGGGCTATCGCCTGCCGCTCGACACGTTGCCGTGGGTCGAGCCGAAGGAGTACCCCTACCTCATCCCGCGCGATCCGTCGGAGCAGCGCGGACCGCTGCCTTCGTTCGCCGCGCTGGCGTCGCGTATCGCGGCCGTGAAGACGAAGATCGACGGCGCGGCCGACCTCGTGAAGGCGAAGGCCGCGAGCGACGCGAAGGCGGTCGACCCGATCGCCGTCGGCAAGTCGGCGGCCTGGGTCGTGCGCACCGCGCTCTGCGTCGAGCTGCGTGGCGGACGCCTGCGCGTCTTCATGCCGCCGGTCGCCGACGTCGAGCGCTATCTCGAGCTCGTCGCCGGCATCGAGTCGGTCGCGCGTCCGCTCGGCCTGTCGCTGGTGCTCGAAGGCTACCTGCCGCCGCGCGATCCGCGCGTGAAGATGCTGCAGGTCACGCCCGACCCGGGCGTGATCGAGGTCAACATCCATCCCGCGTCGAACTGGTCCGAGCTGGTCGACCACACCGACTTCCTCTACCGCACCGCGCACGAGACGCGGCTGTCGACCGAGAAGTTCATGGTCGACGGCAAGCACATGGGCACCGGCGGCGGCAACCACTTCGTGATGGGCGGCGCGACGCCCGCCGACAGTCCGTTCCTGCGCAACCCGCTGCTGCTGACGAGCCTCGTCGGCTATTGGCACAACCATCCGTCGCTGTCGTATCTCTTCTCGGGCATGTTCATCGGCCCGACGAGCCAGGCGCCGCGCGTCGACGAGGCTCGCGACGACCAGCTCTACGAACTCGAGATCGCGTTCGCCGAGGTGCGACGGCAGGTCGCCGCGCAGCAACCCGAAGGCGTCGTGCATCGCGCGAAGGTGGTCGTGCCGGGCGGCGAGGAGCCGTACGCGACGCCGTGGATGGTCGACCGCGCGTTGCGCAACATCCTCGCCGACGTGACCGGCAACACGCACCGCTCGGAGTTCTGCATCGACAAGCTGTATTCGCCCGAAGGGCCTACCGGCCGTCTCGGCCTGCTGGAGTTGCGCGCGTTCGAGATGCCGCCGCACGCGCAGATGAGCCTCGCGCAGCAGCTGCTGCTTCGCGCGATGGTCGCGCGCTTCTGGAAGACGCCGTACGGCGCGCCGCTGAT
Organism: uncultured Burkholderiales bacterium; assembly: GCA_937872165.1. Taxonomy (GTDB): domain Bacteria; phylum Pseudomonadota; class Gammaproteobacteria; order Burkholderiales; family Burkholderiaceae_D; genus CAHJXF01. The sequence continues at coordinate 11,642 of CALMOR010000060.1, read as the reverse complement.
GCGCTGGGGCAGTGGACTGCACGACCGCTTCATGCTGTCGACCTTCGTGCGTGCCGACTTCGAGACCGTGATGGCCGAGCTCGTCGAGGCCGGCCATCCGTTCGACGCGTCGTGGTTCGCGCCGCACTTCGAGTTCCGCTTTCCGCTCGCCGGCGAGTTCACCGCGGCCGGCGTGCACATCACGCTGCGGGCCGCGCTCGAACCCTGGCACGTGCTGGCCGAGCAGACGGTCAACGGCGCCACCGCGCGCTATGTCGACTCGTCGGTCGAACGGCTCGAGGTCATCGTCGACGGACTCACCGATCCGCGACTCGCGATCGCGATCAACGGGCGCGCGCTGCCGTTGACCCCGACCGCGCGCACCGGCGAGTTCGTGGCCGGCGTGCGCTATCGCGCATGGTCGCCGCCGTCGGCGCTGCATCCGACGCTCGGCGTCGACGCGCCGCTGGTCCTCGACATCGTCGATACCACGAGCGAGAAGTCGGTCGGCGGTTGCCGCTATCACGTCGCGCATCCGGGCGGCCGCAACTACGACACCTTCCCGGTCAACGCGTACGAGGCCGAGAGCCGACGCCTCGCGCGCTTCTTCAAGATCGGCCACACGCCGGGACGGTTCGTGATCGCGCCCACCACGCCGAGCCCCGAGTATCCGGTCACGCTCGACCTGCGACGGCCGTAAGGCGATTACTTGCCGCCCGACTTCCCGTCCCCTTCCGCATCCGGAACACCCGTGCCGCAATCGCTTTTCCGGTCGGAACCGTTCCTCGATGCGTCGGCCATCGCCGATCGCCTGGCGCTGCCGCCGCGCGAAGGACACTTCGACGAGCTGCGCGGCCACGACGGCCGGCTGCGCCCGTCGTGGCGTCGCTTCTTCGACCTGCTCGGGGCCGACGGCTTCGCCGATCTCGATCGTCGACAGGAGGTGGTGCAGCGGCAGGTCCACGAGAACGGCATGACCTACACGGTGTATGCCGACGAGGGACCGCCGCGTCCATGGTCGCTCGACCTGCTGCCGTTCGTGGTCGAGGACGACGAGTGGCGCGCCATCGAGGCCGGCGTCGCGCAGCGCGCGGCGTTGCTGGACGCCATCGTCTGCGACGCGTACGGCCCGCAGCAGCTCGTCGCCGAGGGCCTCGTGCCGTCGGCGCTCGTGCACGGCCATCCGGCCTATCTGCGCGAGATGCACGGGGTCGACGTGCCGGGCGACGTGCGGCTGCACATCGTCGCCTTCGACCTCGGTCGCGGAGCCGACGGTCGATGGAGCGTGGTGTCGCAGCGGACGCAGGCGCCGTCGGGTCTCGGCTACGCGCTCGAGAACCGCCTCACGATCTCGCGCCTCTTCCCCGAAGCGTTCGGCGACCTGCAGGTGCAGCACCTGGCCGCGAGCTATCGACGTCTCGTCGACATGCTCGAGGCGCTCGTGCAGCGCGAGGCGGACACGATGTTCGACGAGCCCGCGCCCCGCGACGCGACCGACAGCCACCTGCAGCGGCTGCGTCTCGAGACCGGCGGCGAAGGACGCGAACGCGTGCCGCGCATCGTGCTGCTGACCCCGGGCCCGTACAACGAGACCTACTTCGAGCACGCCTACCTGGCCCGCTACCTGGGGCTGCCGCTCGTCGAAGGGTCCGACCTCACGGTCCGCGACGAGCGCGTCTACCTGAAGACGCTGCGCGGACTCGAGCGCGTGCACGGCATCCTGCGTCGCCTCGACGACGACTTCTGCGACCCGGTCGAGCTGCGTCCCGAGTCGACCATCGGCGTGCCCGGGCTGATCCAGGCGATCCGCGGGCGGCACGTGCTGGTCGCCAACGCGCTCGGCTGCGGCTTCCTCGAGTCGCCCGCGCTGAACGGCTTCCTGCCGGCCATCGCGCGACGCCTGCTCGGCAAGGGTCTGTTGCTGCCGTCGCTGTCGTCGTGGTGGTGCGGCGAGGCGACCGCGCGCGAGGAGGCCGCGCCCGAACTCGCGCAGCGCGTCGTCAAGCCGACCTATCCGGGCACGACCGGTCGTCCCGGCTTCGAGCCGTTGATCGGCGCGGCGGCGACCGCCGCGCAACTCGAAACCTGGCGCAAGCGCATCGACGCGGACCCCGACGCCTACACCGTGCAGGGCCACCTGCCGCTGTCGCAGGCCCCGACCTGGAACGGCGGCCGCATCGTGCCGCGCGCGGCGATGCTGCGCGTCTTCGCGATCGCCGAGGCGCCGAACTCCGCGTCGACGTCCCCGGTGATCGCGGGTGCGACCAAGACCTGGCACGTCTTCCCCGGCGCGCTCGCGCGCATCGCCAGCCGCGACCGCCAGATCGTGTCGATGCAGCGCGGCGGCTCGAGCCTCGACACGTGGGTGCGTACGGAAGGACCGATCAACGAGTTCTCGATGCTGCCCGCCAAGCTGCAGCCCGAGGAACTCGTCGCGGCGCGGACCACGCGGTCGCGGCCGGTCTCGAGCCGCGCGGCCGAGAACCTGTTCTGGATGGGCCGCTATACCGAGCGCGCCGAGTACGGCGTGCGGCTCACGCGCCTCGTGCTCAATCGCCTGCCGGCCGACGACTCGCTGCCGCGGTCGTTCTTCGACGCGGTGCGCGAGCTGTGCGTGGCCGCGGGCCTGGTCGCGCGTGCGGTGCCGTCGCCCGGCATGGCGCCCCGCGTCTTCGAGCGGGCGCTGATCGCGGGGCTGCCGGACAGCGAGGACAACCGCGGCGTCGGCTTCGCGCTCGACGCGCTCGCGCGCGCCGCCGGCCAGATCCGCGACCGGCTGTCGCCCGAGCACTGGCGGCTCGTGTCGTCGATGGTCGAGGACTACCAGGCCCGGCTCGGATCGTCGCAGGCCGACGAGAAGGTCACCGGCTCGATGGCGCGCGAGGCGCTCGAGCACGTCGGCACGCAGCTCTACGCGATCACCGGCGCGCAGACCGATCGCATGACGCGCGACGACGGATGGCGCCTGCTCACCATCGGCCGGCAGATCGAGCGCCTGCTCGCGATGTCGAACGCGATGACCGTGATGCTCGAACACGACGTGCTGCAGAGCGAACGCGAGCGCGCCTTCGCACTGGTGCTCGGGCTCTTCGACAGCACCATCACCTATCGCTCGCTGTATCAACGGCGGCAGGAGCTTGCGGCGCTGCTCGACCTGCTGATCTTCGACGAGGAGAATCCGCGCGCGCTGGTGACGATGGTCGAGCGCCTGCGCGCCGAGGTCGCACGCCTGCCCGACACCGGCACGGGGCCGGCGGTCGAACTGGTCGCGCACTTTCCGAAGGACGGTGTCGGCTACACGCTCGCCGAACTCGTCGAACGCGATGCGGCCGGTGGTCACGGCGCGGCCCTCGGGATGTCGCGCGGGCTGACCGAGCTCGCCCGCAAGCTCTCCACCGACGTCGCGATGCGCTACTTCAGCATCGTCGGCGACCTTTGGCGCACCACCGCACGGTGAATGCCGTCGTCGACGACGAAGCGGTGGCCGTGCTCGACGTGATGCACGACACGACCTATCGCTACGCGAGCGAGGTCGCGCTCGCGCACCACGTGGCGTATCTGCGGCCGGCCGAATCGGCGTGTCAGCGGCTCGACAGCTTCCGCATCGCGGTCGTACCCAAGCCCTTCGTCGAACGCACGATGCTCGATGTCTTCGGCAACAGCCGCTTCTACTTCTCGCTCGACGTCCCGCATCCACGTCTCGCGGTGCGGGCGGTCAGCCGCGTCCGCGTGCGTCCGCGCTTCGACGGGTTCGACGCGAGTCTGGCGTGCGGCTGGCGAGAAGTCGCGACCCGCCTCGCGTATCGGGCCGGTGCCCGCCATGCGCCCGAGAGCGAATTCTCGTATCCGTCGCCGTTCATCCCGCGCCATCGCGAGCTCGGCAGCTATGCCGCGAGCTCGTTCCTCGCGGACCGTTCGGTCGCCGCCGGCGCGATCGACCTCATGCATCGCATCCACCGCGACTTCCGCTACGACGCCGACAGCACCGACATCTCGACGCCGGTGCTCGATTCGTTCAACGAAAGACGCGGCGTCTGCCAGGACTTCGCGCACGTGATGGTCGGCGGCCTGCGCGCGTTGGGTCTCGCCGCGCGCTATGTCAGCGGCTACCTGCTGACGATGCCGCCGCCCGGCCGACCCCGACTGATCGGCGCCGACGCGTCGCATGCATGGGCGTCGGTCTGGTGTCCGGCCCGCGACGGGTCGGCCACGTGGCTCGACCTCGATCCGACCAACGACGTGATCCCGTCGACGTCGCACGTGACGCTCGCCATCGGCCGCGACTTCGGCGATGTCAGCCCGCTGAGCGGCATCATCCGCGGCGGCGGCGAGCACGAGCTGACGGTGGGAGTGACGGTGAGACCGGTGGGGGAGGCGGCCGCGACACGCGGAAAAGCGTAGTAGTCCGGTTAAATCGCGACAAGCCATGGACTCCGCTTCCAAAGATCCACGACGCGGTTCGTCATTCCTGATCATCGTCACTTCCTCCAGTGGATCTGCAACGTCCGGCACGGAGGAAAGACATGACGGCAAGCAACACTTCCCGTTGGCTCGCAATGAAACACACGAAGTCAACCGATGGCCTGTCTTTCCTCCTCCAAGCGTTTCGCGGTTGTTTGTTTTTGCATCCCTGCATCCCTGCTGCCGCCACCGCTCTCGATCCGCATTGCTGGAAATCGTTGTCGGTCGTGATCGTCTACTCGAATGCTCGCACAACCGCTGCGAGATCGAAGCGTAGGATTTGGGCACCTAAAGGAGAAAGGTCAGCCTGTGACACCGTCGTCAAGAACGCATTGAATTCTTCGAGACTCGCATTGGCGGACGCCTTATTGTTGAAATTGACCGCACTTGCCAAAGCATCCAACCGCGAAGTCGCCTGCACGATGAAGGACGGCGAGCATTGACCCAGATCTGGCCATCGTGAAAGCTCGGACTTGATGGTGGCCACTGTCTTGCCGGTCAGGAGTGGTGCGGCAATCAAGACGGGAACATTCAAGTCGTAATATTCGTAAAGCTGAGCGTCCAGATCGGGATACTCGATTTCATTTCCTTGGTCATCCAGTACGGCCGAGCAGGCTTCCAGCGCACAACGGTCGAACGGCACATAGCCGAACACCTTAGCTTCCACGATCCCGGCCAAGTAAGGAACAGTGATCTTGAAGGAAGAGGTCTGCCCCGGCCGAATGGTCACCGGAGGCGCGGCGACGTCCACGGGATAGATCGAGCTGAAGTCTATTGCAAGGCCTTCGGAGTTGTTGGCAAAGCGGAAGCCAAAGCCGGGAGCCGCTTCTCCGAACATGGGGTTCGTCCGACCGAAGACGATCCCGGCGGGCGACGGCACGATGAATGAAATGATCGAGATGCCCTGCCGGGCACTAACAGCGTTACTGACCTTATACGTGTATTCGAATCCATCGCTCAACACAGTCTGGATGGAGGGGACGACCTTATTGCGTGGCACGAAGATATATTCCGCGGGTCGACCCCCGGCATCGATGTACGAGAGATGGTAATTGCCCTGCTCGTCTATCGTCGCAGCTACGGCTGATCGAGCGAAAACGGCAAGAAGCAAGGGTAGGAGAACGCGGTAACAGATCGTCATTGTGGCACCTCGACATGGTAGTGAGTAAAGTGGCCCGCCGTGCCGTAATAGACTTTCTGTACCGTGGGTAACTGTTCAGATCGTTCCGGGCTCTCGCTTATCTTCGTCAAGTCCCCTCTGAGGAAAGAGAACAGCTTGGTCCTATCGCTTTCCGGCACAGCGAAATGGTCGATATCGATGGATGTTCCCTGACGGTGATCATGATGTGGCGGCGCCCACTCGATCAGCTTCTTAGTTTTCACGTCTCGAGCGGTTTCGAACAAACCGCCCCACTTCAGCGAAAGGTCGTTGATGGCCCACTCGGGTGCATTGGGGAAAACGTTTTTCCACCGAGATCGCGCATCGGTCAAGAAGCTCAACGTCCTCGCGGTGCCGTAGTGATTATCGGGATGTTGAGAATTGCTACCGATCAGATGCCAACTGTTCGGCACGGAATCGAGCGAGACCAAATTGGGAACCTTGACGACGACGTTTACGATGGAAGGATTCAGATATGAATTGTGGACGCAACGGCTGCACGACATGACCAGGCGATACGTTCCCGACACTTCGGGCGGATAGAAATAAAAAATACTGCCCTCGGGAGGCGCTCCCGACGTCAGGCGTAACGTTCGAACCCTCTGATACGTGGGTGAGTCGCTGATCTCGGCACCTCCTCTATTTCTCTCGTTGTGTCCCACGTGACCCCCGTCGTCCAAAGGGGGTATGGTCGGGTAGCCCCGCGTGAACGTGTAAAGTCCTTCGTCGAGAAAGATGTCGAAATCGGATCCCACGAAATCCGGGGGCGGGTCGATCCACTTCAACTGAATCGGCAGGGCCACATGAGGGGCTGTGCCTTTGGAATTCGGTATGTACGGCGACGTCGTGGGAGTGCCGACCACCGAGATGTCCAGTGCTTTGGACTCGACGGTCGGAAGGAGTAACAAGAAGAGGATCGATGCCAATTTATTCATTTTGTTTCGGGATCGTAGAGTTGCAAAACCGGGATTACCGGACGTTGTCGACAGGGCAGGAGACCTGCATCCTGTGGCGGCGCTCTTGCACCTGCAACATCCCGATCAAGTAGCCCTTTCGGGGGATTTGTTCTAGGCAAGCCGTTCTCTTGAATACGAGCTTCGACTTCGGCCCTTCGAAGGCACTCCGCCTCGGGCAGATCTGCCTTGCCCACGTCAGCGGCCAACTGCTGAGGATGCCGCCGCCCGACAGACCACTCCCGAGCGGCGCCGACGCGTCGCATGCCTGGGCGTCGGTGCGGTGTCCGGCGCGCGGCGACGAGCACGAGCCGACAGCGGGGTCGAAGACGAGACCGGATCGGAGGCGACGATGGGTGGTATCCACATCTTGAGCAGCGTCGCGGCGAGGACCGGTCGATACGTCCTTTTTTCGCTTCTTGCCGTCCTCGTCCGATCGGTGCCGGCCGCGACGGTCGACGGCGACGGGAACTATCCCCTCTCCTATGTGGACGCCAACGGTCGAACCGCGGTCTACGTTCTCGTACCGAGCAACAAGGTCGTGCCATCCATTCGAACGACTATCGACGACGCTTTCGAATACACCTACCGGGTCGGCAACGGTCCCGACGCCCGCCAAGGCATCAGCAGTGTGTCGTTCGTCATCCGGTCTCCCGACGGAATCATTCCCGATCGGACGCATCCGTCGTTCGGGCATGCGCCTTCCGGCTTCGCACTCAGCTGCAACGAAGAAACCGGAGGTCTGGCGCTCGAATTCAGTTCCATCTACTCCGGAAACGGTGCAACCGCGCCGGCGACGATCCGTCCGGGTTTCATGTCGTCGTTCACGATCGTCGTTCCTCATCTCGCCGGCATCGTGGAAGCGAAGGTGCGGGGCTATGTTCCCCCGGAGCGATGCGCGGTCGAAGAATGTGCCGCGGTAGTAGACGGCGAAGGCAGGGAAATCGAATATCCCGAGCTCGATGCCCAGTTGACGGAACTCTACGACCTGAGTATCCCGGTCCTGATCGCCGCGCCGGTGCTGAAAGGCTCGACGGTCGACGAGGTCAGGGCCGAGCTATCGCGTTGGCCCGATCTCGGACAGAGCTCCCGGTCCTTCGTCGCGCAGGCCATTCCGCGGCTGGACGTGCTGGCCAGCGCCGTGTCCCATGGCAACAGGGCGTCGGCCGTAGCGGCTCTCGACGAGTTCCTCGCCTTCATGCGGACGACCGACGAAAGAGACCTGTCCGCGTTAGGAGCCCAGGTCCTGCACTTCGATCTCCGGCAGATCGCCCGACGGATGCCGCCCTGACGGAACCAGGATCGCTGGACGGGCGAGCACGGAAGCATCATCCGCGTGAAGTAGCCCTTGAGGCGGATTCATCGACGAGCGGCGAACCCGTTGAATGCGAATCTCGCCTTCGACTCCCGAAGGCCTTCACTTCGAAGGAGATTCGCATGATCTTCAACACTCGCAGCAAAGCCGCCGCCCCCTTCCTCGCCGCGCTCTTCGCGTTCTTCGCGCTGACCGCGTCCGCCTGGGCCGCGGTCGAAGTCAACAGCGCCGACTCGTCGCAGCTCGAAAGCGTCAAAGGCATCGGGCCCGCGCTGTCGGCCAAGATCCTCGCCGAACGCAAGCACGGCAACTTCAAGGACTGGTCCGACTTCGAGACCCGCGTGGCGGGCGTCGGCGAGAAGAACGCGGCCGGCTTCTCGCGCGGCGGGCTCACCGTCGGCGGCCGCGCGAAGGAAGGCGTCCAGGCGAGCGGGGACGCTGTCCCCGCCTCGTCCAAGGCCGCGTCGAAGAAGACCGACGGCGCCAACCCGTCGATCGCGAAGAAGTAGCGGGCGCCCCGAGGCGAGCCGCGAGCGTCGCCGCTCGTGGCTCGTGGCTCGTGGCTCGTGGCTCGTGGCTCGTGGCTCGCGACATCGTCGATGTCGGAGCGGGGCCTCGCATAGGTCTCGCCTGGGCCTAGCGATGGCGACGTTCGATTGTGGCTAAACTGCCTGTCCCCCCGCACCGCGAGTCCAGGCCTCATGCAGTCCACCGCCGTATCCCAGTCGAACGCCGTCGCCTATTCCACGCTCGAGGACACGGTCGGTAACACGCCGCTCGTGAAGCTGTTGCGGATTCCGGGCGACGACAACGTACGACGCGGCAACGTCATCCTCGGCAAGCTCGAAGGCAACAACCCGGCCGGTTCGGTGAAGGACCGGCCGGCGCTGTCGATGATCCGCCGCGCCGAGGAGCGCGGCACGATCAGGCCGGGAGACACGCTGATCGAGGCGACCAGCGGTAACACCGGTATCGCGCTCGCGATGGCCGCGGCGATGCGCGGCTATCGGATGGTGCTCGTGATGCCGGAGCACCTGTCGATCGAACGACGGCAGACCATGCGCGCGTTCGGAGCCGAGATCGTGCTGACGTCGAAGGACGGTGGCATGGAGTACGCGCGCGATCTCGCCGAACGCATGCAGAGCGAGGGCAAGGGCCTGATCCTCGACCAGTTCGCCAACCCCGACAACCCGCTGGCGCACTACGAGACGACGGGACCCGAGTTGTGGCGCGACACGCGCGGGACGCTGACGCACTTCGTGTCGAGCATGGGCACGACCGGCACGATCATGGGCGTCTCGCACTATCTGAAGGAACAGGACCCCGCCATCCGCATCGTTGGCGCTCAACCGGACGAGGGCTCGCAGATTCCCGGCATCCGCAAGTGGCCGGAGGCCTACCTGCCGAAGATCTTCGACGCGTCCCGCGTCGACCAGGTCGAGAACGTCAGCCAGTCCGATGCCGAAGCGATGGCGCGCCGCATGGCCGCCGAAGAAGGGATCTTCGCGGGCATCTCCGCGGCGGGCGCACTGTGCATCGCGCTGCGCGTCGCGGCGACGGTCGAGAACGCGACGATTGCCTTCATCGTCTGCGACCGCGGCGACCGCTACCTGTCGACCGGCGTCTTCCCGGCCTGAAGCGTACGCTCGCTGCGCTCTCGCTGTTGCTCCGATCGCGCGACCCTGCTGTCGCTGTAGGCTGTTGCCGATGCCTTAGCCTACTGTCGTCCGGCGGGGGACCTTGCCTCGCGTCCGCGCGGCGACGAAGCGAGGCGGTTGCAGATGCTCGCCGACCGTTCGCTGGTGACGACGCCGCTGGCGACGACCGGCGTCTGCCGTGAGCTTGTCTGCGGCAGTTGCACGACTCCGCGCGTGGCTCCACGACTCGCCCGGTGCGACCGACGCTGCCCCTGTCGCCAGCGGCTGACGATGCATGTCCTCCCTGCAGTCGAGGCCGGCTGCCGATGCACGAACTCCTGCAATCGCCTGCGGACAGCCGATGCATGACCCTCCTGCCGTCGCCTACGGACACCCCATGCATGACCCGGCCTGTCTCTGCCCGCGGACAGCCGACGCCTGACCCCTACTGTATCTGCCCGTGGACAGCCGACGCCTCATCCTATCTGTAGCGGCCCGTGGACAGCCGACGTCCGACCCTACCTGTTCTGCCCGCGGACAGCCGACGCGTGACCTTACCTGTAGCGGCCCGCGGACAGCCGATACCAACCCTCCCTGCCGTCGCCCACCAATAGCCGATGCAGGAATCCGGCCTGCCGTCGCCCGTGGACGCTCGATGCATGCCCTGTTTGCAGATGCCCCGCGGACCGCCGATGCATGACCTTGTGGGCAGTGCCCCCGAACCGCCGACGCATGACCTTGCCGGCAGTGCCGCGCGGACAGCCGATGCGGACCCTGCTCGAGTCGTCCGTCGCAGAACGGGTACCGTTGCGGCCGGCAACGAACCGCCTGGATGTGTTCCGGCCCGGGCCTGCCCGCTGCCCGCCGCGATGACGCGCATGCGGGTGGCCGTGGCCGCGTGACAGGAAGGCGCCTGCAGTTGCCCCGAGCGCCCGCGTCCTCACCGCAGGCGCCATCGTCGCGCGCCGGACGAGCGACCGGCAACCGCAGCGAGGCAGCGTTGTATCCTAGTCAAGGCCTCTACAAGGGCATGAAAGATTGCGGTATGGTTCTTGCTGCAATGTCGGTTCGCTCAGGGATGAACATGGACAACGAAGAGTCGCGGCAGTCGATTCTGGAACGCTTCATCAGCGACCACTCGGCCCTGTATGAGGCGATGAAGGCACGCCACCGCAGCAAGATCGGCAAGAGCGCGCTGCTTCACAAGGATCTGCTGGCGTCGTACCAGCCGCTGGTCGACGCGGGCACCATCCGTCACCGCGTCAACAAGTCCAACAGCTTCCGGGTCAACGGCGAGTACATCCAGATCGCCTATCGGATCTCGATCCGGGCGAGCGACGGCAAGTGGCAGCGGATCGATGTCGGCAAGGAGTCGATCAAGCGCGAGTTCGAGAACTTCGTGCGCCGCATGCTGATCGTCGAGCATCTCGAAGAGCTCCGCGCGTATGTCGACGCGCTGCGGGCGCCCCACGAGGATTCGGAATACTCGGTGCCCGACCTGACGTCCATCTGGGGACCGCGCTGATCGGTGACGTCGCGGCCGTGAGGGCAGGCGACGAGGTGGCGCAGGTGCCGATCGTGCCGGCCGGTTCGATCGCGAGGACGCCCCGACCTCCAAGAGCTCCGCTGCCGACACGCCCGTGTCCGGCCTCGCTGGTCGGCGGCTCGCAGGCTGGCGCCCGCTTCTACCGACTCCTGCATCGACATTGCGGCGGCCGCAGAGAAGACGTGGTACTCGGTGCTCCGTGACCTCGAGCGTCCCCGCGACCGATGACGTGGCGCCTTGAAGTGCATGGCCGACGTCGCGTGGCGTCGATCGCGCTTCTCCGTCGGATCATGAGCTCGCATGGACCGCGACGAGGTTCCCCCATGTCGCCCGCGGACGCCGCGCGAGGCGTCGAGTACGCAGTGTTCGCATAACGTCCAAGCAAGGACTACCGGGAACGCTCGGTTGCCGATCCCGCCTCCATGCAGGACCGGCTCGATCGGTGGGATCGAGAGTGCGAAGGTCACTCCCTACGCGTGCAGACCTCGATCGCGTGGCCCCCTTCGATCACCACGAGCATAGGCCTCGGCGCGCTCCGCGCCGTGTCGACATTGCCGGCGTTCCACGAGAATCGAAATACGGCGTCCCGTCC
>CALMOR010000059.1 GCA_937872165.1 uncultured Burkholderiales bacterium | reverse complement strand
GTGCTGCCGCCCGCGGATGATCTCGTAGGCCGACTCGCGGTCGACCGTCTTCTCGTAGACGCCGGCGACGATCGACGTCGCCATCAGCGCCTTCCGCTCGCCGTCGTCGATCGCGCCGATCCGGCCCGCGGGCGGCAGCACCTGCGTGCGTTCGGTGGGCAGCGGCCTGCCCTTCTCGTCGAGGAAGGACACGAGCGCCTCGCCGACGCCGAGCTCCGCGATGGCGGCCTCGATGTCGAGGCCGGGGTTCGGCCGCATCGTCGTGGCCGCCGCCTTGACCGCCTTCTGGTCGCGCGGCGTGAAGGCGCGCAGCGCGTGCTGCACGCGATTGCCGAGCTGACCGAGCACCGCGTCGGGCACGTCGAGCGGGTTCTGGGTGACGAAGTAGATGCCGACGCCTTTCGAGCGGATCAGACGCACCACCTGCTCGACCTTGTCGAGCAACGGCTTCGGCGCATCGGTGAAGAGCAGGTGCGCCTCGTCGAAGAAGAACACCAGCTTCGGCCGGTCCGGGTCGCCGATCTCGGGCAGCTTCTCGAACAGTTCCGACAGCAGCCAGAGCAGGAAGGTCGCGTAGAGCTTCGGCGCGTTCATCAGCTGGTCGGCGACCAGCAGGTTGACGATGCCGTGACCCTTCTCGTCGGTCTGCATGAGGTCGTCGAGATTCAGCATCGGCTCGCCGAAGAAGCGGTCCGCTCCCTGCGTCTCGATCGACTGCAGCCCGCGCTGGATCGCGCCGATCGAAGCGGCCGAGACGTTGCCGTACTGCGTCTGGAAGGTCGACGCGTTGTCGCCCACGTATTGCAGCATCGAGCGCAGGTCCTTCGTGTCGAGCAGCAACAGCCCGTTGTCGTCCGCGATCTTGAAGACCAGGTTCAGCACGCCCTCCTGCGTGTCGTTGAGATTCAGCATGCGGGCGAGCAGCAGCGGCCCGAGGTCCGAGACAGTGGCGCGAAGCGGATGGCCCTTCTCGCCGAACACGTCCCAGAACGTGACCGTGCACGCGTCGAAAGGCGGCGCGTCGATGCCGAGGCTCGCGACGCGCGCATCGAACTTCGGCGACGGACGACCGGCCTCCGCGATGCCCGACAGGTCGCCCTTGACGTCGGCCGCGAAGACCGGCACGCCGATCCTCGAGAAGCGTTCGGCCAGCAGTTGCAGCGTGACGGTCTTGCCGGTACCGGTCGCGCCGGTGACCAGCCCATGGCGATTGGCGAGCGCGGGAAGGATGCCGAACGGGCCGGCTCCGCTCGTCGACGGTGGTTCGGCGACGGCGACGGGGAGCGCTTCGAGCATGATGGACAGGTCCTTCCTGATGATAAAATCCGCGCCCTCGAAACGGAGCGCGTGGCGTCTGTGCGGACGGTATCGGCGACGCGCGTCTCGCGGTCTCATGCCGGCCCGTTCGCGCTCGTCTCGTCGAACGGAGGTGCGCTCGACGGACGTGCGATTCTAAGGGCGGGACCGACGAGGGAGCCGAACGCGACGCGTTCCGACGCACGACCGAACCCATCACACGGCGCCTCTTCGCGCCTCAAGAGAACGACGCATGGCGGGACATTCGAAGTGGGCGAACATCCAGCACCGCAAGGGTCGCCAGGACGAGAAGCGGGGCCGCATCTGGACGCGGCTGATCAAGGAGATCACGGTCGCCGCCCGACTCGGCGGCGGCGACGTCGCGACCAATCCGCGCCTGCGGCTCGCGATCGACAAGGCCAAGGAGCAGAACATGCCGGCCGACAACATCAAGCGCGCGGTCGATCGCGGATCGGGCAACCTCGACGGTGTCGCCTACGAAGAGATCCGCTACGAGGGCTACGGCATCCAGGGCGCGGCGGTCGTCGTCGACTGCATGACCGACAACAAGGTCCGCACCGTGGCCGACGTGCGTCACGCGTTCGCCAAGTTCGGCGGCAACCTCGGCACCGACGGCTCGGTCGCCTTCCTGTTCAAGCATTGCGGTCAATTCCTGTTCGCGCCGGGCACGTCCGAGGACGCGGTAATGGAGATCGCGCTCGATGCGGGCGCGGAGGACGTGCAGAGCGACGACGAGGGCGGCGTCGAGGTAATCAGCGACCCGCACGACTTCGCGGGCGTGAAGGACGCCTTCGACAAGGCCGGACTGAAGGCCGAGGTGGCCGAGATCGTGATGAAGCCGCTGAACGAGGTCGTCTTCACCGGCGACGACGCCGCGAGGATGCAGAAGCTGATCGACGCGCTCGAGAGCCTCGACGACGTGCAGGAGGTCTACACCTCCGCGGTCATCGCGGCCTGACCGCTTCCGAGAAGCTCGCTTGAAGATCCTCGTCGTCGGCTCCGGCGGCCGCGAGCACGCGCTGGCCTGGAAGCTCGCGCAGTCGCCGCGCGTGCAACGCGTGCACGTCGCCCCGGGCAACGGCGGGC
>CALMOR010000058.1:7000-14008 GCA_937872165.1 uncultured Burkholderiales bacterium | reverse complement strand
GTACGGCGCCTTCCACAGCCACAGGACGACCGGCAAGTAGAAGGTCGCGTTGAGCAGGATGCCGTGGCGCGGTCCGAGCGTCAGCATGATCAGGCCGCCGACGCCGGGTCCGACGAGGATGCCGAGGTAGCGTGCGGTGGCCAGCAGCCTCACCCCGCTCGGAAGTCGTTCCGGTTCGACGATGTCGTGCAGCAGCAGCTGGCTCGACGTGTTCCAGAGGACGCCGGCGCAGCCGTGCAGGACCAGCAGCGTCATCGCCTGCCACATGCGCAGGCTGTCGGTGATGAAGAAGTAACCCCAGCCGAGCGACGCCGTCATGAACATCAGCATGCCGATCTGGATCAGCCGGCGCGGGTCGAAGCGGTCGCCGAGCGCGCCGGCCGCCACCGAGAACAGCAGGTAGGGCAGCCAGTGGGAGATCACCGCGAAACCGCCGAGCGCCGGGGAATGGAACTTCTGGAACATCATCCAGTAACTGATGACGTGCTCGATGTTGTCCGCCATCATCGCCAGGAAGTAGGTGGCGAAGTGCATGCGGAACCCGGGGTTCCGCATCGCTGCGAACGAGCGCGTCGGCGCGAGCGCGGCGGGAGCGGTCACGGGATTGTCGACGGGCGCGAGCCGCGGTTCATCATTCGCCGCGGATCTCGCGGGCCGCGCGTTCGAGGACCTCGGCGATCCGCCGCTGCTCGTCGGACGATGCACCCGTCTTCGCGACCAGTGCCGCCTTGAGGTTGCGGCGGGCCTGACGGATCGCGACCATGAAGTCGTGGCCGCGTCCTTCGCGTCGCGGCTCGTCGAAGTCTTCCGTGCCGTCGCCGGCACCGCCGAACGCGCGCTTGACCTGTTCCATCCGCTGGCCGATCCACGCGAGCTGTTCGAGCAGCGTGTCGACCGTCGACCGGTTCGCTTCCAGATGAGCGATGCCGTCCGACGTGATGGCGTAGCGCTTCTTCGTGCCTTCGACCGTGACCGTCGCGTATCCGATTTCCTCGATGTACGTGAGGGCCGGATAGACCATGCCGGGGCTCGGGCTGTAGTAGCCGTTGGAGCGCGCGTCGAGCGCCCCGATGATCTCGTAGCCGTGGCTCGGCTTCTCGGCGAGCAGCGACAGGATCAGCAGCTGCAGGTCGCTCGAGTTGAGTTTCCTGCCGGCGCCGACGCCGCCGCTGCCGCGACCGGTGTCGCCGTTGAACATCTGGCCCGGCCCGAAGCCGAAGCCCTGGAAGCCGCGATGATGACGGCGGCCGAAGTGGAAGTGGTGGCCGAGGCCGCGCTGGAAGAAACGGGAATTCATCGGAGGCTCCGCGTTCGTTGAAATATCTTAAGACGTATCGTAAGATATAACGAACGACAACACGACGAGCGATCGTCTCGAAGGACGGTCAGTCCGCCCCGCCGCGGAGCGGCGGCGGGCGCATCCTGGCGCAGGGATCCTCGCGCGGTTGCCGGGGCGTCACGAAGACGCGGTCGTAGCGAGCCTGCGACGGGTCGCCCTCCTCGAGGAATCCGATGGCGACGGCGCGATCGCGGATCGCGGCGGACAGCCAGTTGGCGACCCCGGTGTCCCGGCGCACGTGACCGTTGCCGGCGAGGAGCACCACGCCTCGCGCCGCCTGCGCGTCGACCATGCGCGCCATGTACTGGTCGCGCGCGACCTGCGCCGACGTCATGCGGTGGGCGGTCGCCGCGTCGATCAGGCCGCAGTGGCTGGCCTCGATCTCGGCGGACAGCGTGCCGTCGATCGACGACGGGACCCGCGCGTCGAAGCCGTTGGCGGCGAGCCCTCGGCCGATGACATCGCCGGCATCGGCGCGCGACACGTTGGCCGCGACGATCGGGAGGTCGTAGCGCAGGGCCAGCGCGATGAACGGGCGATAGAAGCTCCAGTCCCATCCGCTGCGCGGACCCGCGAGTGCGATCAGCATGTCCGCGCCCGCGTCCGGATCGAGCGACGAGGCCCGCAGTCGGTCGCGCAGCGCGTCGATCTCCGGCTGGCGCTCGCGGTCGAACTGTTCCATCACCAGCGCGGGCCGCGCCCCGGCCGCGAGCAGTCGTTCGAAGAGGTCGAGGCGCCGCTCGTGCTGGACGCGATTGTCGTGGACCTCGCCGAGCAGCAGGACCGGCGCATCGGGCGGGGTCGTGCCGGACGCGGCGCCCACGCCGGCGGCGAAGCAGACGGCGACGGCCTCTCTTCGGAGGCGACGCGTCACGGCCTCGCCCGGCCGGCCACATCGCGCGCCATCGCGGCGGCGGCGCCGAGATAGTTGGACGGCTCGGTCAGCGCGCGCAGCCGCTCGCTACCGAGCGCCGCGACGATGTCGTCGTGCCGCAGCAGCTCGTCGTACAGCGTCGAGCGCGCGGCGATCGCCGCGACGCAGGCTTCCTCGACGACGTCGTGCGCCTGCTGACGCCCGATCGCCGGCGCGAGTCCCATCATCACGGCCTCCGCGACGATCAGCCCGCCGGTCAGGCCGAGGTTGGCCCGCATCCGTTCCGTGTCGACCGTCATGCCGCGCAGCAGGAACGCCGACTGATGCAGCGCGCTGGCCGCGAGGAGGAAGGCCTCGGGCAGCGCGCTCCACTCGAGATGCCACGGGCCCGTGGCCCGTTCGAAGTCGGTCAGCATCGCGTCCAGCATCGTCGACGCGCGTTCGCGCAGCATCTTCGCCGCCGCGAGGATCAGCTCGCTCGAGATCGGATTGCGTTTCTGCGGCATCGTCGAACTGCCGCCGCGGCCCGCCACGAACGGCTCGGCCACCTCTCCGAACTCCGACGACGCCATCGTCATCACGTCGACGGCGATCTTGCCGAGCGACGCCCCGATCGCCGCGAGCAGCGACACGAGCTCGTTCGGACCGTCGCGTGCGACGTGCCACGTGATGCCCGGGTCGGCCAAGCCGAGCTCGGCCGCCAGACGCGCGCGCACCGCGAGGCCGTCGCCGCGGTCGCCGAGCGACGCGAGCGTGCCGGCTGCACCTCCGAACTGGACCATCAACGCGCGCGTCGCGGCCTGTCGCAGCCGGTCCGCATGCCGGTCGAGCGCCGAGACCCACACCGCGCAGCGGAAGCCGAAGGTCACCGGCAGCGCGTGCTGGAGATGCGTGCGGCCCGCGGTCACGGTGTCCGCGTGACGGCTCGCGAGATCGGCCAGCACGGCCCGCACGTCGTCGAGCTGCGACCCGATCAGCGCGACGGCGTCGCGGCACTGGAGCATCGTCGCGCTGTCCATGATGTCCTGCGTCGTCGCGCCCCAGTGCAGGTAGCGGCCGGCCTCGCCGCATTGCGCGGCGAGCTGCCGCACGAGGGGCAGGACCGGATACCCGACGAGCGCGGTCTCGGCGCGCAGGGCTTCGCGGTCGAGGGTCGACGCGTCGGCCGACGCGGTGATGCGGATCGCGGCATCGGCCGGGATGAGCGACAGCGCGGCCTCGGCGCGCGCGAGCGCGGTCTCGACGTCGACGCAGCGCGCGATGAACGCCCCCTCGTCGAAGATCGCGCGCATCGCCGGGGTGCCGAAGAAGTCGCGCAGCGACAGCGAGTCGAAGACCGAAGTGGCCATCCGTCCTTTCCTCCGAGAGTGGGTGGTCGTCCGGGCCGGGGCGTCCGCATCGACCGAGCGCCTAGAATAGAGCCCTTTGCGTTCCGGCCTCGCGCGCTCTCGCGACGCCCGCGAACTCCCGCCGAGGAGGCTCCATGCTCACCGTCGTCAATCCAGCCCCTTCGTCCGCGCCGTCGTCGCCCCCCGTCGCGACCATCTCACCGGTCCCCGAGATCGTCGCCGAGATGGCGGCCGGTCGGATGGTCATCCTGGTCGACGAGGAGGATCGCGAGAACGAGGGCGACCTCGTGCTGGCGGCCGAATTCGTCACGCCCGAAGCGGTCAACTTCATGGCGCGCTTCGGCCGCGGCCTGATCTGCCTGACGCTGACCGAAGAGCGCTGCCGTCAGCTCAACCTGCCGCTGATGACCGCCGCCAACGGCACGCGCTACGGCACCAAGTTCACGATGTCGATCGAGGCCGCCGAAGGCGTGACCACCGGCATCTCGGCCGCGGATCGCGCGCGCACCATCGAGGCCGCGGTCGCGAGGGACGCGAAGCCGTCGGACCTCGTGCAGCCCGGCCATGTCTTCCCGATCCGCGCCGAGGAGGGGGGCGTGCTGATGCGGGCCGGACACACCGAGGCGGGATGCGACCTCGCGCGGATGGCCGGCGCCGCGCCTGCATCGGTCATCTGCGAGATCCTGCGCGAGGACGGCACGATGGCCCGCCTGCCGGACCTGATGGTCTTCGCCGAGCAGCACGGCCTGAAGATCGGAACCATCGCCGACCTGATCCACTATCGATCGGCCAACGAGAGCCTGATCGAGCGCGTCGCCGAACGTTCCGTGCGGACCGCGCAGGGACCGTTGCGCGCGGTGGCCTATCGCGACCTGCCGAGCGGCGCGGCGCACATCGCGCTGACGCACGGCTCGATCGACCCCGAGCGCGAGTCGCTGGTCCGCGTGCACGAGCCGACGTCGCTGCTCGACATGCTCGACGGCGGCACGTCGACCCACTCGTGGACCGTGGCACGCGCGCTCGACGCGATCACGAAGGCCGAGGCCGGCGTGCTGGTGCTGCTCAACTGCAACGAGTCGGCCGACCGGTTGTTCGGCCAGTTCGCGTCGCTCGCCGAGGTCGACCGCACCGGTGTCTGCCGCGAGACCCACGTCGAACGCAAGATGGACCTGCGCACCTACGGCATCGGCGCGCAGATCCTGCGCGACCTGGGCGTCGGTCGCATGCGCCTCCTGGCCAAGCCGCGCAAGATGCCGTCGATGGCGGGCTACGACCTGCGCGTCGCCGGCTACGTCGACCCATGACCCGCTCGACACCGACCTCGCCGACCCGCGGTCGCATCCGATGACCGTCGAGATCCTGCTTCCCGACCTGGCCGGCGCCGACCTGCGCATCGGCATCGTGCAGGCGCGCTTCAACGAGCCGGTCTGCCTCGCACTGCGTCGCGCCTGCGTCGACGAGTTGCTGTCGCTCGGCGTGCTGGCCGAGGACATCCTGATCGCCACCGTGCCCGGCGCGCTCGAGATCCCGTTCGCGTTGCAGAAGATGGCCGAGGCCGAGCAGTTCGACGCGCTGGTCGCGCTCGGCGCGGTGATCCGCGGCGAGACCTATCACTTCGAGCTGGTCGCGAACGAGAGCGCGGCCGGCATCTCGAAGGTCGCGCTCGGCTTCGACATCCCGGTCGCCAACGGCGTGCTGACGACCGAGGACGACGCGCAGGCCGATGCCCGGGCCGACGGCAAGGGCCGCGATGCCGCGCGCGCGGCGGTCGAGATGGCCAACCTCGCGAGTCGGCTCGAGGACCTCGCGGTCGAGGACGAAGAGACCGACGCGACCTGAGACGACGTCTCGCGCGCCTGCCCCTCACAATGCCGACGACGTCGCGCGGCGGATCACGCCCGCGGTCGCTCGTCGAACAGCCAACCCATCCATCGCATCCTTCCGTGAACGACACCATCGAACCGGGCGACCCGTCCGGCGGTCCGGCCAAGCCGGCCCGCAAGGGGCCGCCGAAGAGCGCACGTCGTCGCTCGCGCGAGTTCGCGCTGCAGGGCCTCTACGAGTGGTTGCTGTCGCGCGACGCCGGCAGCGAGAACGCCGGTGCGATCGATGCGCACATCCGCGAGACGCCCGGCTTCGAACGCGCGGACGCCGAGCATTACGAGGCGCTGCTGCACGGCGCGATCCGCGAGGCGCCGTCGTTGCGGACCGCGATCGGTCCGCACCTCGACCGGCCCATCGTCGAGTTGTCGCCGGTCGAGCACGGCGTCCTGCTGATCGGCGCCTACGAGCTGGCGCATCGGATCGAGATCCCGTTCCGGGTCGTCATCAACGAGGCCGTCGAAGTCGCCAAGTCGTTCGGCGGCACCGACGGCTTCAAGTACGTCAACGGCGTGCTCGACAAGCTCGGCGCCGATCTGCGGCCGCACGAGAGCCGGCCTCGCGATCGCTCGCGCTGAGCGCGGCCCTTCCGGTCGCCGGCCCCGCCATGACCGAGTTCGAATTGATCGCACGTTTCTTCGATCGGCCGCTCGCCGACGGCCGGGCGAGCCTCGGCATCGGCGACGACTGCGCGCTGCTCGCTGCGCGACCGGGCCACGAGCTCGCGATCTCGACCGACATGCTGGTCGCCGGCCGCCACTTCTTCGACGACGTCGATCCGGCATCGCTCGGATGGAAGGCGCTCGCGGTCAACCTCTCGGACCTGGCCGCGATGGGTGCGCGTCCGCGCGCCTTCACGCTCGCGCTCGCGTTGCCGACGGTCGACGAGGCATGGCTCGCCGCCTTCGCGGACGGGCTCTTCGACTGCGCGTCGGGCTTCGATTGCGCGCTCGTCGGCGGCGACACGACACGGGGTCCGCTGACCCTGTGCATCACGGTGTTCGGTGACGTGCCCGACGGCCGCGCGCTGCGCCGCTCGGCGGCACGGGACGGCGACGACGTCTGGGTCTCTGGCACGCTGGGCAGCGCCGCGCTCGCGCTGAACGCGATGAAGACGGGCCGCGAGCCGGTCGACCCGATGTCGCGCCTCGCGCTCGAACGCCCCGTGCCGCGCGTCGCGCTCGGCGTCGCGTTGCGCGACGTCGCCCACGCGGCCATCGACGTGTCCGACGGACTCGCGCAGGACCTCGGCCACGTGCTCGCGGCATCGGGCGTCGGGGCCACGCTCGACGTCGACGCGCTGCCGCTCGCGGCGGCCGTCGCACGCGGCGAGCCGGGCCTTCGTCGACGCGTCGCACTGGCCGGCGGCGACGACTACGAGCTGTGCTTCACCGCGCCTTCGTCCGCACGCGAAGCGGTCGAGCGGGCGGGACGCGCGACGTCGACCCGCGTGACCCGCATCGGCTTCGTGACGACGACGAAGGGTCTGCGGCTCGCCGGCAGCGAAGGCCTCGTGGCCGACGACCGTTCGCTGCGCGGCTTCGACCACTTCGCATGAACCCCGA
>CALMOR010000058.1:5634-6990 GCA_937872165.1 uncultured Burkholderiales bacterium | reverse complement strand
GCAAGAACCCCGACCTGCGCGTCCTGTTCTCCCATCCCGCGCATCTGCTGGCGATCGGCTTCGGCAGCGGCTTGCCGACGAAGGCGCCGGGCACGTTCGGGACGCTGTTCGGCTGGGCGACCTTCGTCGCGATGGCGCCGTGGCTGTCGCCCGTCGCCTGGACGTTCGTGCTGGTGTCCGGCTTCGTCGTCGGCTGCTGGGCGTGCACGCGCACCGGCCGCGACCTCGGCGTGGCCGCCCCCGGCGGCATGGTGTGGGACGAGATCGTCGCGATCTGGCTCGTGCTGCTGTTCACGCCCTGGGGATGGGCCTGGCAACTCGTCGCCTTCGCGATCTTCCGCTTCTTCGACATCGTCAAACCCGCGCCCATCCGTCGTTTCGAGCGTCGCTTCAAGAGCGGCGCATGGGCCGGCTTCGGCGTGATGGGCGACGATCTCATCGCCGCGTTCTACAGCCTGCTGACGATGGCCGTCGCGAGCCGCGCGTTCGAGTGGCTCGCGCTGCGCCGATGAACCACGGACCCTCTTCGATGAACGACACGATCCGCAGTCTCGCTTCGCAACTCGGCCGGGCGCTGCTCGCGCGCGACTACATGGTGACCGCGGCCGAGTCGTGCACCGGCGGCCTCGTGGCCGCCGCGATGACCGACATCGCGGGATCGTCCGGCTGGTTCGAGCGCGGCTTCGTGACCTATTCGAACCACGCGAAGGTCGAGATGCTCGGCATCGCGGCCGACCTGATCGAGACGCACGGCGCGGTCAGCGAGGAAGTCGCCCGCGCGATGGCCGACGGCGCGTTGCTCGAGAGCCGCGCGCAGATCGCGGTCGCGATCACCGGGGTGGCCGGCCCGGGCGGCGGCACGCGCGACAAGCCGGTCGGCACCGTCTGCTTCGCGTGGGCCGAGATGGAGCAGCCGGTGGCCAGCGAGACGATGCACTTCGACGGCGACCGCGAGCAGGTCCGCGAGCAGTCGGTGCAGCACGCGCTCGGCGGTCTGCTGCTGCGCGCGCTGGCCGGATCGAAGGCGGCGGAGCCGTGAAGGCCTTCCCCGGCTTCGAGGCCTTCGACCCGTGCGACGTCGACGTCGCCGACGGCATCCGCATCCATGCGCGCGCGAGCCGCGACGCGTCGCTGCCGCCGTTGCTGCTGCTCCACGGCCTGCCACAGACCCACGTCATCTGGCACCGGGTCGCGCCGCGTCTCGTCGATCGCTACCGCGTCGTGTGCGCCGACCTGCGCGGCTACGGCGACTCGTCGAAGCCGGTGGGCGCCGCGGACCACGCCAACTATTCGAAGCGCGTGATGGCGAACGACCTGATCGCGCTGATGAAGGCGCTCGGCCACGAGCGCTTCCTC
>CALMOR010000058.1:4934-5624 GCA_937872165.1 uncultured Burkholderiales bacterium | reverse complement strand
CACGATCGCGGCGCGCGCGGCGCGCCTCGCCTCGCGCGCGATCATCCGGACGCGGTCGATAAGCTCTGCGTGATCGACATCTCGCCGACGCTGACGATGTACGAGCGCACGAGCTTCGCGTTCGGACAGGCCTACTGGCACTGGTTCATGCTGACGCAGCCGGCGCCGCTGCCGGAGACCATGCTCGGCGCGAACGCGCCGTGGATCCTGCGGCTCTTCCTCGGCGGTCATGCCGGAGCGGGTCTCGCCACCTACGCACCGGAGGCGCTGGCCGAATACGATCGTTGCTGGGCTTCGCCCGAAGGCCTGCACGGCAGCTGCGAGGACCTGCGCGCCGCGTCCACCATCGACCTCGTGCACGACCGCGCGAGCGATGCCGACGGCGTCGTGGTGCGCTGCCCGATGCTGGTCCTGTGGGGCGAGCGAGGCGTCGTCGGCCGCCTCTTCACGCCGCTCGCGGACTGGGGGGCCAAGTGCTCGGCGACGGTGACCGGCAAGGCGTTGCCGGCCGGCCACTTCATCCCCGAGGAAGTGCCGGACCTGCTGCTCGCCGAAGTCGAACCCTTCCTCGCGGGCTAGGCCGCGGGTCGGGGCCGGCAGCGTTCGATCGCGTCGCGAGTCTCGACGGCCACGCGACGGGCCGCGGCGGCGAAGTCCTCGTCGCGGCTCGCGTACAGCACGGCGCGGGAC